>CAYRJC010000010.1:1700-21993 GCA_964424635.1 uncultured Candidatus Saccharibacteria bacterium | reverse complement strand
CAATACCATATTCAGAAATAATTTCACCAATCCACATTACCAACATAGTTCCGGCGGTTACTGTAAGTAAAGTTAAAAACCACTGAAAAGGGCTAAACGCTCCTAGTAATTCTGCACCACCCTGACTTTGCAACAAACGAATAGTTCCAAAACCAGATAATAATGCCAAGGGTATAGTTAAGAATCTTGTATACTGGTTAATTTTAACCCGCCCTGCTTCCCCACTTTCTTTTTGAAGTTCTGTAAGGGAAGGTACGATCATTACTAATAACTGCATAATAATTGAAGCAGTAATATAAGGACCTACTCCAAGCATCGCGATCGAAAAGTTTTTCAATCCACCCCCAGAGAACACATTTAATAAGTTCAAGAATTGATTGCTTTCAAAGAAAGCTTTTAATCCACTCACACTTATACCAGGGATTGGAACATGAGCCAAAACACGAGTCAATAATAATAGGACAAGCACCATCATAATTTTCCAGCGCAAGTCTTTGGTTTTCCAAATTAAACTAATTTTATTCATATGTTTATATTATACCTTTAATCTAAGGATGAGGTCTAATAAAAAAGTCCAGTCAGAAGGATTGCCTCCTCGTCGCTGAACCGCTACGCCTGCTCCAAATTTCTTCGAAATTTGGGCATGCTGTGCGCTGAGGCTCCTAGAGTCAATCCCTCTTCCTGGACAATCTTATTTTACACTTCCGCCAACAGCTTCAATAGAAGCCTTTGCCGAACTGGAAACCGGAACTTTGATAACAAGCTTACGCTTGATCTCACCTTTTAAAATCTTTACCTTCTTTACTCCGCTATCAATAATTCCATGAGCTTTCAATGTAGTAAGTGTGACTTCTGCACCATCTTCAAACTTATTCAACAAGTCGAGTTTTACAGCCTTGGCGTTAGGAGCCAAACTCTTGAATCCGCGAAGTTTACCAATTTGACGGATTAATGGCTGACGTCCACCTTCGAATGCAGCTGGTGACTTAGAGTGTCCAGTACGAGATTTCTGTCCCTTAGCTCCACGGCCAGAATAAGTACCGCTTCCACTACCAAGACCACGACCGATAATTTTACGGCGCTTAGTAGATTTTGGATGACGTTTTAATTGATGTAATTTAATCATATGCTTTAAATGGTAAACATAATTTGTTTAGCTAGAAGACAGTCTGCTAGCGCCAGCTCGCGAAGCGAGCGAGAGCGCTGTCTTCGTGATAAACAAATTATGCTCTACTCTTTTTAATTTCTTCTTTGCTACGCATTTGCTTAAAAGCTTCAAAAGCAGCTCTGACATTATTAGTCTTATTATTAGAACCGATCATTTTACTGATTACGTTCTTTACACCCGCTAAATCAAGTACACTACGTACAGCTCCACCAGCAATGGCACCGGTACCAACACGAGCTGGCAACATCAAAAGTTTACTAGATTTGTATTTGATATTAACCTGATGAGGAATTGTATCATTAATAATTGGTACAACGATCATGCTTTTTTTAGCAGCATTAACAGCTTTGTTTACAGCTTCGGTTACATCCATACCCTTTCTCAAACCAATTCCAATTTTACCTTTATGGTCACCAATAACCACTAAGGCACGAAAGCGCATACGCTTACCACCACCAGTCACACGAGTAACGCGTTTGATTTCTACCACTTTTTGGTCGAATTCGCGAGGCTCTTGACCTTCTCTTGAATTGTTTCTTCTATTACCTTGTCTTTTTTCCATATAATTAAATTAGTTTAAAACTGTAATCCTGCTTCGCGTGCTGCTTCGGCTAAAGCTTTGACGCGGCCATGATATTTATAACCACCACGGTCGAATACAACCAAATTAACACCCTTGGCAATAGACTGTGATGCAATATCTTTACCAACTAGAGCAGCTTGATCAACTTTATTCCCAGCAGCTTTAATATTAATACTAGAAGTTGCCACTAAAGTTTTTCCACTTAAGTCATCAATTACTTGAGCATAAATCTGAGTATTGGACCTGAACACACTTAAACGAGGTCTAGCTTCAGTTCCGCTTACACGGCTACGAACTCGACCCTTGCGTAATTTATGTTTTAAAATTTTGTGCTCTTGTTTATTCATATATTTCTTATTTACTATATTTCAACTATTATTTACCAACCGCTTTAACAACCTTACCAGCTTTGCGCAAAATATTTTCATCACTATAACGAACGCCCTTCCCCTTATAAGGTTCTGGCTTTTTTAGTTCGCGGATATTTGCTGCTACTTGTCCAATTAAATGCTTATCAATCCCGGATAAAGTTACAGTAGTTTGGTATTGCTGAATAGTCACCTTAGCTGGATCTTTTTCTACTTTTACATCTACACCAGCTGGAATTTCAAAATCAATTGGGTGAGAAAAACCTAAGTTCAATACCAAAGTTTGACCACGGACTTCTGCTTTGAAACCAACTCCCACAATATCAAGTTGCTTGGAATATCCATTAGTTAAACCTTCTACCATATTCTGAACTAAGGCCCTAAACAAACCCCATAGAGCTTTTTCTCGACGATCTTCTTTTTTAGCAACATCAACTGTTACTTCTCCATCTTTAACTTCTACAATTACTTTAGGATGAATATCTAATTCTAAAGTACCCTTACTACCTTTGATAGTAAGATGATTGTCTTTTAGCTCGGCAGTAATGCCTTGCGGTAAGATGACTGGTTTTTTTCCTATTCTACTCATATATTTATATTCTTATTATTACCAGACTTGGCAAATTACTTCGCCGCCGATACGATCCTTGCGGGCACGCTTATCTGTAACTAGACCTTTAGAAGTTGAAACTACAGTAACACCAAAGCCACCATTTGTTCGAGGAATTTTGGTTACTGGTAAATAAATTCTTTGTCCAGGAGTACTAACACGCTTCACTCCTGAAATTACTGGATTACCGGATTGATCATATTTTAAATTAATCTGTAACATTTTAATTCGGCCAGGAAGTTCATTCACACCTGCTAAGAATCCTTCTTCAAGAAGAACTTTAGCCAAGCTATGCTTAAACTTAGAATATGGCATAACTAAATCCGCCTTGTTACTAGCTAGGCTATTGCGAATTCTTGTTAACATGTCTGAAATTGGATCTGTGTACATAGTAGTTTGATTTAGTTCTTACCAAGAAGCCTTAGATACACCAGGGATTTCTCCGCGGCTCGCTAATTCTCTGAAACAAATACGACAAAGTGAGAAATCTCTCATAAAAGCTGCTTTTCGACCACACTTAAAACAACGGCGAATAACTCGTGTAGAGAACTTCGGTTTGACTAAGCTTCTATTTGCTTTTGCGATTAGAGATTTTTTTGCCATTATTGTTAATTAATCTTTGAAGGGAAACTTCATTTGCTTTAATAATTCATATGCAGGTTCATTCTTGCCTGCGTTAGTAACGATCGTAACTTGGAGTCCGAAAATATGTTCAAGTGCGTCCTGGGAAATTTCTGGAAATACAAGATGTTCTTTAAGTCCTAAGTTGTAATTACCTCTTCCATCAAATCCTTTACGAGAAACTCCTCGGAAATCTTTTACACGAGGTAGACCCACACTGATGAGCTTATCTAGAAAATCATACATGCGAGTTCCACGAAGTGTAACTGTTAAACCTACCTGCTGACCCTCGCGTACCTTGAATCCGGCAATAGACTTACGAGCCATAGTTTCTACAGGAGCTTGACCGCTAAGTTTAGTAAAATCTTTTTTAATAGACTCCATAAACTTGTTGTCTTTAAGGTATCGCCCAACACCGATATTAAGATTAACTTGCTTGATCTTAGGTACAGCCATTATATTAGTGTAACCAAATTTCTCTTTTAAAGCTGGAACGATCTCTTTATTATATTGTTCTTGTAATCGATTCATAATATTAGATAGCCTTTCCACTTTGCTTAGCGATTCTTTGCTTAGTACCGTTTTCTAAAATCTGGTATCCAACTCGAGTTGGTTTTCCGGAATTCGGATCAATCAACATTACTTTAGAAGAAGCCATTGCTCCAGCAAAAGTAATCTTCTGACCAGGCTGACCAGCACGCTTACTACGTTCGAACTTGGTATGCATGTTGACGTTTTCTACTACCACTTTATGGATACTAGGAAGAACGCGCAACACTTTTCCAGTCTTACCTTTGTCTTTGCCGGACAACACTTTGACAGTATCGCCTTTCTTAATTTTTAACTTTACCTGTGACATATTATAAATCAATCTATAAATTAAATTACTTCGGGAGCTAAAGATGCAATTTTAGCAAAACCAGCATCACGCACTTCTCTAGGGATTGGACCAAAGATACGAGTACCTTTTGGTTCACCTTTTTCTTTATCTACTAATACTCCTGCGTTTTCATCAAATCTTATATAAGATCCATCTTTGCGACGAATTTCTTTTTTAGTTCTAACAATTACAGCATAAATCTTGTCGCCTTTTTTGACCGAGCTATTCGGTGCAGCCTGGCGAACAGATCCAGCGATAATATCTCCAACTCGTGCATAACGGCGTTTGTTTTTTCCGTTCACGCTGAACAAGTTGACGACTTTAGCGCCAGTATTATCTGCGATTTTAATATATGATCTAATTTGTAACATAAAAGTATTAGTGAGTTAAAGCGGTAATTATGCCGCGTTCTTGAGAACAGTAAATTTCTTGTCTTTGCTCATCGGACGACTAGCTTCAATAGTGACCTTGTCGCCAATTTCACAGCTGTTATCTTCGTCATGAGCCTTGTATCGATAAGACTTAGTATAACTTTTGTGATATTTAGGATGACGTTTTAATATATCAACCTTAACCACTACGGTTTTATCCATCTTATTCGAGACGACTGTGCCAGACATCTGTTGTTTTGTAGTATGCTTTTCCATAAATTTAATTTAGTTAACTGCTAAGCGAGTTAATATTCTAGCGATGTCTTTTTTAATCATAGACGATTCATTAGTATTTTTAACTTGGCCGAGCTTGATTTTCATCTTGAGATTTTCTCGCTTTTCTTGCAAGGCAGTTAATTCCTTTCGCAAAGCTTCTGGGGATTGTTGAGTGATTTCTGAATATTTCATACTTTTAAGCTTTAATTAGGAATTTAGTCTTTACCGGAAGTTTATGAGCAGCCAAACGCATCGCTTCACGAGCAGCTGGTTCGCTAACGCCGTCCATTTCAAATAGAATACGACCTTTTTTAATCACAGCCACAAAGTGAGACACAGCACCTTTACCACTACCCATCACAGATTCATTACCATGATCAGTCATTGGCTTATCTGGAAACATACGAATCCAAATCTTACCACCACGCTGAACACTACGAGTCATAGCACGACGAGCTGCTTCTATCTGACGAGCAGTAACAAAACTGCCTTCCATAGCTTTTAACGCGAAAGAGCCAAAGGCAATAAAATTACCTGAAGTTGCTTTGCCTTTATTATTACCGCGATGGTGTTTGCGGTGTTTGACCTTTTTTGGGATTAACATAAACTTTTTTAAATCTGAACGTTATTAATTTAATTAATTTCTTTAACTTTACCGGAAAATACATCACCGCGATAAATCCAAACCTTTACTCCAATTGTTCCATAAGTAGTATGAGCAGTTGCCTTAGCGTAATCAATATCAGCACGTAATGTATGAAGAGGAATTTTTCCGCTAGAAAGATGCTCGCTACGTGCGATTTCTGCACCATTAAGGCGTCCACCAATCGTAACTTTTACACCTTTTGCACCAGCCTGCATGATTTGCTCTAGAGATTGTTTCATCAATCTACGGAAAGCTACACGGCGTTCAATCTGTTCAGCGATACCATTAGCAATTACTTGAGCGTGCATATTAACATCACGAATTTCTTCAATGTTAACCTTAAGTTCGCTCTTAATCTTAAGTTGTTGTTTTACTTTCTTCTTAAGATCTTCGATTCCTGCACCGCCTTTTCCGATTATTAAACCAGGTTTAGTGGTTCGAATAACAACTGTAATTGTACCGTCATTCAAACGTTCGATATCGATTCTAGATAGACCAGCTTTTCGTAAATGTTTTTCAAGATATTCTCGAAGCTTAACATCTTCTTTAAGTTGTTCTACGTAGTTACCTTTGGAATACCACTTGGATTTCCAAGTATCGGTTACCTTAAGTCTAAATGAAGTTGGATTGATTTTATTTCCCATATTATTTATTTAAGTTCTGAGTTTCTACTTTCTTTTGTTCTACTAAACCAGCTTCATTTTCATGATGTACTGCTTTAGCTTTCTTAAGGTTGTTTGGTAACTTTTCAGACTTTTCTACTGGTAAACCCAAAGAACCTTCTACTGTTTTTACAGGCTTAGATTCTTTCTTTGCTGTAACTACTTTTGCTGTAGACTTCTTTCTTTTGACGTCTTTTTCTTCTAATACTAAATTTACGTGAGACATCTTACGACGGATTACAAAAGCACTACCACGGGCACGCGGAAAAGCACGTTGGAGAACAGGCCCCATGTCGCAGGTAATGCTCTTAATAAATAACCCATCGCGATTCAAAGAAAAATTATGTTCTGCATTAGCAACAGCAGACTGCAACAACTTAGCAATCATAGGAGCACCCTTCTTATTAGTAAACTGCAATTGAACCAACGCATCACCAACTCGCATATTCTTAACAAGGTTTGTAACCAAACGAAGTTTGCGTGGGGAAATACGAAGATTGCGAGCATGTGCCCGAACTAGCTGCTTAGCTACCACTGTATTCTCTTGTAGAGTTTTATCTGCCATTTGAATTTTTTATCTAGTTATCAATTAAAATTATTAAAGTCTATTTTTTAGAAGCTTCCGCTTTTTGTTCCTTAGCAAGTTTTCCACCGTGACCAATAAACTTACGAGTCGGAGAAAATTCACCTAGTTTATGCCCAACCATATTTTCTGTTACAAACACTTCAAGATGAGTCTTGCCGTTATGAACCATAAAAGTAAACCCCACCATCTCCGGAGAGATAGCGCAATCACGAGCCCAAGTTTTGATTTTATCACCAGGCTTACCAGCAATAACTTTCTTCATTACTCGGGGATCTATAAATGGACCTTTTTTTAAACTTCTAGACATAAATAATTATTTAACTTTCTTAATCATACTACATTATTAACGCTTTTTAGCACGGCGCTTAACAATTAAATTTGAAGAGGCTTTCTTCTTATCACGAGTCTTCACTCCAAGAGCATGCTTACCCCAAGGAGTCTTAGGATACTTCATACCAATTGAGTTACTTCCTTCACCACCACCATGAGGGTGATCAACTGGGTTCATCACCTTACCACGAACTTGTGGTCGCCAACCCATATGACGCTTTCGACCAGCTTTACCAATTCGTACGTTCATCCAATCATTATTAGAAACTTGTCCGATAGATGCAGTACAGGTTTCGCGGACTTTACGAATTTCACCGGAAGGAAGCTTTAAGAATGCGTAACCACCTTCTGTGTTTTGTAACAATACGCTACTACCAGCACTTCTAGCAAGCTTTCCACCTTGACCAGGAATCAGTTCAACATCATGAATAATTGTTCCAACCGGAATATTAGCAATTGATAATCGATTACCTGGGTGAATTTCGGCAGTTTCACTATAAATAACTTGGTCTCCAACCTTTAATCCAATAGGAGTAACGATCAAACGCTTTACACCATCTCGATAATCGATTAAAGAGATAAATCCAGTACGAGTTGGATCATATTCAACAGTTTTTACTGTACCTGGAATATCTTTACGGTCAGTGCGAATAAAGTCTACGATACGAACTTTCTTATTAGCGCCGCCGCCGCGATGACGAACAGTTATTTTACCAGAATTATTACGACCAGAATTTTTACTCTTACTCATAATCAAAGACTTAGGAGTCTTTTCCTTTTTGTTGAGTACAGAGTAATCAGTTACGCTATGCAACCGACGGCCTGGTGAAGTTGGTTTATAAAGTTTAACAGCCATAAATTTAACTAAAGATTAACTTGGTTCTACGATATCAATTTTCTTACTATCAGGAGTTAGAGTAACCATTGCTTTTTTGAAACCGCTGCGAGTGCCGATATTTTTTCCAAATCGTCGGCTTTTACCAGAAACTTGAATCATATTGATGTTAGCAATTTTTACACCATACATTTTTTCAACAGCTTTCTTAACTTCAATTTTATTAAGCTTACCGTGAATAGTAAAAATGTATTGATTAAATCGAGCTACAAAACCAGCTTTTTCGGAAATACGTGGTACAACAAAACCCTTACTACCTAAACCACTATTAACAACATTCACCATTTGCTTTGGTGCTTCTTCTGAAGCTTTAGATACTGGTTGATCTACAACAACAGCGTCTTGTGTTTTTACTTCTTCATCAGTATTCTCTTTTTTAGAAAAAATTGCCATTACTTTTAGTGGTTATTGTTTAATTTAACTAACTACTTTCTCGGTTACTACTTCTTTCTTTTCTGCTTTCGCCTTAACAGCTTTATTAACAGTTCCGGTTTTTACCGCTTTAGCAGAATCCTTTAAATAAGTTTTCTCAATTACTTGTAAACTATCCTTTAATACAAGCATACTATCGGTTTTCAAGATATCAGTAATATTCAAACTGGTTGCTAACACAGAAGTTACTTCTGGTAAATTACGTGAAGCGCGGACTAAGGATTCATCTTTTTTAGGAAGAACCATCATTTGCTTATTACCAAGTACATTTAACTTAGTATGAAAAGCCTGCATAATCTTGATAAATTCTTTAGTCTTAGCTTTTTCTAAGTTAATCCCTTCTATAACAATAAACTTTCCATCACGAGCCTTATCTGATAAAGACATAAACAAGGCTTTGGTCTTAGCTTTTTTGTTAATCTTCACACTCCAATTACGATCTGAAGTAGGACCAAAAGTGACTCCACCGTGACGCCAGATTGGACTACGAGTGGAACCTGCGCGAGCTCGTCCAGTTCCTTTTTGCTTCCAAGGCTTTTTACCACCACCAGAAACTTCACCACGAGTTTTGGTATTAGCCAAACCCTTGCGTGCATTGTTAGCTTGAGCGCGAACGCTTTCGGCCATTAAATGCAAAGATGGTTTTACAGCAAAAATCTTGTCACTGACTTCGATTTCACCTACGCTTTCGGCGTTTTGATTGTAAACTTGAATCTTCATAAGTGATTATTTTTTCTTCTTTGCTTCTACTACTTCTATAAATAATGGTTTTGTAACACCGGTTGTAGAAATTCGAACCATTCCATTACGAGTTCCTGGTACTGCACCTTTGATTAAAATTAAACCTTTAGCGCTATCGATATCAACAACTTGCAAATTCTTTACAGTTACATGCTGAGTACCCATATGGCCAGCCATGCGATGTCCTTTATTAACATGTTGCGGGTAACGTTGACCAATAGAACCAACACTACGAGGTTTATTATGACCATGACTTGCTGGGAATCCATGAAAACCATGACGCTTCATTCCTCCAGCAAAACCACGACCCTTCATAGTACCAATTACATTTACCATTTCACCCACTTCAAATTGAGAAATTGCTACTTTTTGTCCGACTGTAAAATCTTGAGGATTTTCTACTCGAAATTCTATAAATTTACCAAACTTTCCAAGATCTTTTGAATGACCAGTCTTTGGCTTGTTAGCATTGCGGCTTCCTGCAACACCAGCACTAATTCCTACCTGCACAGCATTGTAACCATCTTTAGAATCAGCAGTTTTGACTTGAGTCACAACCATATCAGAAGCCTTAACTACAGTAACTGGGATTACTTCGCCATTTTCTGCGAAGTATTGAGTCATATTTAACTTTTTACCAACAATAAATTTCATACGGGTTTGATTGGTTTGGTGGAAACATGAAATAGTTTACTACTTCGACAGCACTCTCGACCACTTCGTGGTCTGGCGTTTGCAAACTGTCTACGTATCAAACTATTTCATGTTACCAAACAAACATCAGGTTCTTAATAAATAAAAAAATGTGGCTAATCACCACATAAAAACAATTCATCTTTATTATAGATGTCAAAATTACTTTTAACATTACTATAGATGCTTTGCTTATATTTGGCGAATAGTTATCTGAATTAAGGAGCTTTTTGGGCTTAAAAAATTCAGAACCAATTCACACTGTCTAACTCATTTTAATTTCTACATCTACTCCAGCAGGTAAAGCTAGATTAGTTAGAGAATCAATAGTCTTAGGGGTTGGATCAAGAATATCGATCATACGCTTATGAGTACGCATTTCGAATTGTTCACGACTATCTTTATGGACAAAAGTCGAACGAAGTACTGTGTACTTTCGCTTTGCAGTTGGCAAAGGTACTGGTCCAGAAACACTGGCACCAGTTCTCTTGGCGGTATCAACGATTTGCTTAGCACTTTGATCAATTAACTTGTGATCATATGCGCGAATCTTGATGCGAATTTTGGGCTTATTTTCGGCCTTTTCCATAATATGAATTGACAATATGCTATTTTTCAGCATTTAAAACTACTAGCTTTATTACTAGTAGAACTTAATCAAAATTTTATCCCATTTTTTTATTTATGTCAAATGTTTATTGAAGAAAATTTCAAAATATATTAATATATTGACAAAATATACAATTTGTTATATAATATAATAGTTTTTATAATAAATTTTGTGGAGGTTTTATGGAAACAAATATTTATCAGGTTGGCGCTCCTGCTACAGAATTAAAAAGACTGGAAACATTTGAGTGGTCAAACCAAGTTAGTAAAAGCATTATCGAAGCAGTTTGTGAAAATATCCCTTTTGCCAGAATACTAGATGCTGGGTGCGGACCAGGGACACAAATGGCTGAAATATGTAACAGTTTGAAAAAATTGTATTTCGGCTTTGATAACGGCAAAACAGAAGATGGTGAATTAATATCTGAAGTTTTAAAAGAAAATCTTTTTGAAAAAAATATTCCTGGAGTAATTACTTATGGTAGCGTGCTTGACGACATAGACACGCTGGATATTAATTTTCAAAACAACCAAAACCAACCAGATATAATTCATATGAGATTCGTGCTTATGCATATGCCAAAAGTAATGTGGAAGCAAGTTATTAAAAATATGGTTAATGCAGCTTTAGATAAAGTTGTATTGATAGAATATGACTGGATATCGGTAAAAAGCTCTTCCCATCCGGATTTAATTGAAGGATGCATAAAAACATTTGAAAAATTTGCAAATCTTGTTAACTTGGACTTATACGCTGGCGGTAAAGTTAAAAATAATGTAGATGAGTTGGGCTATTCTGCTAATTACAATATATACAGTAGAGCTGAAGGAAAATTTGCTGACGAACTTTTAAGCAAAATCCCCACAGCTATACAAATTTGCAAGAAAATTAATGAAACAGAATTAGCTGACGAACTAATTAAAAAAATGAATTTAATTAGAGCGTATAGTGATGAGCTAACATTGGTTCCTGCTGAAGCACACGCAGTTGTGATTGATATTCAAAACTAAATATCTTTGGATAAATTTTTATTATTTAAGACCTAAGTTTTAGGTCTTTTTTTGTCTCAAGATATAAATTTGAATAATAAAAAAGAAGCGAATTTCGCTTCTATAAAATAAACTATCTGCGACCAGCTGCCGCACCCATCACTAATGGCGCAGCGACAATATCATACTCATAATACTCTTCATCACTGACATAAGGACCATCACCATCATCGGGAGTGGGGTCATCTTCTGGAATAGGATTTTTAATTTTCAAACTAAATCCTAAATCATTAACAACAAATTTTATTTCAAAACCAAAAGTCTCGCCATATTCTATTAATTTGTCTTCTATGATAAGAATATCATTTGGTGTTAATTTTCCTAATAACCTCAACAAAGATGGCTGACTAATTGAAATTTCAGTTTTTCCTAATCTATGATACTCATCAATATTGGCATCAGGAAGATCAGTTAAAACTTGAAAAATACAACTAACAACAGTCGAAACTTTTAAAGCTGATCCAATCTTTTTAACGATATTAAACTGATTTATATAGTCGCTCATAATTTTCCTCCTTTAATATAAGCTGATTTTATCGAATTAGAAATCGTTAGTCAAAATAAAAACTCAAGAACAAGCCTTGAGTTAAATTAAAAACTAAGCTCCCCGCCCTGATAAATTTTGGTGAAATTGTTTAAGCCTTTGAGGCATCCCATGAATAAACTTTAACTTCAAGCACATTTTATAAGATCTGAATAAAAACTTCATAGCCATATAATAGTGTGCAGTTGCGAATAAACATTTAGCAAGCCTCATATATAAACCTGATTCTATTATTAATTTATGAAAAGGTCTAATTTCTGCCTGGGTTTGCATTATAAATAAAGCTTTTTCAAAAAGTTTTAAAGCTTCTGCATTTTTACCATTCCGGCTTTTAATTTCTGCTAAATGACCTAAGTATTCCGCCTCAGCAAAATCACCTTTATTAACCAAATCATAAGCTAATTGATAATTTTCTTCAGCTTTATCAAAATCGTCTTGAGCAGCAAAAACATCTCCACATCTTAAACAAAAAACAGCTTTTTCATTCTTGGAAATCTTTAAATTCAATCCTGACAAAACATCTTCTGACATAAGCTTTAAATACTTAAGATCTCTTTTATTCTGCCATAAGTGCTTATTACAAATAATCCGCTGAGATAAAATTTTTCCATAAAAAGATTGTTGTTTAGGTTCAACTAAGTTAGCGTATCCTAAAAACTTTTCAGCTCTTTCTAATACACTGAAAGAACCATTTAAGTCTCCTTCTTCACAAAGCTTTTCTGCCCACTTGATAAACTTATGAAAGTTAAGTTCATCAATACTTATTTTCTCTGGTTCGATCTTGTAATCAATCATTATTTCCTCCTTTATAAATAAATATTACTATAATATATTTATATAAAAATGTCAACAATAAATAGTGTATAGACAAACATAAAACTCCCCTATTTCTAGGAGAGTTTTAATTTTGTAAGATTTTAAATTATTTAACAATCTTTACAACAACACCAGCACCAACGGTTCGACCACCTTCACGGATCGCGAACTTACCTTTTTCTTCTAAAGCAATTGGAGTGATAAGTTTAACAGTAATAGTTACAGTATCACCAGGCATAACCATTTCTTGGCCTTCTGGCAAAATAACTTCACCAGTTACGTCTGTAGTACGAACATAGAACTGTGGCTTATAACCTTTGAAGAATGGAGTGTGACGTCCGCCTTCTTCTTTGTTCAAGATATAAACTTCAGCTTCAAATTCTGTGTGAGGAGTAATAGAACCTGGTTTAGCCAAAACTTGACCACGTTCAACTTCTTCTTTCTTAACACCACGAAGCAAAAGTCCAGCATTATCACCAGCCATACCTTTATCAAGTTGTTTGTTGAACATTTCGATACCAGTAACAACAGTTTTAGAAGTTGGTTTGATACCAACGATTTCGATATCTTCGTTGATGTTAATAACACCACGTTCGATACGACCGGTTACTACAGTACCGCGACCTTCAATAGTGAAGATGTCTTCGATAGGCATCAAGAAAGGCTTGTCAGTTTCGCGAACTGGATCTGGAATGAAATCATCCAAAGCTTCTACAAGCTTAATGATAGTTTCTTCATTAGCTGCATCACCTTCAAGAGCTTTTAATGCAGAACCACGAATGATTGGAGTATCTTTTCCAGGGAAATCATACTTAGTAAGAAGATCACGAATTTCTTCTTCAACAAGATCTAAAAGTTCGGTATCAGCAACTTGGTCAACCTTGTTCATATAAACAATGATAGAAGGTACACCTACCTGACGAGCAAGCAAGATGTGTTCGCGAGTTTGAGGCATTGGACCATCGGTCGCAGATACTACAAGAATCGCACCATCCATTTGAGCAGCACCGGTAATCATGTTCTTGATATAGTCGGCGTGACCAGGACAGTCTACGTGAGCGTAGTGACGCTTTTCTGATTCGTATTCGCTGTGTGAGGTATTAATTGTAATACCACGTGCTTTTTCTTCTGGTGCGTTGTCGATCTGATCATAAGCTTTTGCTTTTGCTTTACCAGACTTCGCAAGCACGGTAGTGATAGCAGCGGTTAAAGTGGTTTTACCATGGTCTACGTGACCAATGGTTCCCACGTTAAGGTGAGGCTTTGAACGATCAAATTGCTCTGCCATTTTTACCTTTCGTACTATAAATTATTTTCGAGTCCCGAGATACCCTCGCTTCTCACCCTATGCATAGGGGGGAAAAGAGAGGGTTTCTCTTTTTTTCTCTAAGGAATCCAGGTAACTTAAAAGAAATTTATAGAATTTTAATGATTTAAAATTGGCGGGTGGATACCGCGCCAATCATTGATTATTCTAAAGCTTTTACAGGAATGAGTCAAGCAAATAGTTAGTCAATCTTTTTATCAAATAAAAAGTATATTGATAAAATTGGTTTTATTGACAAATTATCATTTTTATGATATAGTTTTTAGTTAGATTTTTATTATATGGAGGAAAAAATGATTACAAAATTTTTATTGACAATGGTTTTATTTCTATATGCATTAGCAAATCACTGTGACAGTCCGCATAATGCAGAAAATAATACAAATAAAATCATTGACAGAGGTGAAGGTATTTATTATTTTGACTACGTCAAAAAAGATTTTACCGATGCCTTGGTAAAATTTAAAAAAGAACACCCGGAGTTAATTATCACATCATCGAATGGTGACGGAAATGGAGAACACGGTAGAGATATTGGTTACTGGGTAATTACAGAAAAAAGAGCTACTTGTAAATAAAATTTAGTTTTGTTAAAGCAAAACACAGATAAATTATCTGCGTTTTTTATATATCATCAAAATTTGGTTTAATCTCTTCATCACTTTCTGTTTCTACTATAGGCTGACCAAAAGTTGGATCCATAACTTCTTCTCTAATATCATACTCTGGGGGTTCTTGTCTTCCATAAGGCTGATTTATAAATAAATCTTTTGCTCTTTTGTGTAGTATATTTTTTATTGGTGTTGGCGCAGAAACTGTAGAATGAGATGATGATTGAGAAGATTCTGTAGAAACAGAATCATCAGAAGAAACTATTTCTAAATTTTTATTATCTAAATCTAATGTGTCAGTTAACTGAGCATCTAAAATCTCGCGATTAACTTTTTCAGGATCAAGCTTTGGTTTTTTTTCTAAAACAGACTTACCATGACCATCCCTACCCTTATTAAGTCTTTGGTATTCTTCGAAAGACAAAAAAACACCTTTAACTTCCCCATCATCCCCTACAATAACCGCTTTCCCATTTTCTCCAGATAATTGCAATAAATCTTTTAAGTTCATTCTTGAAGTATAGAAGGATAATCCTTCTTTCGCAAGCTTTGACAAAAATAAAAACCAATGGAATAATAAACTGAAAAAATGAACTATAAATACGGAGGAAAAAATAAAATGGCAACAGATAAACAGCCTAATGATATTATTTTTATTAATGATGCTTTAAATGTCATAGAAGGATTAAGTTCAAAAAAAGGACGAGCCTATAATGAACTTTATCAGCTTTTAGCAGTGCTTGATTCTTATAAAATCAATTTAAATAAAAAGTTAGATATACCGTTATTAGATGAAGCAATTGAAATTGAATTAAACCCCGCAGATCTTACTAAACTAACAAAGAGCGGATTGAGACATTGCCTACAATACTGCGAAATTGACGATATAAATGAAATTGTTGAAAATTATCACAAGACCGCTGATGAATACATTTCTGATGACGATGAAATTGTCCCTAATCAAATTCCAGATAATAAAAATTTAAACTTTTTAGAATTTTGGAAGACAAAATACGGCAATCGAAAAATCAAAAATATCATCCTAAGATATTCGACTCCTTTGTCATAATAGATGAACAGTAATTATAAAAGACCGATACATACAATCGGTCTTTATTTTTAATAAAAATAGCATATGAAAAACTTTTAATAAATAAAAAAGCAGATCAAATGTCTGCTATATAAATCATTTACTTTCGAACTGTTGCCAGTTTTTTTTGAACGCAACCAGAATATCATCTGCCAAATCTACTCCTACCAATTTCATCAAGTCAAATTTTGGATCTTTTTGATGAACCAATACAGATCGAACTTGTTGCGCAGAAATAATGGGTTTGTTTTTATCAAAACGGTCGAGACTTGTAAAATCGCGTGCATCCCCCACCAAGACTTCGATATCTTCCTCATTACCTGTATAAAACTTTGTCTTTAAAGGGTCGAATCCGCAATTCCTCAAAGTGTCATCTAATTGAAGCAGCCAACATTGATTACTATTAGGAAAATCGGGCAATCCCATCACTCGAATCTCTGGAAAAATCTTTTTAATAAAACCGCGACGCTGCTCATAATCAAAAAAGTGTCGCATTGATTGCTCAGCATTACAACTACCAATCAACAATAAAGAATTTTCATAGCCGCACTCATCAAGCATTTTTTGGATCAAACCACGATGACCAAGATGCAATGGAGACATTCTTCCAACAATAACACCATATTTGTTCTTTGCCATAATTTCCTCCTAAAATATTAATATAACTAAGGATGATAACAATAATAACAAATAAAATCAATATGACTTTCAAAAATACTTTTCTGTAAATAAACTCATAAAAAAGACCGCCCAAAATGGAGCGGTCTATTTTTATTTGTAATACAAAGACTTATTGCATTCCCTTACGAACATTCATGCCCGCGCGAGATTCAATAATATTATTAGCAACGTTCTTAGGAACTTCTTCATAATGATCGAATTCCATAATACTAGATGCTTGTCCTTGAGTCATAGAACGTAATTGAGTTGCGTAACCGAACATTTCGGCCAAAGGTACAAATGCAGTGACAACTTTACGCCCGGTAATATCTTCCATGTCTTGGATCTTGGCACGCTTAGAGTTAAGATCACCAATCACATCACCCATATTAGGTTCTGGAGTAGTGACAACCACTTTCATCACAGGTTCTAATAAGATTGGGTCACCCTTTTTCACAGCTTCTTGCAAACACTTACTTGCTGCAATTTTGAAGGCCATTTCAGAAGAGTCAACTTCGTGATAACTACCATCATACAAAGCTGCGCTAAAGTCTACTAGTGGATAACCAGCGATAACACCATTAGCAGCTGATTCTTGAATTCCTTTATCAATCGGTTTGATATATTCTTTTGGAATTACACCACCAACAATTTCATCAATAAACTGGAATCCCTTACCTTGTTCTAGAGGCTCAACTCGCAAGTAAACGTGGCCATATTGTCCGCGTCCACCACTTTGGCGAATATATTTAACTTCTGCAGTAGCTTGCTTCTTAAAGCTTTCTTTGTAAGCTACTTCTGGCTTACCAACATTCGCTTCAACTTTGAACTCACGCTTCATACGATCAACCAAAATTTCTAAGTGAAGCTCACCCATACCAGCAATAATTGTTTGCTGAGTTTCTTCGTTGGAAGAAACTTTGAAAGTTGGATCTTCTTCTGCAAGTTTTTGCATAGCAATACCCATTTTTTCTTGGTCGGCTTTAGTCTTTGGTTCGATAGCCATGCTAATAACTGGTTCTGCGAATTTAATCTTTTCAAGTTCCATTGGCGCATTTTCTGCACACAATGTATCAGCAGTAATAGTATCTTTTGGACCAACTAGCGCACAAATGTCTCCAGCAAAAACCTCTTTTACTTCATCACGCTGATCGGCGCGCATACGCACGATACGACCCACGCGTTCTTTGTTTCCACTTCGAGCATTTAAAACATAACTTCCTGCTTCAAGCTTACCAGAATAAACTCGGAAAAAAGCCAATCGACCCACAAAAGGATCAGTAGCAATTTTGAAAGCCAATGCAGTAAAAGGTTCGTCATCACTTGGGTTACGAGAAAGCTCTTCACCAGTTTTCGGATTAGTTCCTTTAACAGGCCCTTTATCCAAAGGACTAGGTAAAAAGTTAGCTACTCCATCAAGAAGAGTACGAACGATAATGCCACGACCATCACCACCAAAGACAGGATAAAATTCACCGCTGCGAGTTGCTTTACGAATTGCTAAAAGTAACTCTTCTTCAGAAAGCTCTTTGCCTTCTAAATATTTTTCCATCAATTGATCATCGAATTCAACAACTTTTTCAATTAATTCATGACGATACTTTTCTGCCTTTTCTTTCATATCACTTGGAACTTCGCCAATAGTGAATTCTTTGTCAGTGTAGTCTTTATAAGTATAAGACTTCATTTGAACAAGATCGACGACTCCAACGATGTCTTTTTCAAAACCAATTGGCAACTGAACCGGGAAAGCGTTCTTGGTTAAACGGTTATGAATAGAATCCAAAGACTTATAAAAATCTCCACCGGTTTGGTTGATCTTGTTAATAAAACACATTCGAGGAACGCCGTACTTGTCGGCTTGGCGCCACACAGTTTCGGATTGAGGCTCTACCCCCATCTTTCCATCAAATACAGTAACCGCACCATCAAGCACACGCAAAGAACGTTCAACTTCTACAGTGAAGTCTACGTGTCCTGGGGTATCGATAATGTTAATTTTGTAATTGTCTAAATTTTCAGCAGCCATCTTTATGTACTGGGGCTTCCAGTAACATGTAACTGCCGCGGATGTGATAGTAATACCACGTTCGCGTTCTTGTTCCATCCAGTCGGTTACAGTCTCACCTTCGTGAACCGCACCGATCTTGTGGATCATACCGGTGTTATACAAAATACCTTCGGTAGTTGTAGTTTTACCAGCATCGATATGAGCGATAATACCGATATTACGGGTCGCTTCTATTGGATATTCTCTGGGCATAATTTAATAGTTATTTTTATATTTTATATTCTACTTTCTCTTGCTACCAAACCGAGCAAAGTGAGCAAACGCTTTGTTAGCTTCGGCCATGCGGTGAGTGTCATCGCGCTTCTTAACTGCTGCTCCTAATTTATTAAATGCGTCAACAATTTCTGCAGCAAGCTTAGTTGCCATTGGCGCGCCTTTACGGCTGCGCGCAGCATTGATCATCCATTTCATTCCTAGGGCAGTGCGTCGCGGTTCTTGAACTTCCATAGGAACTTGGTAGTTAGATCCACCGATACGGCGACCCTTGATTTCCATAATTGGGGAAACATTTTTTAAAGCTAAATCAAAGATTTGTCGAGCGTCAGTGACTTCACTATCCTTATTAGCTTTCATCTTTTCTTCAACAATCTCTAAGGCAGAATAAAAAATCTTCTGTGAGGTTGTCTTTTTTCCGCGCTCCATCAAGTAATTAATAAACTTAGCGTACTTTACACTACTAAATTTTGGATCTGGTTCGGGAGTATGTTTTTCGTAACTACGTGCTCTTCGTGGCATGTGAGTTTTTCCTTTCTGTTATAATCGCAAGTTTGCGATTAAATAAATTAAGTAGCTTCTGATGGACGCTTAGTTCCATACTTACTACGAGAGCGCTTTCGACCTTCAACGCCTAATGTATCGAGCTTACCTCGAACGATGTGATAACGAACACCAGGTAAATCTTTTACACGACCACCACGGATCATTACTACACTGTGTTCTTGTAAGTTATGACCAACTCCTGGAATATATGCTAATACTTCCATGCCATTGGTTAATTTTACTTTTGCGATTTTACGCAAAGCTGAGTTTGGCTTCTTTGGTGTTGAAGTATAAACCTTCAAACATACACCACGCATAAATGGTGAGCCAGTTTTTATGAACAAGGTTTTATTCTTGATCAAGTTTTGGCGACGCTGTAATGCCGGGGAAGCGCTTTTGCTGATAAGCGGCTTTCGAGCTTTGCGTACCAATTGATTAATTGTTGGCATCTATTGATGACCTTTCTTGTTTCGGGATGACACTAGCGAAAGCGATTATAAGTTAAACTAATCGCTTGCACTTCCCTATTAATTTACAAAACAAAAACTGACCAAGAGTCAGTCTCTATGGATTCGCTATTTTGGTACTCTGGCGAAGCCTGTGCCAGTAATTTTCCCAATCAAGCGACAAATGTGTCAGTAATTCCTTAAGTTAGGGGCTTCTAATGAATTGTGAATCAATTATACATAACCTGATCAATAAAATCAACTATTTTTAGATAAAAGGTTATATTTAGAGGTCAAATAAGCATCTATTGACAAAAGTAGATATATATGCTATAATTGTATGTTGAATTGGATAGCGGTTATTCTGTTATCAGGGTCGCCGCTTCGATTCAATATTGTACCTTTACAAAAAGCAGTGATTTGTCTCGCTTATCTAGCCCCTTAGTAA
>CAYRJC010000010.1:0-1690 GCA_964424635.1 uncultured Candidatus Saccharibacteria bacterium | reverse complement strand
TACTTAGGGCTTGAATTAGCGAGGCAACTCGTGAAAATTATGACATCGACCCGCGGGGTCACCGTCAAATAAAAACACAGCAGAGAGATCTGCACGACTGCGTTGAAACATACGCATAGGAAAAAACAAAAATTATGAGAATGCAAAAGTTAACGTATCGTTTAATAATTACGGCAGCAGAACTGCTCGGTCTTAACGGAAAATTATTCCCATTCGATTTCATCGAAAATCCGGCTATCGAAGTTAGCAGAGCTGGAACAAAAACCTTCGTTAAAAGTTTAAAAACCGGCGAAGCAATTGCTCTTAACCCGGATGACTATTTCAGTTTGGACCCCAATGGCAAAATTGAACTCATTCACGGATCAAGTTTTTATCGAAACCCGTGGCAACAAATCCTTGCCAAAACAAGATTACATATGCAAATCATGGAAGCCGGCACCGCCGAAATGCTCATCACCAAAGGGAAAAATGCTATTTATTTCAATAATGGAAAAGAGTATTTTGTCACCGGGAATAATCGCGTAGTAGCTAAAGGCGACGTGGTCATTGTGAGAGATAATAAAGATGATTTTATAAACTTCATTCTAATCCAAGGTAAAATAACCAAAAATACCGAAGGTGAAAAAATCACAACAACAAAAAACCGCGAAGCATTGCAATGGTTCGAAAACTTCTTAAAAAACGAAGGTTTCGAATTGCATGAATCGGGTGCGTTTGAAGCATACAGGGAAGATGAAAAAAAAGAACGAGAAATAAGACTGAAAATTGCTGAGCAAGAACAACGCAAAGCAATTGAAGACGAATTTCGTAAATTAAGTCAAAAAATTTATTCGACGGAAAAACCGGTTACAGTCAAAGTTGGAGAAAGAAAATTTACCGTATCTAACGGGAAACTTTACAGAGGTGAAACAATGGGCGGAAGAAAGCCTGATTTGCGAACCTTATTCGATAATGGTATTCTTCGTAAAATTACCAACCAACTTCGACCCGCACAAAACGGCAATCAAAGCTGCGCGATGAATTAATTTTCACAACAAAAATTACTGTTTTTTAGTAATCTGCCCGAACGTTCAAACCAATGAATGTTCGGGCTCTTTTTATTTTATAGAATAATTTACCTTTGTCACCAACCAGGTCTTTTTTAGTAAATATTGACTTATTATTAAAAATTATTTAAACTTCTATGTTATATAAAACACGGGAGGAAGTATGAATACTAAAAAAGTTATGGCAGCAGAAAAACCAGTGGAAGACTGGCTTCTTGCTTTGAGGCAAGGAACAGCGAAATTTGAATTTTGTAAAAAAGCATTATTATTGGCACTTAATGAATCTGGTAAAACCTTATCAGATATTGGCTCAAGTGAAGAGGAAATCCAACAATTAGAAATTGAAAATCCAAGGAAAGTGGGAATTAGGAATGCTAAATTTTGGCTAAATAAACTCCGAACTACTCACAAAGGTAATCCATTATGCCAAACCCAAGTTTTAAGAATGATTCACCAACACAATCTTAGCTTAGAAGAAATTGGAGCAACAGAAGATCATTTAAAAATATTAGAATAGAAAACACCCAGACAAAATTATGTCTGGGCTTTTTTTAACATTATATAATTTAAAAATCAGATAAATTTATCTGATTTTAATTTTACAAATTTTTAATTAAACTGAATTCCAAATAATCTAAAGAATA
>CAYRJC010000009.1:4368-22160 GCA_964424635.1 uncultured Candidatus Saccharibacteria bacterium | reverse complement strand
ACTAGCCAATTTTTCTGCAAGCTTCTTCCATTCGTCTAATGTATACAGAACCAAGGAATTATCCAGTCCTCTGGTCACAACAACTTTATTTTTTAACGCTGAGCGAAACTTAGCTGGAATGTTCACACGGGCTTTGTCATCGATATTGGCTGTATATTCTCCAATGAACATGTTTGAAGGCTAAGCGTTAAAAATTAATTATGCGAATTTGAAGGGAATTTTGATTTTTTATAACCCTATGGTTAGCGAGGTTATCCACTTATCCACCCACTTTTCCCCACTTATACCCACCTCTCTCCACTTGAAATCATTATAACCCACATTCCCCCATCTAGCAAAGATCTTTATTAGTTAAAAAACATAAAAACCCTTTTGTTTAAAAAGGATTTTTATGTTTCTCAAAAATGTTTCCCAGCTATCCACAATACCCTAAAAAAGTAGTTACGTTTTGTTAAGTTAAGTGAATTTTGACCACAAAATCAAAGAATGGTATGGTTATGAGCTATGTTGAGTTATTTTAAAGTTAATATAATTTCAAAAATCACATAGTAAAATACACAAAATTTAGGAGGAAAATTTATGACAAATCCATATATAGGCATAACCGGCTTCACCAATCCAGTTGATGTTGGTATTGCATTGAGTGGAATTAATTCTAAAATAAAGGAAGGCTCTAATTATAAATTAATGATTGGGGTATTGGTAAATCTAAATACACTTCATGGCAAACCAAGCAATCATTTTCCAGCTAGATACCCACCGATTAATGAGACTAATTTACTTTTTCCTGATTCAGAGGACGTTCTCAATTTTTACCATTACAATACTTCCAGTCGGGAATTCCAACCAGAGCTGCAAAAATTAATCCAATACGGCGGTCCAAATCTTAATGGTTTTCAACTCAATATGACGTGGCCTGACCCAAAACAATTAGAGGAATTTCGAAAAAAAGGCAATACGCACAAAATTGTTCTACAAATCGGAAGCAAAGCTTTTACACAGATAAATAACAACCCTACAACCCTGGTCAACAAAATTAACAAAGAGTATGGGGAGTTAGTAGATTACGTTTTACTAGACCCATCTGGCGGCACAGGGAAAGATATGGATATCGAAACTACTCGCAGATATCTTTCTGAGATTTACAACGATATACAAAACAAAAAATTAAAGATTGGAATCGCCGGAGGACTGTCTAGTAAAAAAATCCATGAAATTCTTCCTTTAATTTCTGAATTCAAAGAATTATCTATCGATGCCGAGGGAAAACTTCGAGGAAATCCTGGAGACTGGTTGAGCATAAGAGAAATGCTTGAATATCAAAAAGAAGCTTATTACCATTTGGTAGAAACTTCTTTGATTAATAAATTCATGGTTGTGGATTAAATAAAAGCTATGGAAAAATATCCAAAATTAGTAATATGCCAAAAATGCAAAAGGCATGGAATAATCCTAATTTCTGAGCAAAATAGCTCTACAGGATTTATGACTAAACAAACCGGTTTTTCTATCATAAAGGCTTGCTATGAAGAACAGTTAATAAGTGAGGAGCAATACCAGAGACTTTATCAGGAGATTAGTCATTCAAGCCTACTTCAAAACGATGAATCTTTAAGACAAGAGGACTGGATAATTTTACTAAGACTTATTTGGATGCACGCAGAAACCAAAAAAGGGTTTCGGTTTTCAGCCGGTTACGAACCTTGCGAAAAACAAGAACCAATTAAATTATCAAAAACTCTTAATCAAATAAGCGAAGAACAAAGAGCTTAAAATAAAAACTCCAGACCAATAATTTATTGGTCTTTTTTTATTTTAAGTCCAAAGATTTTGTTTTGAGGGCATATAATGTCACTCCACAAGCAACCGAAACATTTAAACTTTCTTTTTGGCCATACATAGGAATTTCGATAATATCATCTACTAAATCCAAAGTCTTTTTAGTATGACCCTTGGTCTCCTCCCCCATTATTATGGCCAAAGGAAATTTTGGCTTATATTTATTCAATAAAACTGTCTTGTACTTTACATTATTTTCTAAAGCAATAATTCTTACTCCCCGTGTTCGGAGTTTTTTAATTACCCGAATTAAAGACTTAGATTTTTCCCACGGTACAAACTGCTCGGCACCCAAAGCTACCTTAGCAATTTTAGGATCTGGGGGTGATCCAGTATAACCAGTCAAAAAAACTTTACCAACACCAAAGCTATCGGCAGTTCTAAAAATCGATCCCACATTATGCAAGGATCGAATATTATGAGCTATCACATAAATCTGTAAGGAGTCTGACTTATTTACTTTCTGCATATCTTTTTATTTTCTGCTTATGATAAATAGAAATTATCGCATATGCCATAGCGAGTAAAGTATAATTGATGACCATAAAAACCGGATGAGCCCAAGTGACACCGTGATGATTCTGATAATTAGAGAATGGGTACAAAAATGGAGTTGAATAAAAATCCGGATGAGTGGGAATATCTATCAAAATATGCAATGCCCAGCCTAGCATGGGCCAAAAAAACCAAGTTTTATACAATTGACCACGTTTGGATTTTAAATAAATATTACCAATTATTGTTACTAACAAAAAACAAATAGCAAATATAGCCAAACTATGAGTGTAGTTATAAGCTTCTTCAGCAAAACGAGAAGTCCAGTGACTACTATATAAAACTGATATTCTTTCTCCCCCAAAGGCTCTGCCCGAAAATAGTAAATAAAAAAACAAAGGAGTGAAACCAATCAGATCCGGCACCACACCAAAAAATGCGGCAAGATACCGCATTCGGCGTTGATGTTTATATTTTAAATGAAACAATGCGTTAGTCCACAAAGTGTGAGCAATTACATCCATCTATTATGCTATAAATTACAGTTTAATTAGTTATTGATTTTAAATTAATTGCCTCGATTCATGACTTCTTTAACCTTTGCAACAATTTGATCAATTGATTGCTCACTCTTTAAAAGATAATCAGTAACCCCGGCTTCCAAAATTTTACTTATTGTTGCAGGATCACTAAGGTTAGTAAGCATTACTACTGGGGTATCAGCAATATCTGGATCTGCTTTCATCTCCCACACCACCCCTATACCATCGAGCTTAGGCATCATAATATCAAGCACAGCTACATCAGGCCTAACTTCTTTAATCTTAGCCAAAGCTTCTTCTCCGTCATAAGCTGGAGTAACTTCAAAACCGTCCTGTTTAAAACCTTCTACTAAGGACGTGGATATCATTTTATCGTCTTCAGCGCATACAATTTTAGGCATTTTTTTATAATTACTTATATATATTATACTCTACCATATAAAAGTTATCCACAGTTTTCAGTAAAGCTATAAAGGCAAACTGAAATAAAAAGTAGATCCCAAATTCTCCCCTGCACTTCCTGCCCAAATTTTTCCACCATGAGCTTCAATAATCCCCTTAGAAACCACTAAGCCCAAACCTGTTCCTTTGCGAGAACGGTCAAAAGTTTTTAGCTGTTTAAATTTAGAAAACAATACTGCCAAATCTTCTCGACTAACCCCTAGACCTGTGTCTTTGACTGCCACAACAACTTCATTTTTATCCAAGTCAGTAGATAAGTTAACATCAATTTGTCCGCTGTCAGTATACTTAATAGCATTACTTAATAAATTATTTAAGACTTGTCCAATTCTGACTTTATCACATTTAACCTTTACGACCCCAGAAGTAATAAAGTTTAAACCTAAATGTCTACCTTCAGCCTGAGCCCTGAAAGATTGAATCTCTTGGTTTACGATTTGAGATAAATCATATTCTTGAATATTTAAATCAAATTTTCCCGCTTCAATTTTTGCTACATCTAATAAATCGTTAACTAATTCGAGCATATTAGTAGCTGCTAAATCGATATTGGTTACACTGTCTTTAACTTTAACAGCTTCAAGCTGCTGCTGAGCACCAGATAAATTTTTGAGTAAAGCTTCGCTTGACCAACGAACAGCTGTTAGTGGAGCCCTAAGCTCATGAACCATCATTGCTGTAAACTCTTGACGAAGCTTGTCTAAGGCTTTATCAGAAGTAACATCATGCAAGATTACAGCTACTCCCCGATGCTCGCCGGAATGATCTCTTACTGGAGTTATAGTAATTTCCAAAGCTTTATCATGAACAAATAGTTCTTTTATTTCCAAAGGAATACCTTTAGCCAAAGCTTCATCAATCTTGGTTCGTAAATCTACTTTTCCAGCCAAACTATCAATAATATCAAACATATTTACTGCACGACCTACTGGCAATGCCAACAAATCAACCACAGCAGGATTATAAATTTGCAATTGATTATTTAAATCAACCATCATCACTCCATCAGTCATAGCAGAAATAATTCCTGTAAGCTTGCCTTTTTCACTCTCTAGCATAGTTTCTAATTGAGCAACTGCCACAGCAGCTTGATTAGTAATTGTAAACAATACGCCAGCCTGCTGCCAACCGAATAAACCCGGCTTGGAGGAAGAAATATTAATCAAACCTAATAACTCATTGCCAATAATGACTGGGATATTAACGAACGACTTTACATCAACTTCTAATTGATCTTCTAAAATTGCCCCGCCAATACGTTCGTCTAATTTTATATTAGCGCTTTGAGGCTGACATAAAACATTAGTAGCTGCCAACATATGTTCTTTAACTTGAGTAATAAAGCGGTGATTAACTGCTTTATGGACATGGCATTTAAAAACTAAGGAGTCACTCTTGTTGTATAACATGAATGATACGGTTTCGTAATCAAGCAAATTACCAATACTATTGGTAATAATTTCAATCACTTTGCTTCCTTCTAGTGAATAACCGATACGTTCACTTATTTCCTGCAAAACCTGAATTTGATACATCCGTTGCTGTAACTCTAGGGATTTATTAGCTTGCCCTTGAAGCTTTTGATGATCATTATAAATACGGCGGAAGTAAACCGCTATTACTATGCCTAACAAGGCGAAATCTAATAATAGTAAAAGCGCCACAATCATAAGTCAGTTTTGATTAGCGAACAAACCAAATTAACCTTAGAAAGACTAGCAGGATATTCGGCTGCAATTTCTGGATAACGAGAAAATTGCATATGAATAAAATAATTGGTCAATTGTGGTGATAACTTAGAAAACTCCTCTACTACAGATTGAAGAATTAAATTATATTCTCCAATAATTTCGACTACCTGTCCTCGATTATTGACCTCTATTCCCTCAACTCGATTAACAGTATCAACCGCCAAATTCGGACCCAGTAAAATCATTTGCTGACGAACAAATTCAGTTAAAAATTTTTTATAAAATTGAATAGCAACCATTTTATTTTTGTATTTAAAGCTTTTTATTGAATTAATTATACCACAAAGCTTAGCAAAAACTAAAATTTCTAAGTTATTAAATGTTGACATAACGTCTAAAAAACAGTACCATACTTAGTTGTAAATATTCACCAAAGGAGGAAAAATATGCTGCTTAATTATTTTGAATTTATGTTCAAGATTGACCAAAAAGCAATTGAATTAGCAGAAAAATTTAGTCAGAAATTTCAAAGAATTACCGGTAAAACAAATTTCTTTATTTCTAAGGCATTAGGATTTTTTGTGACCATGTGGCAATTAGTAGATCTGGGATTAATAACTCCATTATCTTCAGAAAAGCCGGTTTCTTTAACTGAGATGGTCATCCACATTTCGTTTGGAATATTATTATCTTTACTTACATTGTTTGTATGGACTTGGGGCATAATAAACTATGACGAAAGCACGATAATTAAAAATATAAACAAAGGGTTAAGTAATTGGGAGAAGCTTCATCCAGAAATGATCTCAAAAAGAGCTGGGTTATTGACTGGAGCATTTTTTCTATTTGGAATAAATTTAATGGTTGATTTGATCATACAGCATAGTTTTAAATCAAGTTCTTTACATCCAATATATCTTTTTGGGACAATCTGGCTGGCTTATATATTTCGGGCGTGCAATCCGCTGCCGCCTCAAGAAAGTAAAATTCGCCAAACCATAAAGGCAATAAAAGCAGTGCTATCGCCTGCGCAAACATCTATAAATCAAGCATTCCATTCATCTGAATGAAGTGCTTTTTATTTTTACTTAAAACTTCCCAAGCCGCCGCGCATAAATGTAGTTTTAAATTCTTTCATACGCCCAAACCCAACCGAATCTCTAATAATTTCTCTGGCCAAAAAAGCAGGAACTCTGGCAATGGTAAAATCATCATATTTTTGATTAATCTTGTCTAAAGCCTCCATTAAGTTACCCTTATAGCGCTTAGTTTTAAATAAACTTTCCTGCTCTACATGAGGGACCAATTCGGCAACAGTCACACCAATTAAGTAACTGTGTTTTTCTAATTCTTCAATACTAATTCCGGTCTGCTTCAATAACGCTAAGCATTCTAAATAAATATCCCGGCCATCTTGGATATAATAACCAATCTTACCACCCCGGCTAGCACATAACCGTTCTGGATCATGAACATGGATATGAACCAATCCACCCATCATATTATTTACCCGAAGCCTTGCTGCCACCATTTCTGAAAGCTTATACAAAACTGACTTCATAATTCTTTTATTTCTAAATTCCATGGGAATAGTATACATATGACCAATTGATTTCATTGATTCATCGACCACATCTTCTTCAAAACTTTCCTTCCAGCTTCCTTCTAATTGACCCATGCTATGTAAATGGTATCCTTGAATCCCGAAATGACTTACTAACTTACTTAAGGGAAAATCTCTTAAATCTAACAGAGAATTAATTTTTAATTTATTTAACCGTCGCTCCATACGAAAGCCTATACCTGGCACATCAGTTAATTTGAGCCGATTATATAAAAAATTTTTATCCTGCGGCCTAACTACAACCAAACCATCTGGTTTTTGTAAGTCAGAAGCAATCTTGGCAACAAATTTACTATAAGAAATTCCAGCGGAACATTTAATCCAGTCTCCAACTTCGGTTTTCATTCGAGTTTTAATCTCCCTAACAACCCTCTCGGCTTCTTCCCAAGGATCCAATTTTTGAAGCTTACCATTTTTATAACCCCTGATATTACAAGACTTGGTTAAATCCAAAAATGCTTCATCGATACTATACTTTTCTATCCGGTCTGTATAATCTTCAAAAACCTTTAGAAAACGTGAAGTATAAAATCTATATCTAGCAGGGTTAGTTTTGGTTAAAATAATTTTAGGATAAAGCTTACGAGCTTCCCAAACAGGCATAGCAGTTTTAATCCCCCAGCGCTTAGCTTCTATACTAGGAGCGATAATAATCCCTCCTAAATGTTCACATACCCCGAGAGGCTTTCCACGCCACGCTGGGTTATCTTGTTGCTCGCAAGTAGCAAAATAACTGTTCATATCAATATGAACAATGATAGGTTGGATATTATTATTTACCATAATACAATGGTATACAATCGTTCACCTATAGTCAAGTTTATAACATTCGGTGGATAAGTTTAGATTAAAAATTTGACAAAGAATTTTTTATAAAATAAACTTTGGTCATGAGATTAGAAAAACTTCAACTTAATACTTTTAACTATCGTTGGTTTACAGCTCTTTGTGCAAAGAGTTTGTGTGGTTTAACGTATAGATAAATTTTACTACCTTAACCCTCCCAATCCCTTTGCATAAAGGGATTTTTTATTTTCATTTCTGCAAAGCAAATAAAATACAGGAGGAAATCAAATGCCAGTTCAGATACAAATAGAAGATAATATCACTCTTGCTCAGCTAATAAAACACCAACAGGATGGTTACATGGTAGAGCAAACACCACATGTGGGTAATATAGCCATGCGCACATTAGCCTTAATTTCTTTAGGTATAAAGTGTAATTTAGTTGATACTACAATCGGTGAAAAAGATAATTTATTTTATCCACACTGTTTGATTATGAATGGAACCAATACGCCAATTGCTCCGGCAAGTATAATGACCACTCATAACAAACTTACTGATGACGAAATGACAGTAACGGAATTTCATACCCAACCATTAAAACAAAAAGGTCTGGAGTTTTATCTACATAGCGATTGGCTCTCTGAAAGAAAAGATTTAGCTAATAAAATAATCGAGACAGTCATGGATGATTTTTCTATGTCGATATGGAAAAGGTATGTAGACGAAAAAGGAACAGTAAGCAATAGACAAGCTTTCAGTAAAAATGAAGTGTTAGGTAAAATTCACAAAATTAATACTGCACCAAATGAAGGCGGTTGGGTTATCCCCAATCCAATAAATATATTGATAGACCTGGTAATCGGTAGTATAGAAAGTGAGAAAGAATTAGTTTACATGCTTTCAGGACAAAGCATGTATAAATACATTCATAAAAATTATGACCTTAACGGTCCCATGGATGAATTTATTTCTAGCATGTATGACGTTCTGAAAAACAACAACTTTGCATATCTACCAAAACTATTACAAGTAAAAATGGTGCCCACACCAATCATTCGTCACTTTATTGCACCGATGAAGCTAAAAAATTTACTTGATAACAAGTTACGTTATTACCAAAAAATGCGTAACGGCAATAGTCGCTGCGGAATAAAAATGTCCAAACATTTAATATCCAAGCAGCACATGCTAAACCTACGAAACAAAAGAGAGAAGATTTTTTGTAAATTATCGAAAGGTCTTGCTCATGTTTATGCAGAATCTGAAACCGGCACCTTTTATTCACAACATGATCTGGTTAAGGACCAAGATACGGTTTATATTCCAGATCAAGTTATGAATATGCCCCTTAGCGAAATGACAAAAACTATTCATAGTTTAAGGAATCTCGCTAAATAATATTTGGGTGTTGAATTTTTCAACACCCAAATCTCAATTCATCATTAACTTACAATAAAATGTTAAACAAAATAATTATCCCCTCAAAATTAAAAGCAGGAGACAATATTAGAATCATCGCTCCATCATGCTCCGGCCAAACAGTAGCCAAACAAAAAATAAACCATGCAAAAAAAACTTTAGAAAACATTGGTTTTAAAGTCACATTTGGCAAACATGTATTTGAACTCAACGAATTAGAATCATCGTCTGTTAAATCTCGTTTACAAGACCTACACAAAGCATTCTCTGATAAAGATGTAAAAGCAGTATTAGCCGTTAGAGGTGGATATAATTGCACTGATTTACTAGATTATATTGATTGGAGCATTATCAAGAAGAACCCAAAAATTTATTGTGGATTTTCTGATAACACCGCATTACAAAACGCTATTCTTACCAAAACGGGATTGATAACTTATTCTGGGCCCAATCTTTCAACTTTGGGAATTACCAAGTTACCAAAAAAAATTAGTAAATACACGCTGGATAATTTTCTTAACTCGATTTTTAACCCAAAGCCTTCTCCATTAAAAAATCATGATGATATAAAAATCATTAACCATGGTACAGCCTCTGGAACAATTATTGGCGGTAATCTTTGTACTTTAAACTTACTAAAAGGGACTCAGTACATGCCAGAAATTGTTAACAGTATTTTATTTATAGAGGATACTTTTATATCTAATTTAGATTCTTGGGAATTTCACCGCAATTTACAGTCCCTAATCAACTTACCTAATTTTAAAAAAGTAAAAGGTTTAGCAATTGGCAAATTTCAGCAAAAAAGCAAGCTTCCAGTAAATAAAATAGCTAAAATAATAAAAACAAAACCGGAACTGAATAAAATTCCGGTAATTGCTAATTTAAACTTTGGTCATAACTTACCGATATTTACTTTTCCTGTCGGCGGCAAGGCTGTTATTGATACAACTAAAAAATCTGTACTAAGTATAAAATTTTAACCCTGAAATAATTCATGAGTTATTTCTTCATATTTCTTCTAGTGTCAACATGAAGCTTTTTGTGAAAAATAATTGTTGCCAAAATCATAATTAAATATGATACCCAAAAATGAAGATTCTTAAAAATCTCTTTGTTGACTACCGGAGAGGTAATCATCAGATCAATTAGCAAACTTAATACTAGCCAAATTATTGTTATTAAAATTATCTCAAAATAATTCATAATACCAAGGCGTCTAATAGTAGTAATAGAGATGACGCTTAGTAGTATATAATAAAAAACCAATATTCCTATTAGTTCTATATTCAAATATTTAAAAAATAAAACCTTGGTAATAAAAATCAAAACCTGTACTACTACAGTTTTAATTATTAATTTATCCAAAGTCATACCCACTGCTGCTATTTGGCAACCTTTCTTTTAACTACTCGTTTTTTGACTACAGCCTTGCGCTTTGGCTTAACTACTGTTTTAGAATCTGTACTCTCTACATCTTCTAAGCTCCAAGCTTTATCTGTGGGAGCAGCTTTGAAGGATGCAAAGCTTTCGATACGGCGAGAAGAAGAAAGAGTTGGACCCTTTACAACTATTCTTTTAGGATTAGTAGATTTTGTTTTTGCATGTTCTGGTTCCGGTGAGTGAGAAACTTCAGTTGATTTATGATTACGTCCATAGCCTCGCCAGTGGTGAGGTAAAAATCCATGAAACCATTGTCTTCCTTCTCGCTCCTCGTAAATCATTTTATACCAATCCAAACCAAGCCATACTCCATACCATCCCCCAATAAACATAGCGAGAATCATACTGAAAAAATCAATACTAAAAATTACTTGAGGCTGGACATCAAAAATAATGTTCCCTGGAAAGAAATTTCCAAGTATTTCATACACCACAAACAGAGATCGATGCAACATCAAAAATAACAACATTCCCAATAAGGATGTTAGAAAAATATATAACGATTTACGCTTCATATTAGTCATAAAATTTTTGTATTTATTTCTTTAAATGGTTAATACCTTTAAGTAGTATTACCAATCTTCTTTTAAATAAATTATACCACACTTCAAAGAAAACTTAATTTGCTTAGTGGATAATTTGGTGATATGTTAGAAGAAATAAGGAGGAAATTTATGAGAAACTGCATACAAGACTTTGCAAAAGAACTACAAAACCGTTGTGTAGAGTTTGTTAATATTAATACTGCTTTTGCCCAAATTAAAATCAAGTTAATTAAAAATAATAAAGAACAGGTAGCTAAACAGCTTAAAAAAGCTAGCGATTTTCTGACAGAAGCTTATGCAAGTTGCGATAATGGTTTTAATAGTATAACGCTTGATAAGACCTTTAGTATAGTTTTGAATGCTTTAGTGGAAATTCAAAAAATTGAGTTAAAAGAAAGATCCAACCAAGAACTGCTAAAAATGAAGGCGATTTTATTAGGATACATAGAAAAGGTTCAATCACTCAGGTGGTATTTCGAACAAGATCTTTTAGATCAAGCTGCAAAAGTAGATATTAAAGAAGTTGAAGAATTTTTTAAGGCAGCTTATGACTATGAATACAACCGTTTTGCTAATTCAAAACGAGGAGGATGTTTTGGCTAAAACAAAAACGAATCATTTTGACTCGTTTTTTTTATTGACAAAGTTAATGAAATATGATATTATAGTAAGTAAAATTTATATTTACTAAACAAAACGGAGGAAAAATTAAATGAAGAGAGTATATTTTTATGCCTTGGCTGCAAATAAAGTATTGTTTATTTTGGATAATTTTCCAAATTTTCAAAAGGATCCAAATCAATTAATTACAAAAGGTCTAGATGATGGTTTGGCGGAGTTAATCGAATATTTTGTCTATGGTTCAGAAATTTTTAGAGAAATTATCCCTGAAGAAATGAATACTAAAAATTCATTAATATTAGTGTTTAAAAAAATGTTCAGCGGTGAGTTCCGACCATCATTTAACTACTATTTTAAGATTCTTTCCCATCTGAGAAAATGGACGTTCAACCCAACCGGAGAGTTATCATTGTCAGATAAAGAAATTTCTAAATTAAAAAAACTTTGTCGAACAATTCAGCAAGTCGAAAATAATATAGCTTAAAATTTAAAACGAGCCACTTGGACTCGTTTTTTTTATTTTATTTAATACTTAATATACTCTTCTTATAACTATCTAGATGTTCGAGAGCAATAGCTGTCCCTTTAGCAACACAAAGCAGAGGCTCTTCGGCAACATAACACGGAACTCCTACTGCTTTGGAAATATACTGATCTAAATTACGAAGCTGAGCAGTCCCGCCAGTCATAATCATTCCTTTATCAATAATATCACTAGCTAATTCGGGAGGAGTATCTTGCAACACAGTTTTAACAGCCTTTACGATTTCTTTGATTTCTTCTTGAATGGCTTCTACTACTTCATTAGTAGAAATTGTCACAGTCTTCGGTAAGCCGCTGATATTATCACGACCCTTTATTTCCATAACTTCTTCTTCTGCCAAAGCCAAAGCACTTCCAATATTAATCTTAATTTCTTCAGCAGTCCTTTCTCCCACTGCGAGGCCATGTTTTTTGCGGACATATTCAATAATTGCCGCATCAATTTTATTACCCGCAACTCTAACTGAGGTAGAATTTACAATTCCTCCCAAGGATAACACTGCTACATCAGTAGTGCCGCCACCCATGTCAATAATCAAGTTACCGCTTGCCGAGGAAATAGGAATCCCTGCCCCAATCGCTGCTGCAACTGTTTCTTTAATAACAAAAGCAGTTTTTGCTCCTGCACTACGAGCTGCATCCATTACTGCACGACGCTCGGTAGAAGTAATTCCACCAGGAACACTAATCATTACTTCTGGCCGAAAAAATCTAACCTTCCCTAAAGCTTTATTTATAAAGTAACGAAGCATGGCTTCTGTAACGCGGTAATCTGCGATTACTCCATCGCGCATTGGTCTGTTGGCAATTATAGTTTCTGGGGTGCGTCCAAGCATTTCTTTGGCTTCTTGTCCTACAGCCAAAACACGATTGTCATCAATAGAAATGGCAACCACAGTTGGTTCGTTAATAATAATCCCCCGCTTAGGAACATGGACTAATACATTCGCTGTTCCTAAATCAATTCCGATTTTACTTTGAAACATAATTTAAATAGTTATAACTAGTTTTATACAATTACTAATTGTATAATGGAAAGATTTTACAGTTTTAGTATTTGATTAATTTATAATTCTTTCAATCTCAGCACTAATGGCTTTCAAGCGCTCTTCGATTCTTTCGTAACCCCGATCAATTTGATAAATATTATCAATCTCAGTTTCTCCATCTGCAATCAATCCTGCGATCACCATAGCCATACCGGCACGAATATCTGGAGAAGTAATTTTTTTACCAAACAAATTTGTTGGCCCATTTACCATTACTCGATGCGGATCAGCCATAAATATCTTGGCACCCATTGAATTTAATTTATCCACATAAAACAATCGGCCTTCATAAATAGTCTCGAAAATTAGAGAAGAGCCATTAACTTGCGTCATCAAAACAGTCATAGGAGCTTGCAAATCTGTAGGAAAACCAGGATATTCATGAGTTATTATGTCTTTTGGAACCGCTTTCAAAGGTAACGAAGTAGGTTTAATGGTAACACTATTTACCCCTAACTCAAAACTTACTCCAATTTGTTCAAATAGTTGCCAAAGAACCTCCAAATGCTCTGGAACAATTCCTGTTACCTTAATTTCCGAGTTAGTAGCAGCCGCCATAATAGCAAAAGTGCCAGCCTCAATTCTATCTGGAATGGTTTCAAAATCTCCACCACTTAAAGTCTCTACTCCTTCAATAATCAGATGAGGCGAACCAATTCCTGAAATCTTTGCCCCACAAGAATTCAAAAAATTTGCAAGCGAAACAACTTCTGGTTCCATTGCAGCATTAATGATCTCACTCCTTCCTTTTACCTTACACGCGAGCATCATCATAGCCTCAGTTCCTGTAACACTGATTCGAGTGAAAACAATTTTTGCAGGTTTTAAATTCTTACCTCCCCGGAGCGTATAACCACCATCGTGATCCTCAACATCAATTCCAAACTTCTTAAATCCTTGTAAGAAAAAATCAATCGGTCTATTCCCTATCACACAACCCCCAGGATAAGCAAAAGTTACTTCGCCATGTTGTAACAAAATCGGTGCAGCCAGCATCATAGAAGAACGTGTTTTTTGATGTAAGTGCGGGGCAATAGTATTTTTTAAAATCTTTGGATTTTTAACTTCATATGTTGAGCCATTTTTACTAATTTCTACGCCCAAATCTTCAATGATTTCCACCAACCTACTAATATCTTCAATTTCAGGTACATTTAAAATTCGAGATGGTTGGTCTAAAATTAAACTCGCTGCCAAAGCTTTTAAAGCAGCATTTTTGGCACCTTTTACAGGAATTTCACCACGCAAAGGGGTCTGTCCTTTAATGACAAACTTATCATTAGAAGAAGATCGATTGTTAGAGTCATGATTAGACATAGTACCTTATATTTTAGCTATAAAAACTCAATTCATCAATTGATTAAAATTTGGTACAATTAACTCACAAATGGACAAAACTACTCGCTACTTAATATTATTATTCATCTTTATAATCTTTTTGGCTTTAGCGCCTTTGATTGTTTTGTATGTCAGCGGTAAAGGCTTAAGCTTTAATGACAACCCCGCGGGCACAGGAATTTTGGACGTACAGACAAACCCAAGTGGAGCTAAAGTATACTTAGATGGAAAAACTTTTGACAACAGTCCGACTACCATCCGATTTATAAAACAAGGTACTTATGACATAGAAATAAAAAAAGATGGTTATCATTCATGGCGTAAAAGATTATTTATTGAAGCAGGGAAAGTTACTTACGCAGGAACATTAGATGACACTATAAAATTATTACCAAATAAGGTTGCGACCCAACTAACAGATCAAGAAGTAAAAACTAGCATAACAATAGGTAGTGAGATTTTATTTATTAATACTGACAAAGTTATTAATATTTATGACTTAGAGCAAAATAAAATAACCAAGACTGCTCAGGCATCTGTGGCTATTTCAGAATTAATACCAACTAAAAACAATCAACTAGTTATAGCCAAAACCGAAGACAACAAGTTAATGACTTTGGATACAAAAAACCTTACGCTAACCACCCTTCCACAAGCACTTAACGGCAGTGAAAACATAGAAATGGTTTCTACAAATACATTATTAGCTCAAAAAGGAAACAGTCTAATATCTTATGATCTAAAAACTCAATCTTCTCCAAAAACAATTCTAAATAACATCAGAGCTTTCACTATAAACGGAGATCTAATTTACACAGCAAATTCTACTCAAAATAGTTTAGAAACTTATTTATGGAGTAACGATACTGCATCTAAACAAAATATTTTGTACTCTGCAGCAATTCCTGATGGTCAAGTAACTAAACTATATATAACTGATCATAAAGAATTATTTTTAAAAATTGATCGATCACTATACAGAATAAATAACAAGCCAGAATTAATTAGCAATCAAGTTGAGTTAATTAATTTTAATACAGAGAGACAACAATTAACTTTCAAGACTCCTACGGAAATATACTTTTATAATTTTAGCTCAAGCACTGCAGAACTATTTAATCGACAAACCACCACTACTACACAAGCTTTGGTAATACCAGAATTAGGATATGGTTTTATTGCTAACGATAACGGATTATCTGCTATAGAAATAGACAACCGCAATGGACAAAATCAATATTTGCTCTTCAATACAAATCCTGTAGCAGTAATGACTGTTAGTGCAGACGAAAAACAGCTAGTAATACTAGCTGATCGTAGATTATATTCTATAATCATTAATTAACCTATAACCCGAGAGCCTCATCAATTGCTTTATTAACCATTCTATCAGCTTCTTTATTATATTCTCTCAAAATATGCTTGAACTGATAAGCATCAAAGCCCCTTAATAAAACCTTAACCTGACTAGCTAACTGCTGCAAGTGAGGTTGTTTTATTTTATACTCTCCAAGCATTTGCTTAACTATCAATTCAGAATCCATAGAAATATCAACTTCTGTAGCACTCATCCCCTGAGCTAATTTTAAAGCCTCTATTAAAGCCGAATATTCAGCAACATTATTTGTAGTCTCCCCTAAATACTGTCCATGCTCCAAAAGCAGATTACCGTTTTCATCTTTAATAACCAAACCCAATCCTGCTGGTCCTGGATTACCCCTGGCGCCACCATCAGTGCTAAGCCATAATTTCTTGCGGATTGGATTCGACGGATTCGTTTTGATTAGAGGTTGATTCATCTATTATATTATTATTTAATCTATTTTCTATGTCTATGTCTATAATTTCTTCGGGCTGATCTTCTATTATTTTGACATCTATTAATCGCATTTTCAATTTTTTTGTTCCGTTCCAACTATCTACTATCAACTCCCCGGCTATAGAGATTGTTTTCCCTGATTCAAACCCATTTGCTTTATAAGCCATGCTAAAACCAATACAATCCAGTAAAGTTTCTCCACATAAAACCTGAACTTGCAAATGCTGACTACTAGCTCCGACTAAGCGGTAAGAAATTATAGTACAATCACTCAGTAAAAATTTTGGTTTTGGATTACCGGCACCATAAGGCTCTAATGCCTCTACTTCTGCAAATCTTTCGAACGACAAATCAGACTCTGATAACTCAGCATCAATCTCTAAGATTGCTGGAGGTAATTCTTCTGGCCAATGTGCGTCAGTATACTTGAGTAATTCAAAATAAAACTCATCCATATTATCATTAAGAACAGTCAATCCCGCTGCTTCTTTATGCCCACCAAATCTTTTAATTTTATCGCGGCAAGCAATTAACGCAGACACTACATCAAACCCTCGAGCTGTTCTAGCAGAACCCGTAGACTCAGTTTGATCCCGCTGCATAACTATTACAGGTTTTTTATAATGATCAGCGAGTTTACCAGCCACTATACCAACAACCCCCTTAGGCCAAGACTCATCAGAAAGAACTAAAAATTTTCGATCAGAAATACTTTCTGCTTTTTCTTTAGCTTCCGAAACAATACGTGCAGTAATATCCTGGCGGCGGCGATTAATTTCCTCAATTCGATTAGCCAAATCTATCCCATCACCATAATCCTTAGTGGTAAGAAGCTTAAGGGCAATGTCAGCGTGTTCTAAACGACCAGCTGCATTTATTCTAGGAGCTATATTAAATCCAATAGTTACCGAATCAGGAGTTTTCTTTCGAAAATCTAAGCCAGAATTTTCTATTAATAAACGTAGTCCCAACCATCGAGTCTTTTGTAAAACTTTCAAACCAAACTTTACCAAGATTCTATTTTCACCCAATAAAGAGTGGCAATCTGCAACAGTGCCAATAGCCACTAAATCTAGCAACCATTTATCCCATTCTGGGTTATGTTGATCTGGTTCAATTTTCTTTACGGCAATAACTTTTTCATGATTAGAAAGCAAAGCTTTGGCAAACTTATACGCTACACCAACTCCTGTAACTTGCTTATCTGGATAAACTTCTGTTGGATTTTTTGGATTTACCAATGCAAAACTATCAGGGATATCACCAGTAATTTCGTGATGATCAGTAATGATCAAATCTATTCCGTTTGCTTTACAAAATTTAGCTTCTTCTACAGAATTAGTACCACAATCTACAGTAATAACAACATCAATACCCATATCTTTGATTTTCTGAAAAGCTTCAACATTCAAACCATACCCTTCAGAAAAACGATCAGGTATATAACTTTCAACCTCAACACCCAAATATCTAAAAGTATGCTGCAAAACCGCATTAGCAGTAACTGCATCTGCATCATAATCTCCATAAATCAAAATTTTCTGGCCTTTTTCAATAGCTTCCCAAGTTCGAT
>CAYRJC010000009.1:0-4358 GCA_964424635.1 uncultured Candidatus Saccharibacteria bacterium | reverse complement strand
GCATTTGGGTAAACAAAAAAGGGTCATATAAATTATGATAATCAGGCTTTAAAAACCAATCTACTCGATCTGGGTCTGATAATCCTAAATTATAAAGTAATTGGACTTGCAAAGTAGAAATTTCGGGAAATTGTTCCAAAATTTCATTAGGTACTGATTCTTTTAATTGCCAGTGAAGCTTTGACATATATCAATCATAACACAACCTCGCTGACTAAAACCACTAAAGGTTTTTTTATTTTAATTGAGCTTCGATTTGATCCCCCAAACTGACTGCGTTCATTTCTTGCGGCCTTGGTAATCCAAAAAATTGTAAAATAGTTGGCGCAATATCCGAAACAACACCTGAAGGCATCATGCTAGACAGAGATAAGTAATTTCGATTTTTAGGAATACTAAATGCCAAGTCTTTAGCAACTGCGATAAAGGGAACTGGACTAGTACTATGTTCAGTGTTAATATCACCAGTTTTTCTATCGATCATTTCTTCGATATTTCCATGATCAGCACTGATAATTAACAACCCATCAACACTCATAACTGCTTTTCTAATTTGTTCCAAAAAACGATCTAAATACTGGACAGCCTTGATGCCAGCATTAAGATTGCCAGTGTGCCCTACCATATCACCATTAGCAAAGTTGGCTAAATAAAATTGAAAGTCTTCTTCTAAAATCTTATTAACAAGCTTATCAGCCAGTTCTATTCCGGACATTTGAGGATGATCTACATAATTTTTATCATTAACAGGACTTTGTACTATTGTTCGCTCTTCTCCAGCAAATTCCTTACTAACTCCCCCGTTAAAAAATGAAGTCACATGGGCAAACTTCTCACTTTCTGATATATGGTATTGTCGTATATTATTTTTTGATAAAACCTCAGCTAAATTATTCTTCAAATTTTGCTGAGCAAATGCAACATGAACGGGCAAATTAGCAAAATATTCTGTCATAGTTGCAAAATATAAATTTTGTAATGCTGGATGTTTATTTTCAATTTCCATCTCTGATGGCAACACAAAAGCTTTGGTAAGCTGAAGAGCTCTATCGGAACGGAAGTTGAAAAATATTACAGCATCGTTATCAGCAACAACAGCTGTTGGCTTTATACTCCCATCATCACCCCTAGACACAATTACTGTTGGCGGAATCATCTCGTCAAAAACATTCTGATTATAATTATTCAGCAAAGCATCTTCAGGTGAATCAGCAGCACTGCCAGCACCCTTTACCATAGCTTTGTAAGTAGCTTCGGTTTGATTCCAATGATTACCGCGATCCATCGCATAAAAACGTCCTGTAATGGTGGCTATTTTCCCCGCTCCAATTTTATTTATATTATCTTTTAGCTTAGTGACATTATCTAGCGCAACTTTAGGTCCAGTATCTCGACCATCAGTAATCATATGAATATAAACTTCTTTAAATTGCTGTTCAGCTGCAATACCAAGTAATGCATACAAATGCTCAACACTACTATGCACACCACCATCACTCACTAAACCAATTAAATGTAATTTGGAATTATTCTTTTTTGCGTGTTCAATCGCTTCCAAAAAAACTGGATTTGTTAAAAAAGAATGATTAGAAATTGCTTGATTTATACGTGGTAAATCCTGACCCACTACCCGCCCAGCACCCATATTCAAATGTCCAACTTCGGAATTCCCTACTTCACCCCAAGGCAAACCCACAACTGGTCCGGAAGCTAAAAGAGTTAATGAAGGATAATGAGAAATCATATCATTCAACGCTTCTGGATTTGCCAAAGCAATAGCATTGCCGTGACTATAAGTAGCCACACCAAAACCATCTAACACTACTAAAACAATTTTTTTATAAATTCGCGGCATAATTATTGTTTTTGAAATCTAGAAACTCTATCAACATCAATAAATTATTGATTTAATTCTTCAGCTATTTTTAACAGTCGATTATACTTTGACAAACGTTCTCCGCGAGCTAAGCTTCCTGCCTTAATAAAATCAGCCCCCACTGCTACCGCTAAGTCACCGATAAAATCATCATTGGTTTCACCGCTACGATGGGAAATTATAACTTTATAATTAAACTTTTTTGCTAACTTAATTGTTTTTATAGTTTCTGAAAGAGTGCCAATCTGATTAGGTTTAATTAAAACGCTATTAGCAATCCCAGCAATGATTCCTGATTGTAGCCGGGCTGAATTAGTAACAAACAAATCATCTCCCACCAGAGAGACGGAAGCACCCAAAGTAGTAGTTAATTTTTGCCATCCAACAAAATCATCCTCACTGCACCCATCTTCTATAACTTCTAAACCAAACCGTTTGATCCAACCGGCATAGAGCTTATAAACACTGCTTGGTTTATAATGTTTATTATCAGATCTAAAATTATAAACCCCTCGTTCAGTATCAAAAAACTCGCTAGCCGCAGCGTCGATTCCTAAAGTAATATCTTTACCCAACGAAAGCTTAACTTTATGTACTGCTGCTAACATTAATCGCAAAGCTTTTTCGTTAGAATTAATTTTTGGAGCAAAACCTCCTTCATCACCCAACCCTGTTGATAATTTCTTTTTTATAATTAAATCTTTTAAAGCATGGATGGCCTGACTTCCTATTTCCAACTTATTAGCAAATTTTCCTTTTTTGGGAATAAAGAAAAATTCTTGTACATCTGTCCCAGAATCCGCATGTAATCCCCCATTCAAAACATTTAATAAAGGAGTCGGTAAACTAGAAGGTTTTTTAAATCCATAGGTCTTGGCTAGATAGACATATAATGATTGATTCTTTAGCTGACTAGCCAAGCGCGCAGTAGCCAATGATACTCCTAAAATTGCATTTGCTCCCAACCTAGACTTATCCACTGTTCCATCCTTAACAATCATAAGCCGATCTACCTCTTCTTGGTTAAATACCGAAATATTTTTAAGAAGCGGAGCAATTATTTTCTCTATATTATTGCAAGCTTTCTTAACTCCCAGTCCGCGCCATGCATTACCACCATCACGCAATTCCTTGGCTTCATGGCTTCCCGTAGAAGCCCCGCTAGGAACAGAAGCAACGGCAAATATATTTCCAGAATACACAGCAACTTCAATAGTGGGATTACCGCGGCTATCAAAAATTTGTCTAGCAGTTATTTTGGTTATTTTGTGAGTATTATTGAATTTCATTTTTTTAAAGCCTCTATACCTGGTAATTTATCCCCAGCCAAATATTCAAGCATTGCACCACCACCGGTTGAAACATGGTCAAAATGTTCTAACTGTCCCGCAAGTCTTATAGCCGCTACTGTTTCTCCGCCCCCGGCAATAACGTAAGCTTTACGCTTCCCTACTCCACCAATAACTTTTGCAATAGCCATCGTTCCAGCCCGAAAGGATTTTTTTTCAAAATAACCTAATGGTCCATTCCAACAAATTGTCCCAGCAGTTTTCAAAATTTTACTATAAGCCAAAATCGTTTGAGGTCCTATATCGAAAATCTGATCAGTGGAAATTATTTCGGTTAACTTCTTGGATTGCACCCGGGTATTATTTTTTGACTTCAAAGAAAGTACAGTTACATCAGTAGGTAAAACTACTTTTGGTTTAAAGTTTAATAATAGTTCTTTTGCTAAAGACAAACTTTTTTTATCAATATCATGCTTGCCGATATCATAACCCTGAGCAGACAAAAATAAATTAGCCAATCCCCCACCTAACAAAATATGATCAGCGCGTTTACCCAAATTAATTAGAGTTTGTGCCTTATCAGTAATTTTGATCCCTCCCATTAGCAACACAAAAGGTTTGCGAATTTTACCACCCAAAATATAATCTAATGCTTTAATTTCTTTTTCCAACAATGGACCAGCACTACTAGGTAAATTTTTAGTCACTCCTACTATCGAACTTACAGAACGGTGAGAAACACTAAAAGCATCATTAACATAAAAATCTGCTACCTTAGAAAGTTGTTTAGAAAACTTATCAGAATTACTATCTTCGCCTTCATAAAAACGAATGTTCTCTAGCATAACAATATCTTGCCTAGACTGCTGTTCTAATAATTTTTGAAAATCTTTATCGGTTATTTTTTTATCTAGTAATACAACATGGGGAATTGAATAAGTTGGCAGCTGATCATCTTTTGCTACAACAAATTTATATTTCAAATATTCGGATAGAGATTCGGCTACAAGCTTTAATGACAATTCGCTTTTCCATTCTCCATCTGGACGACCCAAATGAGAAGCAATAATAATTTTTGAACCTGCTTTAAGTAAAATTTTTATAGTTGGTATTGCTGCTTGGATTCTAAAACTATCTAATAATTTTCCATTAGAATTTATTTCTTCATTGAAATCGAAACGCAATAAAACCCT
>CAYRJC010000008.1:12052-26127 GCA_964424635.1 uncultured Candidatus Saccharibacteria bacterium | reverse complement strand
ATAAGCCAACAATAATAATCCAAACTGTGTTCCCCAATCCCCTAAATGAGTATCTGATTCAACATTAAAACCAGAGAACTGTAAAATTCTAAATAAGCTATCGCCAATAATCGCAGTACGTAAATGGCCGAGGTGCAAAGGCTTTGCCATGTTAGGCTGAAAATATTCAACCAGGACTTTTTGATTATTACCAATCTGGGAAGAGCCAAAATTTTCTTTAGCCTCCAAAATCTTTTGTAAATTGAAATTTAAATGTGAAGTGCTCAGAGTGAAATTTATAAATCCTCCGACCACCTCTACTTTAGAAAAAGTTTGCTTATGATCTAAATCCTTTATTAACTGAGAAAGCTGTTGAGCAAACTCAATCGGATTAGTCGCCGGGACATTATTAAATTTCTTAAACAAAACCATAGCCGCGTTAGTAGCATAATCACCAAATTCTGATTTTGGATATGACACATCAAAACTACTGCTACCCAAAATAGCCGATGATTGATCGGGGGAAATTTGAGTGATTGCTTCGTTAATTAACTGGGAAATATACGGTTTCATAAGGTTTATTATACGTTATTTAAAGAAAATACTAAAGGACTGTATTAAGATGAAAATTGTGATTTTATATATCTATTTTTAAATTTTTCTTGGCCAAGATTTTAATGGATTGATATTATTAACACACTTGTCAAGTGTTGAGTATCACCGCAGTCAAACTAAAACCGCTACTACTACTGAGCGGTTTTAGTTTTTTTAAAAAATGAGTTTAAAATAATTTCAATTAAAATAAAAAACAAGGAAATTTTTCCTTGTTATAAAATTAACTGCCATAAAAATCAGCTGAAAACTCAATACCTGCCTTATAATCGAATAATTCAAAATCAGCTATAATGACATCTTTATTCTCATCTTTAAAATAGAAATTAATATTGCCAAATTGAGATGCAATGTGGGACAACATATCATTGACGACTTTTTCTACACTGTAAGGTTCACGGGCATATGTTATTTGTTTAAAATCTAATTTTACCTCAGGAATCTGGTCTAAACTAAAATCTGAATCGAAACTACCTAATTTATTATTGACATAATCTAATCTTAAAGAAAAAGTGGTTTGTGTCTTTCTTTCAAAAAATACCCTTAACCTTTTTAATTTGATTCTATCTATCTGACCAAAATCTTCCGTGCATTTAAATCTAACATCCTGAAATCTAGGTGGTGCTCCATAACCCCATTCAAAAAATATTGCCTGCTTCATTTATATCCTCCTAATTTAAACTAAATAGCAATATAGCGACTCTTAATTAACTTGTCAATCCTTGCTAAAATATAGTTATGAAATCCTTAGCAATCAACAAAAGAGCTAGATTCGATTACGACATCAGAGATACTTTTGATGCCGGTTTGGTTTTGGAAGGAAGAGAAGTTAAGTCTGTTAAAACTGGAAACGCTTCGCTCTCCGGTAGTTATGTAAAAATAAACTCCAAACAGGCCCTATTAGTAAACGCACATATTGGACCATACAAATACTCGCCATCAGACGATTACAACCCTACCCAAGATAGAAAAATTCTATTAAATAAAAAAGAACTAGATCAATTACTCGGCAAAGAAAAAGGTACTATTATAGTTCCACTAGAAATTTATATAGGTCATCGAAATTTAGTAAAACTTAAAATTGGAGTTGGTAAGGGTCGCAAAAAAGAAGATAAACGTGAATATATAAAAACCAGAGACGCAAAACGAGAAGTTAATTCTAAAGTCGATAAGTAAATTTAATGGTAATGCTCAATAACTTTCTGAATGTTTCAGAAAGTTTTTATTTTAAAAAATCTTTAACTGATTTTAAATTAAAATGATCTATAATAAAATAGAACAGATTTAAATTTACATTTATGAAATTAAATAAAGATCTAATTTACATAACCATAATAGTTGGCTTAATCGCTTTATCTAGTCAATTCTATTTTTCTTTTCACGTCCAGCCCGCTATCGAAGCAAATAAAAATAAAGAAGTTAACATTTATTATAATCGAGACATAGCCGCTAACCAATTGGTTATTGACCAAATTCAACAAGCAGAAAAATTTGTTTATTTTGCTATATATACCTTTACAAGAAGTGATATCAAAGACGCCTTAATTGGAGCTAAATACAGAGGATTAGAAGTCAAAGGCGTAATTGATAAAGAGCAAAGCCTAAAAATTGACGACCAGCGAAGCATAGTTAAAGAACTACAAGCTGCTGGGATACCAATAGCTTTTCAAGACCATAGTGCAATTATGCATCTTAAGGTAATAGTCACAGACAAGTCTTATACATCTGGATCTTATAATTGGACAGCCAGCGCAACTGACAAAAATGATGAAATTTTAGAAGTAGGTAAAGATGAAAACTTACGAAAACAATATCTTAAAGTTATTAACGAGCTATTCATAAATTACCCACCAAAATAAACTGAATGTGATATACTTCCCGTATGGAAACTTTAACTCTTACAGATTTATTTTTCTGGCTAACTGGTATTGCAGTTGTTATTATCACTGCTTTATTAGCTATAGCGTTACTATACTTAATCTTTTTCCTAAGAACTATTAAAAAAGTGGCACGCCAAGCTCAAAGAGCAACCGAAATAGTTTCTGGGGATTTAGTAGAACTAAGAAAAAATATCAAAGAACAAGGGTTTGGGTTAAAATCATTAATTAAATTTGCAATTGGTTTAAAAGCTAAAAAGCAGAACAAAAAGAAATAAATTATGAAAAAAACACAAAAGAAAGCCATGGCTATTGGAGCAGGGTTGGCAGCAGTTGCTGCAGCCGCAGCAGGAGTTTATATGCTTACTGGTAAAAATGCCAAAAATCGAAAAAAATTAGCTAAGTGGGCTAGCGATATGCAGCATGACGTAGTAAACGAACTAAATAAAGCTGGTAAACACACTAAAGCTAGCTACCAAAAAGTCGTTGATACAGTTGCAAAAAACTACAAAGGTTTAAAGAATGTTAGCACTACAGAACTTGCGGAAGTTGCAGCCGAACTAAAAGGTCATTGGGACTCTATCAGTAACGAAGTTACAAATGCAGGCAATCTAGTAAAAAAAGTTTTACCAAAAGCAAAAAAGACCGTCGCTAAAAAAGTTGTTAAAAAAGCTACCCCTAAAGTCAGCAAGCAATCTATAAAAAAAGTTGTAAAATCCTTAGCAAAAAAGTCTGCTCGTTAATCCTATCCAAAATACACAACAAAATCCCAGTTTTCTGGGATTTTGTGTTTCTTGACCAAAATTGTTATATTTGTTATAGTAATAAGCTTCAATTACAAGGAGGTTTTATCTTTATGGAAGCAGTAGCTAATGTAGAAACAACAAACAACCCGACACTCGGGAATTTTGATTTACATCCAATCGATCTTGCTATAGTAAAATTAGCTCTAGAAAATAATAATTGGTCTATTAAAGAACCTCTTACTACCATCCCTGATTTATTAGGAATACCAGTAAAGGATGTCAGAGACAGAATTCAATTTTTAAAAAAAGAGAAGCTAGTTACAACGAAAAGCAGGAACAATGGAACAAACCTGGTTCAATTAAAAGTTGGTCCTAATATTACTAAAATAGTGTTAGAAAACAACCTACCTGAACTTAACGGAAATGGAAATGGATCTAAAGTAGAAGCCAAAAGCCAAGCCTTAGAAATCCTTGAAGACCCAGATACTCCTATCTGGATTATGGTCGATTACGAAAATATCAGGAAGACTGAAATCGAAACTGGAATTAGAGTTTCTTATGTTAAATTGAGAGAATACGCAAGACGGCACGGAAATGTTTTTGTAACAGAAGTCTTTGCCCCTCATCACCACTTAAATGAAAAAAGGAAAGCTGAATTGAATCATTTCAACAGCTATGACTGGAAATTCATTATTGTGGGAGATACAAAAAAAGACAAGGACCAAGTTGATTTCAGAATTATCAATGAGGTTGAAAAAATTTTGTTCAATCATAAATATATCCAAGCTGATGTTTGGATAATAAGTTGTGATTCTGACTTTCTTAGTATCGTTGAGTTAAGCAAAGATAGAGGAAAAAACAATGTTCGATTAATCAATCCTTTTCAAATTCCAGAAATTTTGGGGTTAGAAGGCGATGAAATTAAATCGGCAATACCTCGTAACGTCCAAAGTGTAATCGAATCAATGGATAGATTAACTGATGTTGTTATGGAAAAAGAAACGGACGAGCAAAAGTTAGTCCGTTACACAATGGCATGGTTAAAAAGTCAAAAAGAAGATTACGTTGAATTTGGAAGCTTCCCTATTTTTATACACGAACTTCATACAGTGCTTTCCAGGCAAGTTGAAGGCAGTAAAAAGCTAAGAGCTGTTGCCAACTTTCCCAAAAATGTCATTGTAGCGTTGCGGGAAAAAGGAGTAATTCATCAAGTGAATAATGGAAAAGTAACATGTAAATTTGTGATTAACAAAAATCACGAATTATTTCTGACTGCGGCACCACCAAAGTTTAGTGATAATTTATTTTTCTGAAATAACCCCACAAAATGTGGGGTATTTTTTATCGAAATTTATAATATTTAAGCCGACTACATTGACAAATCCCCTATTTTACATTATAGTTTACCAACGGGGATGCCGGATTTTGACAGAACCTTGACATCGATTCATATGCAAGACGAGCCAGCTTGCAAGCTCGTAAATCTTACAAGCAAACCATAAGTGTAAACTCTTGGAACAAGGTGGTCGCTGCATTTAAAAATGCGGAACTTTCACCTGCGTTCGCTTAACATTTAAGTGACGCCCAGCATTTTGCCTGCTCTAAGCAAAAGTTCGCTGGTTTATTTTGAGCTATAATTTAACGGTCTGATATATGCTGCTAAATAGAAATTTTATATATCACCCGACTGCTTAGTTGTTCGTTGTAAGGCTTTCGGTATTCTAACGAACTAATCTTGTGAACAATGGAACGATGAATTAGTTTTGGACGCGGGTTTAACTCCCGCCATCTCCACCAAATGAAAAAAGTTATAATTATTTTATATGCAAATACCGCAAATACTGCAGGTATTTTTGTTTGCCAAAATCGCTATTTTTTGTACAGATCGCGGGATGGTAAAACCAATCTCCTTTATTTAAGTATCATTAATCAAGAAACAAAAACCACCAATTATTGGTGGTTTTTGTGGCTGGCTAGCCAAAGACTCATTACTCTGATTTAACACTAATACGCTTTGGTTGTGTTTCTGGTACCTTATTGAACTTAATTGTCATCATACCGTTCTTGCATGATGCTTCTGGTTCTGTATTTTCATCGACGTTTCCAGGTACAGCAACTCTGTAAGAAAATGCGCTAGAGGCTTGGCGATAAAACTTTCGGTTTTTGTCTTCTTCTTTTTGTTCTTGGTTCCCCCGAATCCACAAAATACCTTTGTCGTAAGTCACTTCTATCTTGTCTGGATCAATTCCAGGGACTGCAGCTTCGACATAAACCTGTTTGTCATCCTCAGAAACAGTTAGGCCTGAGGAGGGCATAAATGAACGCCAGTCTTCATCATCAAAAATTGAAGGAAGACGAGATGGCAAGTCCAAAAATGAACGAGGGATTAAATCTAATGACATAAAGTCTCCTTTCTTTAATTAATTATCTCTATTAGCACTCTACACCTAAGAGTGCTAATTTGTCAAGTAGCCCACTCCTGATCTAGGAAAAAATGTTTCATGATTGATTCAAGATTACAAAGTAAATATCATTTACCAAAGCTAGAAAGGTTTTCCTGTCTAGTCGATCTGCTCCACCAAAATAAACACCATTTTTATATTCTACAAACAAGGATGTAAAAATGGTGTTTATTTAAGAAATTAATTAGGAGGAAATTTTGATGTCATTTGAACAAATTACACCTGGAATTTTTGTAAACAAAGCATCGGGTTTAAAGGTGAAAATTCCCCACCCAGACCCGTGCTGGTTATTATTGAACCCTGAAGGGATAATTATTACCAACGGAACAACTAAAGCTATACCGATCTTCTCTACGGAGGAATTAGCCAATCAATTTGTTACAGCTGTAAATATTGATGCAAAACCACGTGAGTTCACATGGGATGATTTCGTGGATTACATGAATGAACTTGCCAATCGCGGCGAATTTCAAGCTATTCTTGATCATCGCGGCGAAGATGGTTATTACACAATTATCCCCATAAGAAAAGAAATTTAACATCCCCAAGAATTTACGGGTAAGCCTGAGGCTAATATCTGAATAACCAAAATTCGACTTATATAATTATATGACTGGTAATTTAAAAATTACCAGTCTTTATTTATTATGAATTTAATAATAGCTTACAAAAATTAATGATAAAAAAGTAAATAATCATTCACTAACTATCTAGACTAACTCCAATCCGATTGGCGGAGTTGGTAATTCCTGGATGGTATTAATCCACCAACTATTGACGAATACCAAATTATGTATTATTTTAATATGTCTTGACTGACAAAAACATATTTTTATTCTATAATATCACTTTCAAATTTAATTTTGTGAATGGAAATATGTTAAAAATTTACCGGAGGAAATATAATGTTATACACGATTTTAGCTACGATAGCTTCGATTAACTCCCTTTTGGCTGTCGCTCTTCTTCTTTCTTTTTACTATCTCAAACTGAGACATGGAATAGACGGCATGACAGAAAAAGTTAATAAACTTGCAGGCACTCGTGCCATAATTCTTGTCCAAATATATGCATATTTTTCGATGCTAGTTTGGGTTGCACTAGCTCTGCCATGGATAGATTTTATTACGATTCAAAAAATTTCGCAATATAAAGATGGCGGAATGGAAAGCTATCTTGGGTGGATGAATAACAAGCAGGCAACTATTTACTTCGCCTTAATGTTCTTAAACATTATCGGCGCAAAGGCTGCTCTGCCAGTCTCTGAACTTGCTAACCTGCTTCGAAAAGGAAGAGTTCAGATGATAGAATGGGGATTGTTCTTTGTTTGGAAACCAGAGTAAGAATCAATGTTTTGATAATGACCATTTCGAATAATATCCATGCTAATGCTCCTAGCTATGTACTTTAGTATACGAAGTTTAATTAGGATATTTTATACTGATAAATAAAAACCAAAACCTCACTATTATCGGTGAGGTTTTAAATTATATTATTTTTATACAGCTTATAATTTTATTGATTAAGATTATAATTTTAAAATATTGACATGAATAATATACCCATGTTACCTTTAAGCGTTCGAATAAATAAAGCTAGGAGGATATATGTTAGGTATACTAAAAAAAGTTGAACAGGATCTCGGAATAATGCTTCAAAGCATGGAAAGCTGGGGAAGCTTATATATTGATTACCATCCGCCGGTGGTGGAAAGACTATGGATGGATTACAATGATCAAATTAGGGTGTATCTGCACAAAATTCACCCGTGCGAAATTTGGGAGGCATTATTTCACCCTCACCCATGGGAATCAGCTGTAAAAATTTATTCTGGTTCTTATGAAATGGGTATAGGCTATGGAGACCCCAATCAACCTGCACCACCTGTTGTTGTAAAACAAATTCTTACAAAAGGTTCGGCATACGAAATGATTGATCCATACGGTTGGCATTATGTAAGACCCATTGGCTTACCATCTTATTCTTTAATGATTGCCGGTAAACCACGAGATTTATTTGAAAAGAAAAAAGCAACTAAACAATTAAGAGAATTGAGCGTAGCAGAAAAAGAAGATATATATAATTTTTTCAGAATATATAGATTCGCCTTGTAATAAGTTTAAATATATATTGACTAATACCACATAAAGGGTATTTTTATTTGAAGAAATTTTATGGAGGATATTATGAGTAAAGAAAAACTATGGGGATGGATCGCCACAATAATTACAATGGTTTATACATTAATAGGGATGCCTAGCCAAATTTGGCAAAACTACGTTAATCAATCAGTAGCAGGACTATCACTAAATATGTATGCAATCATGTCTGTTATGTGCGTGTGTTGGGCTGTTTATGCGACTGTAAAAAAAGATCGGGATTGGTTTATCATAATACCAAACTCACTAGGAGCAGTATGCGCATTAATTATACTTTCACAGTTCTACTTCTATTAAACTATTTTATATACAAAACCCATTATTACTTTTAGGATACAAATTAAAAGCACAAGATAAAACTTGTGCTTTTTTTAAATGCTTTTTCAATTATTAAATAAAAACAGAATATATCGCACCTACTGCTGCTGCAGTCATTAGAACTAAAGAAGCGTAACCAATTGACTTAGCTAGTGTTCCACTTGCCCACTTGCCCATAACTTTTTTATCACTACTAATTTTAAGAATAAAGTACAGAATAAAAGGAGCAACGATTCCATTCAATACAGCAGAATAAATTAAGGCTTTGATAGGATTAATTCCTACTAAATTCAAACCGAAACCAAAAATCATTGCAAAAATGATTACTCCATAAAAAGCCTGTGCATGCTTCAAACCTCGATTCAAACCAAAAGACCAATGAAAACTTTCGGCAAGAGCATAAGCTGCACTTCCTGCCAAAACCGGTACTGCCAATAATCCAGTTCCTATAATACCCAATGCAAATAAAGTGTAAGCCTGCGGACCAGCTAAAGGTAATAACGCCCTCGCAGCATCTTCTGCGGTATTAATTTCTATTCCTTGCGGGAAAAGTACTGCCGCACAAGTTACGATAACAAAGAACATTACTAAATTAGAAAAAAACATACCTATCCAAACATCAACTCTCATCCTACGAATGTCTTTTTTTTCTAAGCTCTGATGGCGCAGCTTAATATTAATTTTTCCATTCATTCTTCTCTCCTCCACTTCTTGAGAGGTCTGCCAAAAAAATAAATAAGGTGAGATTGTTGTACCAAGTATTGCAGTTACTATAATAAAGCTTTCCTTATTGAAAGCAAGATGCGGAACCAAAGTGTGGTACCAAATTTCTTTCCATGGCAATGCATCCAAACTTAAAGCTGTAGCTACATATAGTAGCAATACAAAAGATAAATATTTTAAAAATCTAGCATAACCAGAATAAGTTACGAAAATTTGCAGACCCAAACTAACAACTGTGAATACTAACAATAAAGCAATAAAATTAAAACCAGGGAATATTAATTGCGCGGCTTTTGACATAGCCCCAAGATCTGCACCAAGATTAAAAGTATTAGTAAAAAATAAAACTGCTGCCAAAACTGCTACAATAGTTTTCGAATACTTTAATCGAATATTAGCTGCCAAACCACGGCCTGTAGCCAACCCAATACGAGCACACATTTCTTGAATAGTTGCCATCAATGGAAGAGTGATCAAAGACAACCATAAAAACATGTAACCGAATCTTGCTCCAGTTTGAGAATATACAGTAACCCCAGATGGATCATCATCTGATGCCCCGGTGGTTAAACCAGGACCAACTGCATGCCAATAACTTTCTGCTTCATGAAGTGGTTTGTTTAAGGAAGTTAATGTATGCTCGCTCTCAACAATGGCATTTTCTAAAGCCTTAGCAGGAGCCTCAGCTACTCGAGTAACTATATCTTCAGTTTTCATTATTTTTTGTTTAAAACTTTAGTTTTGGTTTCGTTTATTAAATAGTATACTAGCAAAATAGCTAGCTCTCTCAACAGCACTCCTCGCTTCGCTTGTGCGTTAGCAGACTGTTTCGCGAGCAAGCTATTTTGCTATATCTATAACTAATAATAAGCCAAACTCAACCTTTTGACAAATTTGGCTAGAAAAGTTATAATTTACAACAGTTATACTAAATATTTAAGTCCTCCATTGCAAAAGACCAAAGTTAATAAGCAAATAACTGCTCCAGAAATACGTCTTTTAAACGACGCTGGCGAGCAACTAGGCATTTTTGCCCTTAGCGAAGCCCAGGCTTTGGCCACTGAGCATGGTTTAGATTTAGTAGAAGTTTCTCCAGGAGCAAAGCCTCCGGTGGTTAAATTAATCAGTTTTGATAAATTTAAATACCAACAGAAAAAAATGGAGCAACAACAAAAGAAACGGGTTAAAAAAGTCGAAGTAAAAACCATTCGTTTGAGTGCAAAAATTGCCGCTGGTGATATTGCCACAAAAGCTAAAAGAGCTGACGAATTTTTACAAGATGGTGACTGGGTTAAGCTTGACTTAAGAATGAGAGGTCGCGAACAAGCCTTTATCAGCTTAGCTGAAAAACAACTAGAGACTTTCAAAGCATCAATAACTACACCCTTTCGAATTGAAGTCCCACCTAAGCGTGCTGGAAATGCACTAAGCATGACCTTGGCGCCAACTAAATAAATTATTTTAATAATAGAAGATTATGCCTAAATTAAAAACTCACAAAGGAGCAGCAAAGCGCTTCCGCAAAACCGGTACTGGTAAAGTTATGCATCAGGTTAGTGGTCAAGATCATTTCAATACTCGCGAAAGCGGTAAAACCACCAAGAATAAACGCCGAGATGTATCTATGAATGATGCCAACAACCGTCTTAAGAAATTAATCGTTCACAAATAGCATATGACAAGAATCAAACGAGGCGTTGCCGCTAGTAAACGCCGTAAAAATTTAATTAAACGAGCGAAAGGTTTTGATAATCGACGCTCTACTAACTTTGCTTCTGCACGCCAAGCTTTATTAAAGGCTGATACATACTCCTACCGAGACCGTCGTAACAAAAAACGCGACCAGCGTGCACTATGGCTAGTTCGTCTAGGTGCTGCTCTTCGTGAAAACGGAACTACTTGGAGTAAATTTGCAGCAGTTCTTAAAAAAGAAAACATTACTGTTAATCGTAAAATGCTTTCTGAAATGGCCATTAAATCTCCAAAAGGATTCGATAAACTAGTTGTAGATTTAGTAAAATAAATTATAAAACCTCAGTTTAAACTGAGGTTTTATTATAAAAAATAAATTTAAAACCACTGACTAATTTCAGTGGTTTTAAATACCTTAACTATTTTATTTTGTAGAAGTTGTAGGTGTAGTCGGTGTAGTAGCAGGAGTTTGGGTCTGAGTTTGAGTTTGCTGAGCATCATCAGCTGGTGGATTAGCTTGATACTCACGAATCTTAGTCATTACAGTACCATCTTCTCTAATATCTTCAAAGAATAAAATTTGATCGCGATTAATTTTCATTTCGTCAACTGGACCATGTAATTCTTTACCTAGTTTAACCAACAATAACTGCTGCTGCTGTTGAGAAGTAACCTGACTCTGTGATCCTTGCAATGCTGGTTGAGGAGCTACCTGAAGATAATAAATATCTTTCAATGTAGCGTAAGTAGCGCTGACATCAGAAAGTTTTCCAAAGTAAACTTGGCCATTAGTTAAAAAGACTGCTTGATAACCTGAAGACTTTTGTTCTTGAGCTTGATTTGTTCTACCATCTTGCTTATCAGAAAACAATCGATCACGGAATAAAGCTACCCCCAAAACAATTAATAGGATTATAACGGCCAAAATTACCCAGGGTAAATTGTTACGACCTGCATTAGAGCGATTCATACCACCCATCATAGATGATGGGCCTTGATTATCTAAGTTATTCATTTTATTTTCGTCTGACATAATAATTTATTTTAATTAATTAACTCACATATTTATAGTAAAACTCAACAACGCATACTAACTATATTCATATTCATAAATTGAACATCCAAATTTTTATATATTTCGATCGATTCTAATTTTGAACTAGGTGGTTGATAAGACTTTTCAAAACTACTCAATTTTAAACCTGAAATGTTTACAAGGAATGCAGTCACAGACCGGCCTGCTGTAGGATGCAATGATGAAGTTTTAGACAAAGATACATCCAAATTTTTTAAAGAAAAAGAGTGATTTGATAAAAAAAAATCCAGCTGAGGTTGACTCATTATGGGCTGATTAATAACTAGGATTTCTGTGTTAGATTTCGAAACTTCTAAAGTATTATTAATAACTACACAACCTTGCCATAACATCAAACCAAGACCATCTGAATTAGAACAATTTGCAGTATTTAAATCAGAACCGGTATTAGATACAGCTAAAGTCAAAGGTTCGATCTGAGTTACAACTTTCAATAACTGTGAACCATGAGGGGAAGACTCTTTATAAAAACTTGATTCTTGATTAATATTGTTACCAGAAGCCACCTGAGGACCCAAAGCTCCAAGTAAAATAGTAGTAATTGCAATAATTTTATAAATTGATTCTTTCATTATTGTGATAGTTGTTCTGGTGTTACTTCTAAGGGCTGATCAACAACATCACCTGCTACTTGTGGGCTCAAATTTTCAGATTGATTTTGACGGTGAATAATCGTAGTCATTTGTGGCTGATTAGAAATATCAGATCGAGAACTAAATACAAATAACCCAGATACCACTATAGCTAAAAGTAAAGTGAAAGCCGGCCATAACCAAACCACCCTAGATGGGACCGAATCTGATTCTAACTGATTTTTTAGATTAACTAAATCCAAAGCAGGTTTTTGAGTTTCATTTAGATCCAAACTAGGAGCATAGATTTCTCTTAAGTCGTTTCTTGAGTTAGTTAGTTTGGATAAAAGCTCTTCATGATGATTTAAAATCTCAGAATGGTTTTTGACCTCATTGGACATCTCCCCAACTATACCTGTAACAGCCAAAACCTCATTTTTAAGCTCATCTAACTTCATTTTTGTAATTAAAGTTTGAAGGCTGTGGTGTGATTTGGAAGGTTTAACACGCTCCTCCAAACGAATCGGTAATTGATCAACTTCACTGATAAGGTAATTAGAAGTAATCACTGGAGACTTTACTACAAAATTGTTATTTGAATTATCTTCATCACTGATTTTTGATGATGATAAAAATACCTGATCTAGCTCTCTTCCAAAAAACTTCCCCAAAGATTCTTCAGAATCTACAGATTGATCTTGAGAATCAACTTGCCTATCTAAGTTAGATACTGATTCATCTTCCAAATTAGCCTGGGATTTAAAGAAGCCCTCAGCTTCAGAAGTACTAATCAAAGCTTGGAGCTCTGATTGAGTCGTGTACCAATTACGGCCGATTTTTGCAGCGCGCAATTTTCCAAGCCTGCAAAGCTGTCCGAGATAATCTTGGTGATAACCAGATAATTGGGCAGCTTGAGATAAAGAAATTCGATGTGGAAACTGAGTTTGTATTAAGATAGACTCCACTATTTTTGTTTCAACTTTACTTTTATTTGCTTTCAATATTATAGCATATTTTTAAAGTAAAGAGAGCTTTTGTCAACTTATTTCACTTTTTATACTTGACGAGTATAAATATTAAAATGTATGATAAATTTACGTTAAATTAATCTCCTATGCCCCGCCCTATTTCGCAATTCTCTCAAGAAATTCTTCTTCATATAAAAGCTCAAGGTCCGCAAATGCTGCATCAGTTGTATGAAAAGTTCGGCAACCAAGCTAATAAGAAAAAAATATACGATACAATGTTTAGATTAACCACACAAGGCGTAGTTAATCTAGAATCTGATCGTTACAATGTCAGCGAAGAAGCCAGTATTTTAATGCACACAATTAGTAAAGAGCGGGATGGGATTTGGAAGATGGTAATATTTGATATTCCCGAAACCCAGCGTCATGTTCGCAGCGTACTCCGCGCTAAACTAGTTTCTTTAGGATTCAAAAAATGGCAAAACAGTATTTGGATGTCCCCTTATAAAATCGCTCCGGAAATTGAAGAAGAATTAAATGAACTAGCCAAGCAGTTCTTCATTCGACTTATCAAAACTTCAGATATTAACGTTACAAAAGATTTGGAGAAATTGTTTGATGAATAACAAAAAAACCGTAAGAAAATTCTTGCGGTTTTGGCTTTCTTTGTGTATCAAAAGATACAGTAAGCTATACTGATAATTGTAAAGTAGATCCTTTTAATATAAACCGGTCTGGTTCTGGAATCGTTTCAACAATGTCTTTGATACCATGAGAAATAAATTGCATATTGGCTTCTAATCGTTCCAGACTTGCTATAATTCGATTCAAAGCCTCCTCACGACGACTTACTATAACACTATCATAATCA
>CAYRJC010000008.1:0-12042 GCA_964424635.1 uncultured Candidatus Saccharibacteria bacterium | reverse complement strand
CTAGAGATTCATGTTGAGTTTTTAACTCAACCAAACCTTCAATACCGAGATGAACTGCCTCAGCTTTTTCTTTCACCTGAGCGATTTGTTCGTTGATTTTTAACTCCAGAGGTAGAATCTCTTGCAACTTCTGATTACAATCAGATATTTTAGCCTGCTTGGCAGAAATAAACACATTAATATTGGGTACAAGGTCTGGCTCAACTTCATTTAATTGCTTTAAATCTTCCTTACACTGCTTCTTAGTATCACGATAAAATTCTCGCGGCTCAGTAACCGCGATCTTAAAATCAGATTGAAGCTTGTCTATTTCTCTCTTAAAATCACATTGTTGATCCTTACAATAAGCAATCGCCCGAGTTAAAAAAAACACTGGGTCAGTAAAAAGCATCTGAACATCTTGTTCGTGCTTTTCTATAATATCTATACGAGAATTAATAATTGATTTAAGACTTTTATGTGATTTATTAATTAATAAACCCAAACCAACCAATAATCCAAGACCTAAGGGTATAAAAAAAGAGACAAGCACTGCTATTAAAGCAATTGATTTAGTATTAATACCAAAGATTTGGTCAAACGAAATTAAAGATAAACAGACGATTAATAAAATTATAAGCGAAGACAATAAAGAACATAAAAATGATTCAATCATTACACCACTAAACCTCTTCTTAAATTCAGGCCAAAATGATGTTTCTGTCGTTGCTAAATCTTTATTCTTATTGTTAACCAAACGAGCAATCAAACTGCCACGAATATCAGAAGGTAAACTTAATTCACCAACTTTACTATCGAATCTTTGATCAATCATTATCAACGAAATATTTTTTCCCATATTTTCCTCCTTCGATACTTTATAATAACTCAATATTATATTGGCTAACGAATGATTTGTCAATGTTACTTAAGTAAACAGAAAACTACTGATTCTCGAACGATTCCGCAGCCATGAAATGGCGAGGACTAGTGAGAGAATCAGTAGTTTTCTGTTTAACTTTAATAATATTTCTCGGATTTACCAATCCAAGGTACCACCGGTCTGATATTCTGTAACTCGGGTTTCAAAGAAGTTCTTTTCTTTATTCAAATCTACTGCTTCAGACATCCATGGGAAAGGATTTTCAACATTAAACTGAGATGCCAAGCCAATGCTATTTAATCGACGGTCAGCAATATGTTCAATGTACTGTTTAAAACCTTCGGCATTCATACCAAATATACCCTTTGGAAAAACAGTTTGAGCAAAAGTATACTCCAAGACAGCAGCTTCTTTTACCAAATTAATTACGTGCTGCTGGAACTCTGGGGTCCACAATTCTGGCTGTTCGGCCTTAATAGTATTGATCAAATTAATACCGAAGTTTAAATGCTGAGATTCATCGCGCATAATATATTGGATCTGCTCAGCACTACCAACCATTTTCTTTTGGCGCTGGAAACCAAACATTACCGCAAAAGCACTGTAAAAGAAAATTCCTTCCATAATCATGCAGGCCACAACTAAGTTTTCTAAAAACTTTTGATCAGATTCAAAAGTACCAGTTTTAAAATCAGAGTTAAAAATCCCTTCATTAAAGCTCAATACAAAAGAAGCTTTATCGTAAATCGCACCAACTTCACGATACATATTAAAGATTTTTCCTTCATCCAACCCCAAGCTTTGAACAATATACTGATAAGCATGAGTATGAATAGCCTCTTCGTAACCCTGACGAAGCAAATACAATCGGCATTCCGGAGAAGTAATATGTTTATAAATCGCCATCACGATATTATTTGCAGCAATCGAATCCGCAGTAGTGAAAAACCCTAATACTGTTTGAAAAGCATTGCGTTCATCTTCTGTAAGAACGCCCGGATTCTTCCATTGTTCAATATCTAATTGCATCCCAATCTCAGTTGGAAGCCAGTGATTAGCATTTCCAGCGTTATAAGCATCCCAAGCAAAGGTATGCTTCATTGGGTACAACTGAATAACATCAGCATCCTTACCATTAATAATTCGGCGATCATTAATATTTACTCGTTGGTCAGTTTTTTGAATTGGCATATATAATTATTAAACTTATTTCCTTATTTTTTGGTTAAATATTACTGACAAGATTCACAGTCTTGATCTTCTAAGCGACACATCTTGAATTCGGTTTGTTGCAAAGAAGATGCAGGGACATCACCAACTGATTCAGTAGCTAACCCAAACATCGCACCAAGACTAGCAGTAGTTGGTTCTGGCTCAACTTTGATAGTAAAAGATTCTTGTACTATCTTGTTAGAGTCCGGAGTGATAATAGTTTCTGATATTGTTTCTGTAACTTCGATAGGTGCAGACACACTAACCGGTGACTGTACAGAAGACATAGTTGCTGCCATAACAATTTCTGGAACTGGCTGCTGTTGAGGAACTTCTACTGGCTGCTGAGCTACTACATCTGGTGCGCTATTTCCACCACGAATATGGGTATTACCAAATTCTGTAGTATTAACAGTGGATTTTTCAACTTGAGAAGCAGCCATTGTACGAAGGTAATAAGTAGTTTTAACACCCATATCCCAAGCATACAAATAAATATCATTAATATCCTTACCTGACTTTCCAGCATAAAAGATATTAAGTGACTGGCTTTGATCAATCCACTTTCCGCGGTAAGCTGCTGCTTTAATCAACCAACGAGGATCAATTTCGAAAACTTCTTTATACTTATCTTTTAGTTCTTGAGGAACATTAGGAATTTCTGTAACTCTACCGTCATAAAATTTTAACTTAGTAAGCATTTCCTCATTCCATAAACCCCGAGCTTTAAGATCTTTTATTAAGTGCGGATTAACTACAACGAAGTCTCCAGAAATATTGGCTTTAACGTAAATGTTTTTATAAATTGGCTCGATAGAAGGAATGGCTCCAGAAATATTAGAAATTGTTGCTGTTGGAGCAATAGCCATACAGTTAGAATTACGCATACCATTTTCGCGAATAGATTCTCGGACAATATTCCAATCCATTTGCCCACCACGAGAAACAGGAATTTCTATACCACGCTCTTTTTCTAATAAAGCAATTGTATCAACAGGTAAGATACCTCGATCCCACTTAGACCCACGGAATGAAGCATAACTGCCCCGTTCTTTTGCCAGCTGACTAGATGCCAAAATCGCATAATAACTGATTGCTTCCTGACTGCGGTCAGCTAGTTCGACCATATCTTCACTATCAAAATTAATTCCCATTTGATAAAGCGCGTCATGGAAACCCATTACCCCAAGTCCAACCGGACGATGTTTTAAGTTAGAATTCCTACCTTCGATTGTAGGATAGAAATTAAGATCAATTACATTATCCAACATTCTCATTGCGATAGTAACTGTGTATTGAATTTTTTCAACATCTAATTGACCATTGCGAGTATGCTTAGCTAGGTTGATAGAACCCAAGTTACAAACTGCGGTTTCTTCTGCTGTAGTATTAAGGGTAATTTCGGTACAAAGATTAGAACTGTGCACCACTCCAGCATGATCTTGCGGACTACGAATATTAGACGGATCCTTAAAGGTAACCCATGGATGACCAGTTTCGAACAAAGAAGTTAGCATTTTCTTCCATAAATCCTTTGCTGGCATTTGTCGGAATAAATGCAAGTTACCTGCCAGACCCTCTTGTTCATATTTTTCATAACGCTTTTTGAATTCTGCACCATAAATTTCATGGAGATCTTGAACTTCATCTGGAGAAAACAAAGACCACATACCACCATTTTTTACTCGTTCCATAAATAAATCAGGTACCCAGTTAGCGGTATTCATATCATGAGTACGGCGGCGATCATCACCAGTATTTTTACGGAGATCCAAAAAGTCTTCGATATCCCAGTGCCAAGTTTCTAAATAAGCACAAGTCGCTCCACGGCGGCGTCCGCTACGATTAATTGCAATTGTAGTATCATTAGCAATTTTTAAGAAAGGAATTACACCCTGGCTTTCTACACCTGTACGTTTAATGAATGCGCCGGTGCCGCGAAGCTTGCTCCAGTCATTAGCTACTCCACCAGCCCACTTGGACATCTGGGCATTATCACCAATAGATTTAAAAATATTACTAAGATCATCTTCGATTGTTGTTAGGTAACAAGAAGAAAGTTGAGGGTGAACTGTTCCCGCATGGAACAAAGTTGGAGAAGACGGTACAAAATGCAAAGTAGAATTAATCCTATAAAACTCTACTGCTCGAGCTTCTTTATCTTTTTCTTGCAAAGCTACACCCATTGCCACACGCATCCAAAACATTTGTGGGGTTTCTAAAATTTTCTTGGTTTCTGGATGTTTAGTAAAATAGCGGTCATTTAAAGTTTGAATCCCTAAATAATTCAAAAGACCATCTCGCTCATTAACCAATTCTGAAGCTAAATATTCTAAGTTAAAAGTTAGCATTCGAGGATCAAGACGACCCAAAGATACACCTTCTTGAATACGCTTGATAAAAGTTTGACGAATCTGAGTTTCTAAAGCTTTTGGTTCAAAATTAATTTCATCAGCACCAATAACCTCTTTATATAATTTATTTGTTAATGCTCGGGCTGCAACATAAGAATAACCTGGATCTTTTTCAATAAAAGATCGAAGAACCATGATCAAAGCACGCTCGATTTCGCTAGTAGTAATATCCTCATAAAGCTCTAGACGAAGCTGATTCATTATCAAATTAACATCAACATCTCCGGCATATTCTCCTAGAATCTTTTCCAAACTAGCTTGTACTTTAGGCAAAGAAAAAGCTTCTTTTTGGCCATTACGCTTAGTGACCATCAATTGATCTGATTGAATTTTTTCTAGAACTGCTGCCTTAGCCACTTCTCGCTCCTTGGTATGTTCGTAACGATAAATAATATAAGCCTTGGCTACATCAAACAAACCTTGCTCCATTAATTTACGCTCTACAGTATTTTGAACATCTTCCACGCTTGGCACACGGTCCAAGAAGCTTTCTGATAAATCAGAAATAAAAGATTCTGTAATACTTTTAGTAAGAGGCTGGTCGGTTTTAAAATTAACCTCAACATATGCTTTACTAATTGCGATTTCTATCTTTGTAGTATCAAAAGAAACGATTTCACCGCTGCGCTTTTTAATTTGAGTAAGGGTATTTTGATTCATGGTTGTAAGTTTGTTTTATTAATATAGTTAAATTTTGGAATTAAAGTTTGAGAATGGCTTCTTTAAACTCTTGTATGTCTTCGAACTGCCTATACACGCTAGCAAATCTGATATAGGCCACCTTATCAACTTTGCGGATAACCTTCATGATAATTTCACCGATCTGCTCGCTAGAAATTTCTCCATTAGAAGCTTTCTTTTGAATTTCCTGCTCTATCTCTGATATTACTTTACGGAAAAGGTAATCTGTTAAATTTCTTTTTTCAAAGGCCCGGCGCAGACCCCTTTGTAATTTATCGCGGACATAAGGCTGAGCTGTACCATCCCGTTTCTTTACAGTTAAATCTAGAATTTCTATCTGCTCGTATGTGGAGAAGCGGAAATTACATTTCTCACATTCTCTACGCCTTCTGATGGATCCAGCGTCTTCTACAGGGCGAGAATCAACTACTTTTGTATCTTGATTTAAGCATTTAGGGCAATGCATATAAGTATTTAAAAAATTAAATGGTACAAAATGTTGTGTACCTAGTACAATTATACCCCTAGATGTAGTGTTCACTCAAATATTTATAATCTGGCTTCAACTAGGTACTTTTTATTTTTAGTCGATCGTAAACTTCAAGTTATCCACACAAAAATTAAAATTCCCGTACCTGTAGTCAGGTGGGAATTTATTATTACAAAATTAAATTGGCAGAACCCTACTTAACTTAACAAATTTTCTGTATAAAATAAGCTAGTTTTTATAGCCAAAAAATTAGTTAAGAAAATTAATTTTTTGGCCTTTTTGAAAACCCTCAATTAACTCAAAGGTATGCCTAAAAATCCTATCTGTGGATTCTAAAGTAGCATGAGCAGTATGAGGAGTTAAAAGTACGTTTGGCAATTTTGCTAAGTTTTTTTGAATATCCAAAACCTTAGCCTGAGCTTGGGTTATTTTTTTTGAATCTTTAGGGATAGACTCAAACTCCAATACATCAGTTACATACCCAGACAACTTCCCATGCTCCAGAGCTTTATACAAAGCCGCAGTATCAACCACCGCTCCCCGAGCAGTATTAACCAGCAAAGCTCCGGGCTTGAATTGCTTTAATAATTTAGCAGAAACCATTTTATTAGTAGACGCAATCGCCGGAACATGAAGAGTAACAATATCGCTTTTCTTGCAAAGCTGTTCCAAACTAACGGCATATTTTAATCCAGTTTCTTTAGCTAAATCTTTGTTTTTGTATGAATCAAACCCGATTAAATTCATGCCAAATCCTCTAGCGATCCTAGCAACACTACTACCAATGCTTCCGGTTCCAACAATTCCCAAAGTTTTACCATTAAGCTCATGACCAAATACAGCTCCATTTTGAAAATGTAGTTTTCGCCCATCCTCTAATGCTTTAGGAAAATCTCTGTACCAGTTTAATATCAAACCAAATACAAACTCAGCCACAGAAATCGCATTCAGTCCTGCACAGTTAATAACTTTAACTCCAGCTTTTGCGGCAGCTTTTAAATCAATATGATCAAAACCAGCGGTACGAGTAACGATTAGTTTTAAATTTGGTAACTTCTTCAAAATATCCTCAGTAATAGGACAATCAACATGAATAGCCAAAATTTCAGTTGCTGAAGGAGGCAAATTTTTTAAAGTTAATTTTTGATGATAAAAATCGGCTTTTACTTTGGAAGAAACATATTTAAGTTGATTTTTCTCAGTATCAGTAACGCTATAAAATGCAATGTTATTCATATAAAAATAGTGGTTTAATTAATACTTCAGACATACAACCAAATCAGAAATATTGGAGTTTGTTATCCCAGTAAGTATAGCAGCATTAATATCCAACATTACCCTATATTCGTCATGGTTAGATAAAGCTTCCTTTAAATTTACCTGTTTCTGTTTGGCAAAACTTAAATTTGAAATATCAACGAGACAACCTGCAACATCACTGTTATCATGACCATCAGAAGCCAAAGTAGCAAAAACCGTATTTTTCGGGATGTTAATAAGCGCTGCAAGAGCCATTTCTTGATTACGACCCCCACTACCTTTTATTTTTGTATTAGCAGGAATCGTTACTACACTTTCACCAGCAGCGATCAAACATTCTCCGTCAGAAGTAGACTGCAAAATTTTATTTCCTAATTCTTTGGCTTCTCCTGTATAAGCTGAATCCCAAATTCTTACGGTTAAACCCAAATCCTGTGCAGTATTCTTCATGGCCTGTAAAGCAATATCACTATTGCACAGCATTATATTTTTAACCTTTGCAAAATACTTCAAATCTTTCGGGGTTTCTATAAGGCCACATGAATCCATACTGCACCGGTCCAAAATATTATATTTATTAATAATTTTTATTGCGTCTTCCATAGTTGTTTTGTCCATTACAGTGGGACCGCTAGCTACATTAGATAAATCATTACCTGGTACATCGCTAAAAATTAGGCTAATTACCGTAGCAGGATAAGCCAGCTTAGCTAACCCGCCGCCTTTTACTCTACTTAGGTGCTTGCGAACTGTATTCATTTCTTCAATTGCTGCCCCAGAATCCATTAAGGCTTGAATGATTTCTCTTTCCTCTTGAAGGGAAACAGTTTTAGGACTGCACAGCAAGCTGCTACCACCGCCTCCAATTATTGCCAATACAAGATCATCTTCAGTTAAATTATTAAGCATTGCAATGATTTCTTCTGTACTAGACACATTACTATTACTTGGTAAAGGATGAGTTCCTACCCGGCTGGCAATTTTCTTTAAACTTGCCGGAACAATATCTATAACTAACCCGCCGGATATTCTATTCAACATTTGTGATTCAATTTGTTCGGCAGCTGACCCAACTAGTTTACCTGCGCCTACTACTACAATATTTTTAAAAGGCTTAAGATCGACAGGCTGATGATTGAGATACAAAATATCTTTTTTAGAATCATAGCTAAATTGTTTTTTCATTATCCTTTCTGTATTAATAGCCTCCAATCCAGACTCTAAAATGCGCAAAACTTGTTTGCGCGGAATAGAACTAGCTAATTGTGTAAAATTTTTAATAATCATTTTTTACAATCAGTCATAAATTAAAAAATTTTTAATGCTATGACTGGTAATATCAGCGGCTGGTCTTATTTTTTTTGTTTGTTTCCGTGCAATAAAGCAGCTCCAAAAATTACCGCAATAATAACCAAAACAACTGCGCCCAAACCATAATATACAGTTACTGGAATAGAATTATCTTTTTCAGTTTGAACAACTACAGGAGAGCTATTATCAATAATTACCCGCTGACCTTGATTAGAAGCAGGTAAGGGATCACCAGGTGCAGCATGAATAGTTTTTATCAAAAATATTTTTTTCATATGACTAGTTATCAATAATTACATAAGTACCAGCAATAGGAGCCCACGATCCTCCTGGCCCGCTATTAAAATTCTCACTGATCAATCCACTATCATAAACCAAAGTCGCGCCCCCAGCCATGGTAATTTGCTTTCCAGTAACAGCCTTTAAAGAACTACCTCCATTAATCTGAACATTACCGTTTTGAGCTATTAAAGCTACTGTACCGGCTCCACCAGATAAATAAATCGCGTCATTACCGCCACACCCAACTCCAGCCGGACAAGGACTGGTTGTAATCAAAAATGGATAACTTCCTGATGTACCAGACCCAGCAAAATTGGATCCACCAGTTAAGCTTACATAACCGTCAGTAACTATGGCCCCACTATTACTTCCATAAGATGATGCCAACTGCACCCTGCCTCCACCAGAAACAGATATGTTCCCCTCAACCCACAGTGTACCGCTAACTGTTAAAGTTCCTCCTCCGTTAACAGTAAGGTTTCCCGTAATCTTTTTTGGTCCTAAAGTTGCACCCGCATACCCAACGGTATAATTTCCTGATATAGTACCTCCGGTACTCGCATCATCTTTCCAGTCTTGAATGTTTCCATCGGAAAGAGGTAAATTTTCTGGGGTCGGATCAGCTCGGCTAGTATTACAAGCCTTATTTGTATAACTTGAAGTTTGGCAATAAATTGTACCCGTTACAGTGGCCCCCATAACATTATTGGCCCAAGCATCATCTGTTACCGCAGTTCCAACATAAACCCCGGTATTATAAGTATTACCACCGATCATAGAAGTACCACCTCCAAGATATAATTGAAAATAACCATCTAGTCCAGATGGAGAAGTATCAGACCATGTACTAGAATATCTTCCTATTTTCCCAACGCCATTAGCATAACCATTACTATTAGCACCAATTATATAGTAACGACTCGCATTAGAACCAGCATCAATCACCAACCAATATGTTTCAGAGGGATCTAAAACTGGAGTAGATGGCAACGTTACAGATACCCAGGAAAAATTTGTTGTCACGCTTGCAGCAGATAAAGTCCCTGACATTAATGTAGTAGTACTTGGGCTACCAGCATTATCAGTTACAATACGAACCGTAGCATTACTAGGAGTACTAACTTTTTTAATATAAAATTGAACACTATTAAGAATATTAGAACTAGAAATCTTAAAGCTTTGAGCAAAATCTTCTGTACCCGAAGCATTACCAAAAGTAACACAATTAGAGCTGGTACAAGTAGAAATTGATGAAGGGGTGTTATTGGCTTGGTCAGTAGTTAAAGCTGGTGGGTTAGCAGCCACAGCACTACCAGTTATATGAACTCCTGTAGTTGCGTTAATGCTTCCATTAGAATAAACATTCCCGTTTATAGTAGAACCACCGCTCATTACAAAACCACCAGCACCAGCCTGCACCCCATATCTGAAAGATATAATAGTAGAGTCTATACCCACTTTCACCTTGATAGTAGTTTGAGATGTTGGATTAGTACTATTAGGAATATAGCCAGTCGAAGTTACATATTTAGTAGTAGAGTCTATACTAGTCACAGAAGTAGTGTAAGTCCCGTCTCCTAGAGAAACGTTTGACTCTCCGACAAATGAAGAATTTTGATTAAGTTGATTAACTGCTTTATCTAGACCGGCTTCAGCTAAATGCAAAACTTGAGTAGTGCCAATTGCTTGCTTACTGGCTTTAATCTGAACAGTAGTGTAACCCCATACCACCCCTGACATAGTAAAAAGTATGGCCATTACCACAATTCCAATTATCATAATATACCCTTGTTGCAATTGATTCTTAAGATTATTCATACTAATGATTTCTTAAAAAAATAGTGTCAGTGGATCTAGCTGTTGCTGCACTTGTACCTTTTGTAGTTACTCTTGTTTGAATATCAACCACTACATAAGTAGCCAAGGCTGCAGTAGCGTTATCATATGTCAATGAAAAAGATTGAACATTTTCAGCTAGTAACTTACTTCCGGCAGTTCTTACAGTTCCACTACCCGCTTCTATCACCTGAGTTACAGAACCATTACTTAAATTATAAGCTACATAATCATAAGTACTTGCAATAACATTCCCACTGCTATCAACCGAAGGAATTTTTACAATAACTGTGTCGGCATCTGTAGTATAGGTAGTCCCGCTTATAGTACGGGATGATTCTAAAGTTATACCTTGAGCAACATACTTAGTCATATTATTCATTACACTGCGAACCGAACCCGTAGCTCTAACATCAGCTTGTTCTAAAGTAAAAACTTTACTGTGCCAATCAAATAAAGCCAATAGGCCTAACAATAAAACAGAGCACAATGCGATTACTACTACTAATTCCATTATAGTAAAACCCTGTTGTTTTTTCATTGCCCCAACCCCCCTTGAGCGACATAGGTTCTAACTTCTATTTGTTGATTAGCTGTATTTTTAGAATTAAGCCAGGTTACTGTCACCTTAACGTCTTTTAAAGTACTATTAATATCAGTGACTGTTATACTACCCTGCCCACTAGGAAGGAGTGACATACGAGAATCGCTAAAAGTTCCACTGGTAGGGAAAGATGCGAAAGGAGTAATTCGTAAAGTTTGCATTTTTTGATCAGCAATACGGACTGCTACTTCTTTATATCGGGAGTATTTATTAAGAGCTACCGAATGAGCGGTTACTTGAAAAAGCACCAAAGTGACGCCAAGAATAAACAAAGTAACTACTACTTCGATAATCGTAAACCCTGCTTGTGTTTTTCCCCTACTATATATAGACACAGTTTTGTTTCGCTATGATTAGCCTATATCTATATATTAGCACAAATACTTGATTAATCAGTGGGGTTTTGCTAAAATAGCTGAGTATTTAAAATCAAATATTCGGGAGTAGCTCAGCGGTAGAGCTATCGGCTGTGAACACAATCTTTATCAGATATTTATATAGAATTTATTAAGTAAATTATATAATAAATTATGGCTGATAAAAGAACTTATTCCTCCCGCTCAGAGTATCTCAAAAAAGCAGTTGCCCTTCGTAGAAAAGCTGTAAAACAAAATGCTTTAGATTATAAAGGTAAAAAATGTATTTTTTGCTCTTATAATAAATATGAAGGAGCCTTAGAGTTTCACCACAAAGTCTCTTCTACAAAAAAATTTGGGATTAGCCAAAAAGGCTACACTAGATCGTGGAAAGTAGTCAAAGATGAATTAGACAAATGTATACTGGTCTGTTCAAACTGCCACAAAGAGGTACACGCGGGAATACGCAGCATATTTGAGTAATCAAATATGAAAACAAGGTGAATTGCTGGAAGCCTAAACAGTAATGTATGGTAATCAGCAGCCAAGCCAAAACTAAAAATTTATTTTAGCATGGAAGGTTCAGAGACTATCCCTTCGGGGAGTACTGGGACAGATTGTCTTAGGAAGCGCCTTGCATCCTTAAAACTCGGGTTGGGTTCGAATCCCAGCTCCCGAGCCAATACGGATGATGATATAGTCCACCCCTATTAGAAATATTAGGATAATGTGTA
>CAYRJC010000007.1:26414-26814 GCA_964424635.1 uncultured Candidatus Saccharibacteria bacterium | reverse complement strand
TAGTAAAGTTACAATAATCGCGACTACTCCGTCGCTAAAAGCTTCAATACGACCAGTGCCTTCCAGCGATAAGTGAGACGCGTGTTTTGTTTTCTTAAATGACATAGCTTAATTATAGCAGATTACGTATTGAATTTTTAATGTAAAACTGCTAAAATAGCCTAAATTGCTTACATTGGGGTATAGCCAAGCGGTAAGGCAAGCGGCTCTGAACCGCTCATTCCTAGGTTCGAATCCTAGTACCCCAGCCACCAAACTAAAGTATCCGGATGACCTAAGTGGGTCATCCACGACTGCCCGAAAGGGCGGTTTTTTGTTATGCTATATGTATGACTGAAAAATATTCTGACTCAGATAAATATCAAGAAGAGGTCGCCGCTCAATATAAAGAGCGCGTTGT
>CAYRJC010000007.1:0-26404 GCA_964424635.1 uncultured Candidatus Saccharibacteria bacterium | reverse complement strand
GATTCAAATGAAGTTGCCAAAACCCTTGAGGAGTTAGGTTTTAGAGTGTCAGAAGCCAACCTTCGAGAAGCCTCTGTAGGTAATGTAAATGCAACCTATCTAACACCTGAATTAGTGGTAAAGCTTAATCAAGACAAAAGTAGCCATAGTTATGTAGCTAATAAAATTGTGTCTGATAAGCTGGGTAACGCTGCCCCTGTAGTAAAAGTCTTAGCATACGATTATTTCGATAAAACTCCTTTTGAAGCATTGGTTATGGAACGCGCTAAAGGCCAAATGTTGCTAGAAACCATTTTTGACATGCCGGAAGAAGAAAGGAAATCAATATTCAGACAGGCCCTTCAAGTAGTCAAACAACTCCATAATATTACCTTTGAAAATTTTGGAGAGATTAACAGCGATCAATCTTTTCCTACGTATTCTGAATTTCTGAATCAGCAGTTCTCAGAAAATCTCAAGGTTATAAGAGAACTAAACTTAGTTTCTGAAGAACACATAGATCAAATAGAAAAGTATGTTAACCAAAACATAGAACTATTTCATAACGAACAAGCTGTTTTTGTACACACTGATTTACATATGGGAAATATTATACATGAAGCCGATAAAGTAACAGCTGTGATTGATTTTGATAGCGCACAGAAAGCACCAAAATATCGAACACTAATATCATTACTGGGCTTTATTGATAACCCATCTCAGTTTGTTGAAGGTACAAAGGACTTTAACCAGTACAAAGGAAAGAATTTTTATGATCTTTACTCAGTACTAAAAGAAGAGCTGAAAGATATCTTTGCAGATGAGCAGTTATTAAAAAAGCTGAATGTTTTAGGTGTTATAAACGGTGTATATTGGATGGCCCAAAATTGGTCTGAGTCTTGGAATAAGGAAATGGCTGATAATTTAGTTAATGAAGAAATTGCCAATACATCGGAGCAATTAGATCAATCCTATTACGGTAAAATTTTTAATCACGATTAACATGAAAGTAAAAACATCATTCGGTAAATTTGCAGAACTTTGGGATGCTAAGGTGGGGGAAGATGGTTCGAATATCGCAGCAATTAAACTCCAAATTCCAATATTTTTTGAGATGCTTGGGAATCTTAAAGGTAAGCTTGTATATGAGATTGCGTGCGGTAATGGCTTTCTCTCTCGTCAACTTATTAAGAAAGGTGCTAAAGAAGTGTTTGCTTCCGATGTCGCACCAGAGTTGATTGAAATAGCCAAAACTAAATACGACAGTAAAAATATTCAGTATATAGCACAAGAAGGAACGGACACGAAGGGTTTACCGAAAAATCACTTTGATGCTGTCGTCATTAATCAAGGTATTTTCTATATAGAAAATCTTGATGGACTATTTAAAGGTATTGCAAGTATCCTGAAACCTAACGGTGTTGTAATATACAATATCCTTCATCCGCTGTTTCCGGTATTTAGAAAAGCTGTCGGTGAAGATACAAGTATGGGTGAGCCGATTGATATTATCGAATTATCCAAAAAATATCCCAAAGACTATATCAAGCGGGTCGAAAAAACATGGAAAGTGAATGGGGAAGCCAAAACTGTTCATTATTTGACTTACAAACGACCAATACAAACATATATCAACACCGCAGCAAAATATGGGTTGTTAGTATCACAGGTTGCCGAGCCAACCTCTACCACTAAATTTAAGGGAAAGAAAAAGTCTAGTCCAATTCCTTCGTCAATCATTATTAAATCTGTAAAAATAACTAATTAACGCTCTCTGTGCTTTAACTGTATGAAACTCTTGCTCACATCTGGAGGAATTAGAAATGATAATTTAATAAGTGCTCTATTGGAATTAGGTGGTACAGAAGCATCTAGTTTAAACATTGCTTTTATCCCTACCGCTGCCAATGTTGAAGATGAGGATAAAAGCTGGTTGATTGATGACCTTATGCGTTTTAGGCAGTTAAACTGCAAGAAGATTGATATCGTAGACATCGCTTCTTTAAGTACCGATCAGATAATTTTACGGTTAGAACAAGCTCAAGTTTTGGTTTTTGGGGGCGGTGATACTAAATACTTATTAGACTGCATTAAGCATAAGCTGGGCGAACAATTAACTCAGTTAATACAAACAAGGGTTTTAGTAGGTATTAGTGCAGGTAGCGTAATGTGCTGTCCTGTGATCAATCCAACAAAAACTGAAGGCCTGCATTATGTTGATTTTCTTTTCGTACCGCACATGGGTTCACCTTTTGTAAAAAGAACGCGCGAAGATATACAGGGGTATGCGTCGATGATGGGAAAACCAACATATTGGGGAGATGATAAATCAGCCATTGTTGTAAATGGCAATGAAGTAAAGCAAGTTGGTGCTGGTAAAATAGAATTCGTGCAACCATAATATTATGAAAACCACATATTTCATTACCGGCGTTAGTGGTGTCGGTAAGACTACAACTATAGGACGTTTGAAATCAAAACTGCCTCCTGGCTACGAGATACATGATTTTGATGAGCGCGGAGTGCCAGATGGCGCTGACAGGCAATGGCGCATTAACGAGACTGAACATTGGATTGAATTAGGTGTCAAGAATGCTGGGCAAAATATTAAAACTATTATTTGTGGTTTTGCCAGGCCAAGCGAAATCGGACACCATGAATCCGTAGGATTTGTATTGCTTGATGCAGCACCAGAAACGATTCGGAAAAGACTATGGAACAGGTACCAGACACCACGAAGCATCGAAGGAATCGAACGCGTAGCAAATAAAACAGTAGATGAATTTATTGAAGACAGTGTAAACTTTTCTTCAGTTATGCATGAGGAGGCGCAAAATTATGGCGTGGATATAATTGATACCAATGAACTTTCTCCAGAACAAGTTGCAGATAAGATTGTAGAAATTTTGGATAGCAACAGCGTTTAAATAATAACGTATAATATGACTATGACCAATTCACCAGAAGTATCTGATTACCAAGCATTTATAAATGCAAAAGCTGAACGCTTCAAAACACCTCAAGCATTAATTGACCAAGTAGTTACAGACGCAACTAATGAGACACCACTCTCTACAGAGCGGTTAATTCATGGTGAAGTAAACGAAGTGTATAAAATCACTACAGAATCTAACAAACTGATCCTTCGCATCGCCCATGCTACAGGAGAGCGCGCAGCTAAGGAGCGATGGGCTATTGAACAGTCGGCAAAAGAAGCGGTACCTGTTCCTGAGATCGTGAATCTATCTACTCTTGAAACCGAGGATGGTCCACGCACCTTTTGTTTGCAAAAACAAATAGAAGGTACTCCGTTTGACCAGATACCGGATATCACTGAAGAAGAAAAACATAAAATTACCAGCGAAGGTGGTAAAATTCTCAGTCAAATCCATACAGTAAAGACAGAAGGTTTTGGTTTAATAGATGGTGAAGGTGTTGGTGAATTTAAGACTATTCAAGAGTCACTAACAGAATGGTCGCGTGATCCTGAGCGTTTAATGGAAATCGCAGATGTTATGGAAATGGATAGAGAGCAGATGAAGAAGGGTCTACAAATATTGGAAGAAATTGCTAACGGTTATGATTTTCACCAAGGTTCATTGCTCCATCAAGATTATGGTCCTAAGCACTTTCTAGTTAAGGATGGTCATATTAATGGCGTAATAGATTTTGAAAATGCCAAGTCTGGCGATCCAATAGAAGAATTCGCACGTTGGCATTATTACTTTAATAATGAATACCCGCTCGAGTGGCTCCTCGAAGGTTATCCTGATAAATCTCGTATTGATCATCCTGACTTTGAAAAGCTACTGCATGCTTGGAGAATAAACTTAGGATTTGGCGCTATGGATTATTATGAGAATGATAAAAACCACATTGGACTTAATCATTGCAAGCAAGAGTTAATTAAAGACTTGGATTACTTCAAAAATATATAATATTATCTAAATGAGATATATTTATTAGCTAATAATATTCTACTTTTCAGACACCCCAAAAGCTCTCGTTTTTCATTAATACTTCCTTGATTCAAAATATATTTAGCATAATTACGGATATTTATTTCATCAGCGGCCTCCGGGTCGCTGTCTTTTTCTCCTAGTACTTTATTTTGAAAGAATCGGTATCTCTTAATTTCTTCTTCTAGCTTGGCTTTCATACCTAGTTCGTTGATATCGACCTGATCTATTATTTTCGCTAACTGATTTATTAGTTCTTCCTCTCGGATATATCCGCACTTGCAGTATAGATCTTTTGCCTTGGTGCAACCGTAGTAAACATGCCTGCTTATTGTTCCGTCTTTCAGTGTTTTGGTTTTTTCCTCTGCTCGGATACCTGAGCCACACAACCCGCAATTAAGCAGCTTTGTAAAAGCAAACTCTTTTGTAACCGATCGAACTACATTGAATCGGTTTAATTGTTTTTGTGTTAGCTCGTATAGCTCTTTAGATATAATTGGTTCGTGTTTCCCGGTATACCATTTGCCGCTGCCCTTTGGAAATTCCACCACTCCGTAGTAAAAAGTATTTCTCAAGATTAGATAAATATTACTTAAAGCCAGGGGTTTTCCATTTTTAGTTAGGAACTTCATCTCATCTCGTAACCAGTAGAATAGGTCGCGACCAGCAAAGTGTTCATGTGCTACTTTCTCAAACATTTGCTTTATAACTGGTGCGCGGAGCGGATCGACAAGTACATGCCCTTTTCTGTCAGTTCTATTTTCATTCAGATATCCTGTGGGGGCCATACATGGCCTTAGACCCATTTCGACCCTGGTTTTAAGCCCTCGCTTAACATTTAACCCTTTATTATCATTCTCTAGTTTCGCTTGGCTGCAGAGAATCATCAAAAGAAACTTTTCGTTAGGCGAGTTAGAGAATTTTTGTCCATATGTTCTTATCTCGTGAAGTAACTTTTGATCCATTAGGTCGACAAGCGACCCAAGATCCCCAGCATTTCTACTTAATCGATCGGGTGCCCATGTTAGTATGGCGTTAAACTTTCCGGATCTAATGTCGTTAATGAGTTCATTAAAGACTGGTCTTGCTGCAGAAGCTTTTGCTGAATGACTTTCTCGTCTTATCTCAGTTACATTAATTCCTTCTCGCTGGGCAAGCTCGAGCATTTCTTTAATTTGCGAGTCTATACTAAGTGCTTGGCGTTCATCTTGTTCAGTGGATTTACGTGCATATAAACAGTAGGATTTCGGTGCTTCAGCTATTACAGGTTCAGTTATTTGGTTTTGTAAAGTTTGTATTTCCATAGTTATTAAAACACCGCCTTACGGCGGTGTTGTGTTACTTCTTAGGGAATAGTTGTTTTCCATCAATGCGCAATTCTTCAAGCGTCCACTGGGTTGGATCAGCGTCGTTTCCGGTGCCACTGTATTTTAGTTTTGTGTACCACTGGCTTCTGAGCTTAGCTCCGAAGCCATTCTCAGAATCTACATACGATGACACCTCAAAGCGATTGCCACCGAGGTCGGTTACGCCGTAGTCGAATGTTGGAAAGTCGGCAGTGGCTGGTGACTTGAGTGCCGACTTAACATAGCTTTGCGAAATTATGTTTGCCATCTGCTTATGGTCGGGTGGTGCGGAAGGTGTATTACTGTTGCTAACACAGCCTTTGACCATCAAGGCTACAAATAATACTACGAATCCTACAATGACTTTTTTATACCAAGTCCATTTATAGGCTTTCTTTTTTACTGCGGCTTTATCAAGTTCCTTTCCGCAGTGTTTGCAGATAATAGCATCCGCTTGGATGTCTTCTGCACAATAGGGACATTTCTTCATTGTTTTCACGAGTCTTTCCGCCGGCTAAAACTATGCATATAAACACAGAGCCCCACGCCAGCTGGTCCTTGCGGACCCATATCAGTTTCCCGATATGGCTCGTGAAAAGCGCTGAACGTAGGGTTCAGTATTTTTCACGAGGCTTGTTTCGCCATGTCGTCGAAGAAACGATTTAGGCTACTTTGTTAAATTGTTAAGGATATTATACCGTATTTTTGAGCTCCTCGGCTAGTACTCGCCGAAGTTCTCAACCAGACAATACCGGGTACAGGGATATTAGTCTAGTGGTGGAGTGGATAACTAATTATTCCAGTCAATTTCTTCTTCGTCTGAAAAATTAAGCCGTTTGCGTATGTCCCGACCTGTGGTTTTGGTAATAATTCCTGGGCACGGCGAATACACATGCTTTTTATGCAGTGAAGAGATGACAATCACTGCGGCATCTGACAAATCGTCGTTTTTCTCCGCGCCGAATCCAACCAGCTGTCTAATAAGATCCTCGCAGCCGGTACGGGGAAATTTGACGAGACCGTTTTTAATAAGGTAAGAAATGGAAGCGAGGCGAGAGCGTTTGTCTGCTCCGGCCGGGCTATACTCCTCAACGGGGTATCCTTTGTTTTTTAGTAGTGAGGCGAGCATCACTTGGAATCCAACAATTTCTACATAGATTAGCGTTGGTCTCCCGTTGTCTAGTGAGTTGGATAATCGTATTGCTGTATCCGGAATATCAGCAGGGTCGATCTTGATATTTAGCGGATGCGGTAGTATATACATAGTCCACTTCTCTTTGGTTCCGATTAATTTTGCTGAAACCATAGCCGTGTAGTCTGATTTAGTATTTTGTGACGCTGCTGGATCAATGCCCGTTGCGATATATTCATATTGTCCTCTGAGTACTTCTGGAATTTCGTCATAGTATTGAATCCATCCAGGTTTAATAACTTGATCTTCATCGGGAATAATTTGCAGAAGCATCTCACGAGAGAAGGCGCGATCGTCCGCAAACTTTATCTTCGCTTTCTCAATTGAAGCCTTGTCTGGATATTTACCAGGCCACATTGAGTTTCCTTCGCTATCAACGAGTGGATATTCTAGGTATACGCCTGGGTAGCCTTCTAAAATCTTCTGTTTGAATTGCATGGCAATTGCTTCTTGGTGGAGTAGGTTTGAAATGAGGACTATACGCGTGTGCGTGTCGCCGATAGGGAGCACCTCACCGGTAAACCAGCGGAATAATTTCTTTCTAGCTTCATGTGTTTGCACGGCATCCAGATCTTCTATGTCATCTAGGATTACTAGGTCTGGTCTGTGCGAGCCATGCCTAATGCCGCGTACGCTTTGATCTACCGATGCAATAGTAATTTTCGCATCATACTTTTTGATGACAATGCTCGTGCGGTTCCATTCATCAGTTTCCTCGACAAACGGCCCCAAGTCACTTCGAAGCACTGGATTCGTTTCTAAGTGCCTACGGATATTCTTCATGTAGGACTTTGCTTGTTCCTGAGTGCGAGCAAAGATGAGGACGAATTTTGATTGCGGCTTGCCGAGAATAGACCACAAGGTGAGCGCTTCGTTAAGGATCGTTGATTTAGCGGAGTTTCTGAATGCAACGCAGGTGATGAATTCGATATCCGTGTTTTCGGCAATACGGAGCAATTCTAATTGAAATGGTGCAAATGAATACCTGATGGCATCACTCATGTACATCAGGAAGAACCAGTAAAAGCTCTGACTCACGATACTGATGCGCATTGCGCGCGATTTAACCATTTCGTCGAGCACTTGAAACATTTCTTCAGTGATAAGTTCGTTATGCATCTTTTTGTTCTCCTTTGGTCATGTTTAGTGCAAGCTCTAACGCTTTGCGCACCAGAGCTTCTTGCTCAGAGGAGAGCGTCTCAATCCGCTGATTAATCGTTCCTTTGATTTCGAGCTTAGGGCTATAGGCTGGATGGCGATGCTTTAACCAAAATGCAATGTTTGCAAATTGTCCTTCGCGCACACCGAGGAGTAATTTGCCTTCAGCGTGGTCGTTAGTGAGATCTACGCCTTCTGCCACTGCTTTGTCTGCCGCCAAAGCAAACTCTATGTCTTGCTCGCGCCAGCGGTAGTAAGTGCTTCGGCTAATATCCGATTGTTGGCATGCTTGCTCGACAATAGGTACCTTGATTAATGTTTCGAGTACTGCTTGTTTTTGTTTTGCGATCCGTGATTGGATAGCTCGGGTCCGTTTATTTTTCATAAACACCTTTCAGCGCTCTGTTGCCAGAAATATCAAAAAAGACCTTTCCGCGCATAAAACAGAGAGCAGTTAATATTTGCTCTTTGTCTTGAATGCGAAAGAAACGTCTTACTGTTTTCTGAACGCCTCACCCAGCAGGACCCCCACTGCAAAGCAGTTTTGGATGGGTATTATGTTTTGGGCTCCAGGGGAGCCGAGATCTTACTGTTCAAGAAATATAAGATTATGCCTTAATAATACCGGGTTTAAATAGGGTGTCAAGATAAATGTGTATAAGGTGGATAAAAAAGTGGATAAGTGGGTATTGCGCAAAAACTAACCTTATGCATATAATGAATTATGTTTAAACAGACCCCTCGCCTGACACCAAGGCAAGTGGAGGTGTTCAATATAATCCAAAGGTATATCAGCGAACATGGAGAGTCTCCTACGCTCAATGAGCTGAAAGAGCTGATTGGAGCTACCTCCGTCCGCAGCGTAACGCAATATTTGGAAGCGCTGGAAAAAAAAGGACTTATTACTCGCTCCCGATACCAAAATCGCAATATCAAATTGGCTCGTACCAAATCTGTGCGTTCCGAAACGATCATGTTGCCGGTTGTGGGCAATGCTGGCTGCGATAATTTATCGGTCTATGCTGACCAGCAGCCGGATGAATTTGTAACCCTCGATAGAGAGTTTCTGCGCGGGCATGATCCCGAGCAGACCATTGCTGTCAGAGCCGTAGGTAACAGCATGGTGGATGCTGGTATTAAAGACGGGGATCTAGTCCTTACTGAGATTACCGAAAACGTAAATGAAGGTGAGAAGGTTGTTGCTATTATCAATGAGATGGCAGTGATCAAAAAAATTTCCTTCACCGACAACGCGGTAATCCTTAAGCCAATGTCTTCAGACCCTCACTATCGACCGATTATAATGCGTGAGGACTTCAGGGTCCAAGGGCGAGTGATTGATGTAATACGCAATTCGAATAACGAAAACGAATACGTATATGAAGAAATAAATCAATAAAACTTTAAAAGTAAAACCAAAATAAAAGCTATTTCCTAAACAGTCCGATTTTTGGGGAATGGTTTTTATTTAAGGAGAAAGCATATGGCAAATTACCATGTGACAAAAGACAAAGACAACGACGATTGGAAAGTAAAACGTGAAGGGGCAGACCGCGCAGCAGGTCATTACGATACCCAGAAAGAAGCGGAGAAGGCCGCAAAAGAATTTTCAAAAAATACTGGCGGCGGTGAAGTGAGAATTCATCGACCTGATGGACCGATCCGTGATAGCGACACTGTTGCTCCTGGGCATGATCCAAATCCTCCTAAGGATAAAAAGCACTAGCACGACTATATGAAAGCAAAAAAATCGAACAGAAAAAGTAATACAAAACGTCGGCCCATACCCATAAAGACTCAGCTAAAATTGTGGGTGGCCACAGCAGGCCGATGCGAGTTTTTGGGCTGCAATAAAATGGTGTGGAGAGATAATCTGACTTTGCAGGAAGATAATTATAGCCACATTGCACACATAATCTCCTGGACTCCTACTGGTCCTCGCGGAGACTCTGAATTGTCGTCTAAACTTGCTCAAGATTTTTCCAATCTCATGTTAATGTGCTTGGAGCACTCGAAGCTGATAGATGGAAGGCAAAAGGATAAATATACGGTAGACATGCTCAAGTCTTTCAAACAAGAACACGAGCGGCGCATTCAGTTACAAACATCGCTAGCCGATAATATGAAAACCACCGTTGTCAGATTTATGGCCAATATCGGTGACCGTCGTATGAATATACCTGCAGAACAGGTTCAGCAAGCTGTGTTATCTCTACCACGATATCCTGATGAGCACGAGATCTTAATTGATCTGACCGATTTTCCAGGGCGAGGTAATAAAAATTACTGGCTTTCTCAAGCAAAGGAAATTCACAGAAGATTTTCTGAAGGGTTTGGTAAGAATTTCAACCGTTCGTTGCCTAATCATTTATCTGTTTTCGCGCTAGGCCCAATCCCTTTACTAGTGCGGTTAGGTAATACTATTGGCAACATTACACCTTCTGATTTGTACCAAAAACACCGTGATACTGATGACTGGATTTGGAAGTCTGTTGGTAACCCTGTTGGTTATAAAGTATTGCGGTCAAATCAGAAACATGGCTCTAATGATGTGGCACTTCTTCTGTCTGTCAGTGGTAAAGTTCAGCGCAAAGCCGTAAAAGAGGTGTTCAATAAAGAAATACCGCTATATGAGATAAGGGCTGATCAGCCCGATGTATCGGTATTAAGCACTATTAGTGCATTGATAGAATTTCGTAAGATCTACCGCGCTGTCATGAATGAAATTAGAGACCAGTACGGGCATGATTCCATAGTGCATTTGTTTCCTGCTATACCAGCTCCGATTGCGGTGGCTTGTGGCCAAGATTTATTACCAAAAGTTGACCCTCATTTGCTCGTATATGATTATGATCACCAAAACGGAGGGTTTGCTCCGACATTAAAAATTAACTAATACAAAGATGGCAAATACATTTTTGGAAGACTTGTTAAAGTCTCAAGAGCTGGATTCAGAGGATAATAGCCAGCTAGAACAGCACGAGCAGGAAGTGCGTAATTTTCTTGCAGAAAAGTTTGACGAGAATCCAGTCATTAAAATTGCCGGTTCAGTAAAAAAAGGAACCGCTATACATGAAAGCTACGATCTAGATATTGTGGTGTATTTTCCCAGTTCAGATGAGCGTTCATTAAAACAGATTTACGATGACATGGTAAGTCTCTTATCTGAAGAATATACTATTCAGCCCAAAACTTCCGCTGTGCGCATTACTGGACTTCAAGGTAACGAAGATAATAACGACTATCATATTGATGTGGTCCCCGGGAGATTTATTAAGGATAGCGAAGATGTGTTTTTGCATGTAAGTTATGGTGACAAAGAACGCATGCAAACTAACCTTAAAACTCACATCGAACATGTGGTGAATAGTAATTGCGAAGATATAATTAAGCTCGTGAAGATCTGGAAAAAGCGTAATAATGTAGAGATTAGAACCTTTGTTCTCGAGCTCTTTGTCATTAAGCACCTGGAAGATGTCTCCGATAAGTCGGATCTGGAAAACTGCTTCATTACCGTTATGAGTGCATTTAGAGATAACCAAATAATAGGATTGGTTGATCCTGCAAATTCCAATAACAATGTCTCTCAAACCATGACGGATTCGCAGAAGGAGTTTGTAGCCTCAAAAGCTTCTGAAACATTGGAAACTTTGGATAATGGCGATCTCTCCGGGGAAGAGAAATGGAGCATGATATTTAAACAAACAGAGGAGAAGTCCCAGTCCCGTACTTCAGTAGTAATGACTGGTATGCCTAATAAGCCATGGCTGTCTGAGTAATTATGAAGTTTATTGAGCAGGATCAGACTTGGCTTGCAGCTAACTTTCCGAGCCTAAAATTTTCAATGAGCCCCGATCATATACTGGTTACGGGGCTTATTCAGTTTGATATGCTCTATAACGAGAAAGCCCACGTCAGCATTATGAACCCTGCGCCTCAAGAGAGTAAAGATGGGATACTGATTCATGATGTTTATAAACTCGAAGTCACTATACCACGTGGTACCAATGAGGGTTTTCCTATAGTAAAAGAGGTTGGAGGTAGGATAAAAAACTTAGCGAAGCGGTTGCAAATTCCTATTGCAGATTTACATGCTTACCCCGACGGAAGGCTTTGCTTGTGTGCCCCACAGGCGGAAAATAAGTATATTAAAGAAAATCTGTCGTTTCCCAAGCTTGTCCAAGAAGTTATAATTCCTTATTTATATAGTCATTCGTTTTTTGAGAAATATGGTCGCAGACCATGGGGTGAATACGGTCATTCAGAAGTGGGCGTCATTCAGTATTATCTTGACCAGGGTCGTTTCGGAGATTTGGAGCTAGTAAATTCTACGCTCGAGGCAATGCAAAAGTCTTCTGATAAATGGGATGTATATAAAAGCTATTTGAGAAAATCAGATTTGCCTAAGCATGTTAAATGTATCTGTGGTACCAAAAAACGAATGGATAAATGTCATCCAGCTCTTTTAGTGGGATTGCGAAAATTAAAGAATGACATTAATGGGTTAGGTATAAGAATATGACTCACCTTAAAGAAGAAGTCTATTATAACGATCTCTACGACTCAATAACAGTCGAATGTTGCCGAAGCATTGAAGATAGTATTCTGAATAAAGATTTATCGGAGTACAAAGTCGACGGCGCAACAGAAAAAGATAAGAAACATGCGAAGTATGTTGTTCACCAGCTAATGCTGTACTACGAAGCCGGTGAAAGATATTTACAGAAAGCAGAAACGATCCGAGAGTGGATGGAGCGCGACCGTCTCAAAGATGAAAAATTGGAAACCGCAATAGCGCCAAAAGGTGTGATGTGTTTAAAGTGCAAATCTCAAATGATAGTAAGCACCAAGCATTTCGATGAGCGCCAGGGCGAGGATCATATTTTATTTTCTATGACTGTCCGAACAAATGTGTACCACGACGCGCTTTGTACGACGATAATAAGGAATATCTGACTAAACCACCCTTATGCGTGAAATGTAAACACGAAGTCGACTCAATTGATAAGCGAGAAGGCTCAGTTATAACTACTACATATACTTGTAGTTCCTGTGGGCATGTTGAAGTAGATACTTTAGAACTCCGTAAAACCGAAGATAAGAAGCCTGACGAACATTATGAAGAAGACCGGCGTAGATTTTGTTTTAGTGAAGAGAAAGGCAAAGAATACAGCAGAGAAAAGGATAATATGATTCAGTTCTATAATCTTGCCAAAGAGATTGAGGAACGGGATAAAAATAGGGACCAGTACGAAGCGGTAGCAAAAATTAAAAAGTTACCTTTTGGTGAGGTACAGAAAACCCTCATGCCAATATTTGAAATACTTGGCTACACTAATCTACAGTTTCAGCCGCCGGAAATGGACAAAGACGTAATCGTTAATTTTACAGGCGTCGATAGCAAAGAAGGTAGGAGTGAATACGATAGCAAGCAAGATCTTAAAAAGGGTATCCAAGAAGCCCTGAAAGGATCAAATTGGCGTCTTATGAGCGATGGGATAAACTATAGAATGGGATTCGTTTCAGGAAGGCTGAAAGGTGTGGAGCGAGAAGAAGATTTATTGGCATTAGTTCAAAATAGGAAAGTTAAAAAAGATGGAAACTAAAATTGCTCTTCTTTTGCGAGTTGCTAAAGAACAGTTGGCCTACACAGCTTATATTGAAAAATATGCTAGCGAGCATGGGTTTAGAAATTTAGATGTTATTGCTCCACGTGACAAATTTTATAAAAACGCGAATGTAGCCTTTTTCCATGAGAGCTTGCTTGCGGTTTTTAGCTTACTCGACACAGACAGCAGAGTTATTAGTTTTTTGAACTGGCCTGATTTTATTAGCATCAAAGGTAGTGAGCTTGATGCGATCAAAAGCAAGTTTATGGGATACGGATTTGGAACTTTACGCAATCAAGTAGTAGCCCATCTTGATATCAGTAATAACCTCAATCGTATTCCTACTGTACGCCAAACCGCAATGATCAGTGACGATGCAACTCAAAAGCTCCAAGAAATAATCGATGAACTAGTCGTTCTATTCCGCGACTACACTAGCCAGCATGCTACTCCATATGCAGAAAGTTATTTTGACGTCAGTGAAGTAGAGGCTCAGTTGGCTGAAATTATGGATACAGCTCCTCCCACGATGACTCAAGAACATGTTATATAAACGAATATGAAAGATTTAGCAAACGAAGAATTAGTAAATATCGCTGGCAGTACCGTGATAGGCACGCCAAGTGGTTTAAAGGCGAAGCAGGCACAAGCCGAACTAAATAAGAGACTTATGGATAGCATCGGTGGCCTGAAGAATACTATTGATGAGAATAACAAAGCCACTCATAAATATAATGATGTTATATTGGATTTAACCATTGCTATGGCATTATTGGCAGTACTTCAAGTTATCATAGCGGCACTGGCCAATAATTTTTCTTGGCCGTTAAGAATAGGACTAGCGATTGCACCAGTGATGGTCTTGGTAATGGCAGTGAGAAATAAAAATAATAAATGACAATTTTGTTATAATTCCCGTATGAACATTCAAGAAAAGTTATCATCTGTAAGTCCTTCAGTCGGCAATACCGTATTCATTGCCGTTGATGGCCATGGCGGATCTGGGAAATCAACATTCGCTAAATTATTGGCTGAAAAGTTAGGTGCCGAAATAGTCCAAACTGATTATTTTGCCAGCTGGGATAATCCGCTCAATTGGTGGCCGCTAGTTATTCAATATGTTTTTGAATCTATAAAGAGCGGTGTCACCACTTTAAACTATCCTAAATCAAAGTGGACGCCAGAGCATAAACCTGAACCCGTAGTAGATCAGCCGGTTACGAAAATAATGATATTAGAAGGGGTAAGTTCATTACGAAAAGAATTCAGAGAGTATATAGGTTTTGGTATTTTTGTTGATACTCCAAAAGAGATTTGTTTGCAACGAGGAGTGGAAAGAGATCTGACCTACGATTACAAGAAGTCTCGAGAAGAGTTAGCAGAGATGTGGAATAAATGGTTTGAGGATGAAGACGCGTATTTTAAACGCGATGATCCAAAAGACAAAGCCGATTTGATTATTGATGGTACTCAGCCGTTTGAGAGACAGATAGAGTAAGACATTTCTGGGACACTCTTAAGACATGTCCCATTTGTCCCATTTATCTAAAAATAAAGGCAGACCTAAATGGGTCAGTTAGCTGATAGCAAAATTGCCTTAAAAGCCTTATAATACGCCTATAGTGAACAATTCCAACAAGACTGTTCAGCCACCAACACCTGTTATCGTGGAGACCGAGATGCGTCAGGTTCCGATGAAAACAGATGTTAAAAATACCGACCCATTGGGTCGGTATTTTCGTAGTCTTTCTATTGCTGCAACGTAACTTCTTTTTTGCTTAGCAGTAGCTTACTTTTTAGGCATCCCAATAATTCTCGTTTATCTGTGACTGTACCATGTTTGATAATATGCTTAGCATAGTTCCGAATATCAATCTGCTTTAAGTCCTGTTTCTCCGGCGGCTCTATGCCCAGCACACTACTCTGCAGGAGTCTGAGACGTTTAATCTCATCCTCAAGTTTGGCTCGCATTCCGAGTTCACTGATATCCATCTGGTCTATTACATTGGCTAGTTGATCTACCAGATTTTCTTCTCGTATATACCCAGATTTACAATTCAAGTCTCTAGATCTTGAACAGCCGTAGTACACATATATTTTATTTGTGCCGTCTTTAAGTTGCTTGTATTTTTCTTCAGCAGATATACCTGAGCTGCATAGTCCGCAAGTCATCAGCCTAGTAAATGAAAATTCTTTAGAGACCCTGAGAATATTTCCTTTCGTAAGTCGTTCTTGCACTTTGTCGTAAAGTTCTTTGGTGATAATTGTTTCGTGTTTTCCTGTATACCATTTACCACTGCCTTCGGGATATTGCACCACACCGTAGTAGAAGGTATTTTTAAGTATTAAGTAGATATTACTCAAGCTTAGATGCTTGCCGAATTTAGTTTTGAAATTCAATTCGTGTTTCAGCCAGTTATGAACATCTCTACCGCTATAACCTTCGTTTGCTACTTTCTCGAACATCTTTTTTATGATTGGTGATCGTTTTGGGTCGGTTAAGAGATAACCTTTGCGGTCAGTCCTGTACTCACATAAGTATCCAGTTGGCGGTGTGCCTGGCCATAGTCCTAATTCAAGTTTTGCTCTTAGCCCACGCTTTACGTTAATGCTCTTGTTATCGTTTTCCAACTTCGCTTGGCTACATAGGATCATCAGTAAGAATTTCTCGTTTGGATTATTGCCGAATTTTTGTCCATGCGTTCTGATCTCATGCAAGAGCTTTTGGTCCATAAGATCTACCAAGCTACCCAAGTCTCCGGCATTCCTAGATAGTCGGTCAGGAGCCCAAGTCAGTATTGCATTGAATTTTCCTGATCTTAGATCAGAGATTAGTTCATTAAATACTGGTCTGGCTCCCGAAGCTTTAGCCGAATGACTTTCCTTCCGGATTTCGGTTATATTCATGCCGTCTCGATTAGCCAATTCCAACATTTCCTTGATTTGACTGTCTATGCTCAATGCCTGTCTTTCGTCCTGTTCAGTTGACTTACGGGCATACAGGCAGTATTTGAGAGGTTCAGAGACCACAGCAGCCACCGGATTGTCTGCTATGGTCCGCTCTAGAACCCCCTCTAAACTCGCTTTATTCATTGGTTCCTTAGTTAATGGTACTACCCAATGAATGACGCAAGATGTAGAAGAAGTCCAGGAGGCTGTAGATAACTAAAAAGACCTCAAAGGGCCTTTAGTTATACTAAATGTGTAGTTTTTCTTATAAAGAAAGCTTTCTTAAAAGCTGTGCATTAAATGCAACGACTATCGTACTCACTGACATAAATACCGCACCTACAGCTGGGGCAAGCAATACACCTATACCAGCCAATACTCCTGCGGCCAATGGGATAGCAATGACGTTATACCCAGTAGCCCAAAATAAGTTTTGCACCATTTTGCTATAAGTAGCTTTGGAGAGTTTTATGATCTTTGGAATATCTAATGGATTACTTCTAACCAAAACGATTCCAGCTGATTCAATAGCTACATCTGTTCCAGCACCCACAGCAATTCCTAAATCTGCTTGAGTCAGTGCCGGAGCGTCATTTACACCATCGCCAACCATAGCAACCTTACTTCCATCTCCTTGAAGCTGTTTAACTTTCTCAGCTTTATGTTCAGGTAGTACTTCTGCAAAATATTGGTCTAGCTCTAATTCTTTGGCCACATAAGAAGCAACGCCTTCTGAGTCACCAGTTATCATGGCAACCTTCATACCTTCAGCTTTAAGCTGACTTATTGCTTCTTTGGACTCTTCACGGATAATATCTGCTACAGTTAATGCTCCAACAACTTTTCCATCTTCGAATACATACATAACTGTCTTACCGTCTTTATCCGCTTGAGAAGCTTTGGATTTTAAGTCATCTGGAACTGATGTCTGTTTTAATAGAAGTAGTCTCGGTCCGCCGACAGCGATATCCTTACCGTCTAAATTTGCTTCTACCCCATGACCTGCCATGGCGTTGAATTTTGACACCGGCGATAAATCAATATTTTTTTGCTGTGCAATATTAACTATCGCTTGTCCGAGGCTATGTTCACTGGATTTTTCAACCGATCCTGCAATATGCAAAACTGAATTTTCTGTTTGCTCTGAAGAAGGCCAGACGTCTACTACGGCCTGTTCACCTTTTGTCAGTGTCCCTGTTTTATCAAACAACACGACATCAATATTCCGAGCAGATTCCAAAGCCATTCGCTGTTTTACTAAAAGTCCGTTCTTAGCACCAATGGTAGTCGAAATAGATGTGACTAATGGTATAGCCAACCCTAATGCGTGAGGGCAAGCAATCACCAGAACGGTGACCATTCTTTCCATCGCGAATTCTAGCCCTCGTCCGGCAACCAGCCATCCAACGAGCGTTGCTACCCCAGAAATGATGGCAATAATAGTTAGATAAAAAGCAGCCTTATCGGCTAAAATTTGCGCCTTTGACTTCGAGTTTTGAGCTTCGGCAACAAGCTTCATAATACCTGCAAGGGCTGTGGATTCTCCGATTTTAGTTACTTTAATATGTAAGATGCCCGAACCATTAACAGTACCTGCTATAACTTCAATGCCATCCATTTTCTTAACTGGCTTTGATTCGCCTGTGATCATGGATTCGTTAACATCAGACTGACCCTCCGTTACAACTCCGTCCGCTGGAACTTTTGCTCCTGGTCTTACCAGAACAATATCGTCAAGCTTTAGTTCAGAAACTGCAATTGTTTTCCCATTTTCAAGCTCTGCTGTATCAGGAAGAAGTTTTGCTAATTCTTTAAGCGCCCCTTGCGCATTGCTTACTGATCGCATTTCCATCCAGTGCCCAAGCAACATCACCACAATTAAAGTCGCCAACTCCCAAAAAAATTCAGAGCCTGAAATAAAGAAGGTGGTTGCGATGCTGTAAATGTACGCTGAGAGAATTGCTAAGGATATTAGCGTCATCATGCCAGGCATTCTTGCCTTGAGTTCCCCTAAAGCACTTTTTAGGAACACTGTACCGCCGTAGAAAAATATAATGCTTCCTAATACAAATGGAATCCAATTGGAACTGGGGAATTCAGGCATGGTAAAGCCAAGCCATTCCTGAACCATGTGTGAATACAAAATAACAGGAAGGGTTAAAATTAAACTTAACCAAAATCTGTCACGAAACATTTCGGGTGAATGACCTGCGTGTTTGTCGTGACCACTGTCATGATTGCCGTGGCTTTCATGACCATGGTTCATCGAATTATGATTATGATGTTCGTGCATATCTTTTAATTTACAATTATTGTATAGTCTGTAGTATAAATCTTTTTCTTGTATTGAAACTGAGTGAATATTCTATATTTTCCTGGCTCAGGGAAAGTTGTAGAGAAATCTATGGTATCCGGTTCTCCTACGTGTCCAGCATGTTCTGCGGCTGTCATACCTTCCATCTCTTCCATTTCCATCCCCGTGGCATGGGTATGAATAAAGTCTAATGTATCCTCTTTGAGGATTACGCCATGACCCATTGCACCCAAGTATGTTTCAAGCTGTACTTGCTCATCAATATTAGGATCTGAAATAGTGAGGCCATAATCTAACTGGGCTCCCGCTTTGGGAGTGTTTCCAAAATAGTAATCTATTGTTAATCCTCCAGAGGTTTTGCTTGTAGCTACATCTGCTATAAGAGGTTGGGGTTTATATTTAGTTTGGTCACCTACATTTAAGTCAAAATTTACTGTAACTGGTAACTTCTGAGGGTTTTCTGGCGTCGGAGTAAAGTCTGGAAATAAACGATAAGGTCCATCGGCAGGGAAAGCTACATTCACAGAGAATTCGCCAGTATTTTGGTTAAAGTCGGGGTGCAAATGCTGGAAGTTCTGAAGATCATTTCGGACTAAAATAAAGTGCATTATTTTTTCATGGGCAACCGTGAAATCCTTTAACACTTCCTTGCGGTCATTCACAATTTTATATGTAACTTTGGTGGCTTGCCCTGGTTTGATATTACTAGTGTCTGAAGTTACTTGGACATTATAACCTCGATGGCTCTGAGCAACAGGTTGGTCGGAGATTTCCTGATTTAACGCATTGGTATTTTCAGGAGTACTGCTTTTGTTAGTGGATGCATAGTAAATACCACCGATCAAAAGTAAGATAACGAGAGCAATATATGGGATGTATTTTTTCATATCGTAGCAAGTTACTTTTTCAAATCTCCAATATAAAACTTTTCCAGTAGTTTTCTGGCATCAACTGAGTGTGGCGTGCCTGTGCCTTGAGGTCGGGTTTCAAAGAATGTTGTTGCGTCAGTACCGCAACCATCGTAAATAACATGTCCACCCGGATGAGTTTCTGTAAAGCTATCAGGAATTTCGTATACTTTTTCGTGGATTACCATCCAGCAAAGTAAACTTGAATCTCCGTTATCCCAGCTTTCAGGACCGTGTTTGCGCACTTCTTCCATAGTGAAAGTTTTTACATTAGGATTGCTTTCAGGTACGGGAGTAGTTTGTGCTTGATTAGAATTATCTTCTTTTGGAGAAGTGAGGGTGTTCGTGTTTATTGTTTGGATTGAGTCGTCTTTGCGCAAATATATTACTAAGCCAGCTAAAGCAACGACTAATAAGATTAGAATGATTACTTTTTTCATTTAGTATATACGATTATTTAGCTAGGGGTTCTGGTGATTTGTTTTTGTTTGCTTTTATAAAGTCTAAAATCTTTGCTTCGTCGTAATCGGTCAGTCTTTCCAAACGCGTCCATGCCGCTATAGCAATAGGCGCATCATTAGCAGCTCTAGGAGTTACGATGACGCTACCAGGATTGGCTTTTCCAATACCTTCAAGTTTGGCTTTTGTATCAGGATCAATATCTTTATAAGAAATCCAAATACCGCCATGCTCTAAGTTATGAATTAATTGTTTATCTGGTAATTCGGTTTGATAAACACCCCATTCAGCCGGGTTTGCTAAATGATCCCCTGAAGTAGGGGGATTAGAGTTGTAAGGGTCTGTGGTTTGTTCAAGAGGGACGTGCTCTCTACCTTGGTTTTCAAAACTTTCACCAATTTGTTCTGCTGAACTATCTCCCTTGGTTTCTAATTCGCTAAGTTTCTGATCAGGAATAGACAAAGCTATACCGATACCGATTGCGGCTACAGCAATAATGCCGATAATAATAGGTTTTTTCATGGAAGTTTATTAAACAATCTCACCCTTCTTTTCTAGCATCATATGATGGATTGCACCCTGTTGAGACCAAATTGCTATAAGAATTAAAATGGCTGAACATGCTAGCGCATCCATTTTAGTTACACCGGACACGACATTATCAGATCCGCCGAGAAGCGTACCGATAAATGTAATAACCCCTATAAAGCCAATAATCACACTGCCCACATGAAGTAATTTTGATAATTTCATAGTATTTCCTTTTTGTTAGTTTACTCGACCTTTATTTATACCACTGACTGTGCCAGTTCCTCATTTGCTCAATTTCCTTATTTTGGGCTTTAATTATATCTTCAGCCAACTGCTTCATCTCTGGACGGACCGTTGAATTTTTAAGCATTTCTGCCATCATGACCGCCATTTGATGATGAGGGATCATTTCTTCTATGAACGCCTTATCGAATGGTTTGGCTGTGCGCAAAGATTCAATATCTGATTCGTTGTTCATCATACCGCCATGCATCATACCTGATCCCATGCCGTGATCAGTACCTGCAAATACATCAGGTACTGCTTTGTTAAACCATCCTTGGTACCAGCTTTTCATTTGATCAATTTCTGCGCTTTGGGCATTGATTATGTTTTGACCCAATTCTTTAATCTCCTGATGTTCGGCGTTCTCAAGAGCTAAGTGTCCCATAGCGATTGCGTCAGCATGATGAGGAATCATTTGTTCAATAAAATGACGATCTATGTTATCCATCATTTGCGAGGACTGGCTCATTCCCATCATATTCATCATCCCGGGGTGATGTGAGTTTACGGCTTTATTTGCGAACGCCCAAGTGGCGACTACGCCGATAAGCAACCCTACTACTCCATACAATATTTTTTCTTGCATATATTTATGTATTAATAATTATTTGTTAGCAACACTCTTTAAATAAATCTTTATTATGATTATGTGACTTGTGATTTGCCTTATTCTTTCCATTCACAAGGGTTATGATAATTAGCGCCGTGATTAATCCGAGACCAAACCAGACTTTTCCTTGAACAATTAAATATACTGCGGGGAACCCCATGAGAACTATTAAAGTTTTCCAGATTAACCCGAATTTTGATCCGTATTTATCAGCTACAGCTCCCAAGCTTGCACCAAGCAAAATTGACACCAATAACGGATCTGCCCAAGATTGGTTGGTGTAGATGCCTGTTATCCCAATAAGCCACGTTATGACCACCCCAGCGCAAATCGGGCAAACCGCACTTATCCTAGCCTTGTATAAATAGGCAAAAATTAATGTCAGGATTAGGATTGAAACTAAGAAGTAGATCATAGTGATAGGATTACAAATGCGAGAATTATCATAATGAATCCAGCTATGATTTTCATGTATTTCTTATTGGATTTCTGGAAGTCTTGTACTTTATCAACCAAGACTTTATTGCTGGACACTAACAAGATTACAACCAATGGGAGAATGAAGATTAGATTGTACAATAACAGGTAACCTGTACCGCTCCAATAAGTCTTTGAATCATGGAGTAGACCGATAACTGTTAAATAAGGCCCTCCAGTGCAAGGAAACTCACAAAGTCCCACTAAAGCACCCAGTCCAACCATCGCCGGAATACTGACTTTCTTGACCAACTCGTTCATTTTGCTATGAGCGCTATGCGGTATAGCAAATTTGATTGGAAAATTTGGAAAGATGGTTTCTAGTATGTTTATTGCTCCAAATAAGATCAACAACCCAGCTCCGAGCTTTGACATGAAGTGTGGAACATTGAAAACATGAAGTACCTGCATTATGCCCAGTCCAATAAGTAAGTAAACTAAGAAAATACCGAATATGTAAGCGATGCCGTATTTGAATATATTCTCTCGGGTCTTGCCAATGCCGAACAGGAAGATAATACTGACTATGAGGATTGAAAACGCACAGGGGTTAATACTATCTACCAATGACGATACCGCTACTAATGGAAGCAGGGTTTGGCCTTGATTGCTAATACTCCACAGCCATTCACTGCCAGCCTGAAATCTTTGGAAAAATAGCGCACCGCCAAACACCAATAGTCCAAACAGTATACGTAAAATTAGATTTTTGTATTTCATTATGGTGTTACGTTAGCGATAATATTGAACGTAGCAAGTTTTCCGTCTTGTCCTTCAACAATCACCGAGCGTTCAATTCGACCAACTCCTGATGGACCATGAGCATTAGGATCGTATTCGACTTCAATATCTGCTTCTCCGTTAGGCTCAAGCTTTTGCTCGAAGGTTGGAATGGATCCATGGCCTGGCATGCCAAACGGGCCTTCGGTTGAGCCATTTACTACAAGCTTGGCTTCAGTGCACATACAAGTGGTATATAGCTTTGATAAAGTGAGAGCTTCGGCGGTTGGATTTTTTACTTTAAAGGTCGTTTTGACTTTGCCATCTTTCATAGAAATCGTACCAAAGTCGTAAGACTGCTGGTCAGATGAAAGTACGTTATGCTCGGCACTCGTACCTTGCATTTGTTCATGTTCAGTTGGCTGGTTTAAGAATAAGACAACACCAAACCCTACAACAGCAACGGCAACAGCTATAATGATTTTTATTTGCTTAGTCATATTTTTATTTATTAGATAAAGTATAGACTTTAATGAGTTCCTTAACCGCTTTTTCACTTTCACCATTATTCTGCATTTGATGCTTTACGTGAGTGCGAAGATGGTTTTCTAATAGGAATGAATCTAGGCTTTTTAATGATCTTTGAATGGATAACGATTGTTCCATGAGGGTGGGGCAGTAGACTTCATTTTCAATAGCCTTGATCAATCCCTCCATTTGCCCTTTAATAATTTTTGCACGATGAATAGCTCTTTTCTTTAGTTTTGGATCTAAGTCATGTTTCATATTTATCCACAAGTTAATAATATAGGTTATACCCCCATACCCTATTTATACTCCTCACAAATGACACTGTCAAGTAAGTTATTGTAATAACTAGATCACCTGTTGGTAACTCTATCTTTACAGTATTATTGACCTAAGCTAACATGGACTGGATTATACGAAATCCTCAAAATGACGTATAATTACGTTAACAATTAATTAAGTAGCCTAAACCAGCGGTCACGCTGGCATGGTGAAAACAGCCCTGTCTAAAATACTGAACCCTACGTTCAGCGCTTTAGACAGGCCATATCCCGAAAGGGCTATGGGCGTTCTCCGCAAGGGGTCGCCAGCTGAGTGTGGGGCTTTGTGTTATCCGCAAAGCAAAACATCAGCGGAAAGACCTGTCTAAACATGAAAAAATGCAAAGGGTGTCAAAAAGAAATAGACGCCAAAGCAACGAAGTGCCCGCACTGCCAGACCGATCAACGCAACTGGTTTATGCGCCACAAGGTCCTAACGGTATTGGGTGCAATCATTGCATTCTTTATACTCATTGGTATTATCGCAGCAAGCGGTGGAGATTCAAAAGATTCCACTAACACAACTGCTGGTCCCAATGGAACAAAAATTGATGCGCAAGCACAGCCGGCCGCAATTCAGGTTGATGCTAAGAAACTAGCTGCCGACTATGAAGCTAATGAAGTAGCTGCCGACAATCAATACAAGAATAAGCAAGTACAAATTTCGGGTACTATCAAAGACATTGGCAAAGACATCTTAGATAGTCCTTACGTAAGCTTTGAAAATGGTAATAGCATTTTCGGGGTACAATGTATGTTTGATAAATCTGATTCTAATGCTCTTGCTAACTTAGCGAAAGCTCAGAAAATAACTCTCATTGGTAAAGTTTCTGGGAAACTTGGTAATGTCATAGTTAATGACTGTAAGATAGTTGAATAAAACCTTATCCCCAGTCACCCCAATCAAATGTGTATACTCTGGGAACGAAAGGTGACTTTTCAAGAAAGTCCAAAACTAAGCTAGAAAATGCATCGGCTAAGTCGTCATGTTTTTCGACACCAAAATGTACGATCTGATTAATTAGTTCCTCACATCCTGTTTTAGGAAAGAAAATTTTGGCATTCTTAATCATGTGGGCAGTAAGTGTGAGTCGGGTGCGTTTATCTTGGTTTCCTGGTCTAATAGAATGAACATTGTGGATACCTTCGTTTTTAAGTTGCTGAGGCAGAGCCTGTTGGTAAGCTACATCTTCAATTACGAAAGTAGGGTGTAAGCCGTCATGCTTATATGATTCATTGAGGCTCTTACACAAGTCTACAGTTTCAGGAAATGTTAATCTACGATTTATTGTATCGAGAATATACATTTCATAATGGCCTAACTCTGTCTCAAATAACTGAGCAATGACCATGGCGGTGTAATCAGCGGTATCTCTTTTAGAGATGGCCAGATCCACTCCAATACGGATTTCAATATTCGAAGTATATCCTCCGTATACCTGCTTCTTTTCAGGTAATTTGTCATAGTAGTGAATCCACTCTCGGTGGATAGCCTGATCCTCAGCAGGGACAATCTTCAGTAAATATTCTCTTTGCCACGCAAAATCATTACCAGCTCGACGTTTTTCAATTTCGACTTCACCCATGGTGGGATATTTACCAGTCCATAAAATTTCTCCATGAGTATTGAGCAAGGGATACTCCTTGAAGATACCATCAATCTGTTCGTTTTCAATATCTTCCTTGATTCGCATGAGCAAACTGTCTTCATGAAGCAGGTTTCCGACAATAACCATCCTGGTATTGCGGTCACCAGTTGGAATAACTTCAGCAGTTAACCATTGGTAGGTTTTATTCCTCCCCTCACGGGTTTTAGTGGAAGCGATATCTTCTACGTCATCACCGATAATTAGATCGGGGCGGTGTTGATTATGGCGAAGCCCGCGAATAGATTGTTCGCTGGAGGCAGCAGTAATTCTGGCTCCTAAATTTGAAAATACTAATGACGATGAACCCCATTCATCAGATTCTTCGTTGAATGGGCCAAGATCACGTTTAAGTAGTACATTGTTTTCCAATTCACGGCGCAAGTTCATCATGTGCTGTTTGGCTTGAGCTTGTGTTTGGCAAAGTATCAATACGAATTTCTTTTGCTGTTTGCCAAGGATAGACCAAATAGGATATGAGGTGGTAACGATAGTAGATTTTGCACTGCCTCGGAATGCCACTACGAAAAAGTTTCCCAGTTCTTCACGCTCCGTTAAATCGAAGATCTCTTTCTGAAAAGAAGCAGTAGGATACTTAACGTAGTGGGCAAAGTAGAAGTGGAAGAAATACCAATGGCTCTCACGAGTGATCGCTGTTCTCACTTTCCGGTCTTCGATCATCCTGTCCACTAGTTCCTGAGGAATCATCTGACAGTTTACGTTGGTCGGTAGGATTGTTGTCTCTAGTTGTTTCTCCATTGTTTTGTTGCTTAATTATATTTTGGAAACCTGCCCCAGCAAGTCTTAGTGCTTCACGTACCAAACTTTCCTGTTCAGCAGTAAGCGGCTCGTCTGAATTACGGAAGTTTGCATTAACATCTAGTTTAGTTCGGTATTTAGGGTGATGGCTCTTGAGCCAAAAAATAATTGCGGGTAAACTTTCTTTTTTGATGGCAGAAATAAGTTTGGACTCAGCCATGTCACTTACTAAGTAGGCACCATCATTGAGTGATTGTTCCACTTGCTCGGCAAATTCTTTGTCATCTTTTCGCCAACGGTAGAAGGTAGCCCTACCTACAATGACCTTGTCACAGGCAATTTGGATAATAGGCGTTTTTTTTGAGCTGTTCAATCAGTTCAGCTTTCTTTTTAATCTGCCTTTGTTCGAGTGGGTTAGGTGGCGGAGCGGGGAGGAGTAATTGAGTCATAGTTTTCTAGCTTTTAACCCGGTTAGATTTTCCCAGCGTTTTAGAACCACTTCGGCGTAAACAGGACTTTTTTCCATGATGTAACATCTACGTTTCATTCGGGTAGCTGCGATTAAAGTGGAACCACTACCGGCAAATGGTTCTAAAATTAGATCGCCTCGCTTAGTCAAAATTTTGATGTAAGGAATTAAGATTTCGACAGGCTT
>CAYRJC010000006.1:1743-29575 GCA_964424635.1 uncultured Candidatus Saccharibacteria bacterium | reverse complement strand
ACGCTTATAAAAAATGGGGAGACTTATCTATTATAGAGAAAGATCCAATTGTCGAATTAAATAAATTATATGTAAAAATCAATTTAGAAATTGAAAGTAACCCTGATCTTCGCGAAGAGGGAAAGCAGGAATTTGTAAAATTGGAGCAAGGCGATAGTGAAACCAAAAAGCTTTGGCAACAGTTTAGGGATTGGAGCTGGAAAGAATATAGCGTAATCTACGATGACTTGGGAGTTCGTAAATCAGATAATGATTGGCCGGAAAGTTTTTTTGCTGATAAGATGCCGGATGTTTTGGAAAGATTGAAAGCTAAAGGTTTGTTAGTGGAATCTCAAGGCGCTCAGATTGTCAATTTAGAAGATTATAATTTAGGGGTGGCGATAGTAATAAAATCTGATGGCGCTACAACTTACTTGCTTCGTGATTTAGCTACCTATATATATAGAAAAGAACAAGCGAATTTTGAAAAACAGATCTATGTAGTTGATAATAGACAAAGCCATACTCTCAATCAAACTTTTAAAATTTTAGAATTATTAGGGGTTATAGAAAGCCCTGATGAGGCTGTGCATATTGCTTATGGGTTTTTAAGTTTACCAGAAGGAGCAATGAGTACTCGCAAAGGTACAATTATTGGAGCCAATGAGTTAATTTCTAAATCTAATGAGCAAGCATTGGCAATTATAGAAGAAAAAAACCCTACTTTAGGCAACAAACTAGAGATCTCAAAATTAATTATGCAGGGTGCTATCAAGTATTTTGACCTTTCTCATAATTATAAAAGTGATATCGTCTTTACTTGGGATAAGGCGTTGTCTTTTGAAGGAAACACAGGTCCTTATTTGCAATATACGCATGCAAGAATAAATGGAATATTAAGAAAATCTACAGAGACAATTATAGAAGAGAATTTTTCGGAAGTAGAAATTAACAGTATTGATCTAAATAAAGAAGATTTTTTAGTACTTAGAAAACTTAACCAGTTTCCAGAAATTATAGAAGTAGTTGCCCTGAATTTTATTCCTAATATACTGTGCAATTATTTATTTGAGCTCTCTCAAACCTTTAATACTTTTTATGAATCATCGCCGATCTTGAAAGAAGAAGATTTAGTAAAACGAAATTTTCGTTTGAATCTAATTAAGGCCACCGCACAGGTATTAAAAAATGGACTCGACTTATTAGGAATTAAGGCTCCAGAACAAATGTAACTATAAATTTATGACAGAAAATCAATTAGAAGAAAACAATAACCACAAATCCAAAACTCCAGCTAGGGCTAATACTCCAGATTTTAATCAGCAGGAATTAGAAACTCTAAAGTACTGGCAAGAGAGTAAAATGTTCGAACAATCTTTAGAACAAACTAAAAATGGCAGACCATTTATTTTTTATGATGGACCACCGTTTGCAACTGGAACACCTCATTATGGCCATATTTTAGGTTCGGCTGTGAAAGATGCATTTGGTCGTTACCAAACTATGCGTGGCCGCTATGTTCGTCGTGTTTGGGGGTGGGACTGTCATGGTTTGCCTATTGAAAATATTGTTGAAAAGAAATTATCAATTTCTGGAAAAAAACAAATTGAAGAAGTTGGTATTGAAAAATTTAACTTAGCTTGCCGCGAAAACGTTCTTACTTATGTTGGTGAATGGGGGAACATGGTTCAAAGAATGGCTCGCTGGGTTGATTTCGAAAATTCTTATAAGACCATGGACACCACATTTATGGAAAGTGTTTGGTGGGGTCTCAAACAGGTTTGGGAAAAAGGTTTGATTTACGAAGATAATAAAGTTTTGCTTTATTGTAGTCGCTGCGAAACTCCTCTTTCTAATTTTGAGGTGGCTATGGATAATAGCTATAAAGATGTTACAGAAACTTCTGTTTTTGTGAAGTTCAAATTGCAGTCTGGGCAGAGAATTGTAGATATGCAGACTAATGAAAATACTTTTGCATTAGCTTGGACAACTACTCCCTGGACGCTTCCAGGTAATACAGCTTTAAATATTGGATCAGATATCATATATGTAGTAATCGAACAAAATGGTGAAAATTATATTTTAGCTAAAGAGCGATTAGAAATTTTAGAAGGTGATTATGAAGTGAAGATGGAAGTTTCGAGCCGCTCTTTGGAGGGTTTAACATACGAACCTCTATATAATGGGGTGATTAATAATCCAAACAATACTGCCTTCAAAATTTACATTGAAGATTATGTAACTGTAGAAGATGGAACGGGAATAGTTCATAATGCAGCAATGTATGGAGAGGTGGATTATGTGGCAGCAAAAAATCGAGATCTTCCCCGTGAAGCAATGCTTAACAGTAAAGGTGAATATATAGATAATGCTCCTTCTTCTTTACGAGGACAGTTTTTTAAAGATGGCGATAAAATTGTTTTAGATGAACTTAAGCAAAAAAACTTGGTTTACAAACTGCTTAATTTTACTCATAGCTATCCTCACTGCTGGCGCTGCGGAACTCCTTTGTATTATTCAGCTTTACCAGCTTGGTTTATTAATATTCAAAAAATAAAATCACGCTTACTGGAGCTTAACCAAAACATTAATTGGTACCCAGAGCATCTAAAAGAGGGTCGCTTTGCACAAGGGATTCAAAATGCTCCAGATTGGAATATTTCCCGAAATCGCTATTGGGCTACTGCCTTGCCATTTTGGAAGTGTGATACCGAGTCTTGCACTAACGTTGTATGTGTTGGATCTGTTGCGGAGTTGCAAGAAAAATCTACTAACTTTGATGATATTTATCCAAATTACGATCCAGCTAAATTAAATGATTTAGATTTGCACCGTCCTTATGTCGATCAGATAAAAGTAAAGTGTGAAAAGTGTTCTGGTTTAATGAGTCGTATTCCGGAAGTTGTTGATTGTTGGGTAGAATCAGCGAGTATGCCTTTTGCTGAGTTACATGCTCCTTTCGAAAATCAAGAGTTATTCGAACAAAGAACCCAAGCGGATTTTGTTGCAGAGTATATTCCTCAGACAAGAGCGTGGTTTTATGTGATGCATGTTATGAGTAGCATCCTATTTGATAGAGCTCCTTTCAAGAATGTTGTTACCACAGGAACGATTTTAGCTGAGGATGGTAGTAAAATGTCTAAATCGAAAAATAATTTCCCTGACCCATACCAAATTATCGAAAGATATGGTGTTGACCCAGTAAGGTTTTATTTACTTAACAGTCCGGTGACTTCTGGTGAGGATTTGAATTTTTCAGAAACCGGGGTCTCTGAAGTTAATCGAAAATTGAGTTTGATTTTGTGGAATACCTGGAAGTTTTTTAGAATGTATTCAGAAAATAAAGTTGAGGATATTGTTCCTAGCTCAACTCATAGTTTAGATTTATGGATGTTGTCTAAGTTGTTCGCTACTCACAAAGAAGTCACTACTCAAATGGACAAATATAATACTGTTAAGGCGGGTAGGGCGATTTCGGAATTGGTCACTGAACTTTCCACTTGGTATGTTCGTAGAAGTCGCGATCGAATGAAAGCGGGTACTCAGGAATCTAAAGATTCTTTAGAGGTATTTGGTTTTACTTTGGTAGAAATTTCTAAAATGCTCGCTCCCTTAATGCCTTATTTATCAGAAGAAATTTATCGAGATTTGACTGGGCAACCATCGGTGCATCTTGCTAAGTGGTCAGAGGTTCGTGATTATAGAGAAAGCAGCTTAGAAGAAATGGAATCAGTTCGTAGTCTGGTAGAATTGGGTTTGAGTTTGCGTAAAGAACAGAATCTGAAGGTTAGACAACCTTTAGGTGAATTGCAGTATAGTTTGGGTAATGATCAGCAAGGTTTGGATTCTGCTTTAGAAGCTATTTTGGCCGAAGAGCTTAATGTAAAAAAAGTCAGTAATACTGAAGTCGTTAACCGTTCTGGTTGGATTTCTAAGATTGAAAATAAACTTGGTATTAATTTAAACCTAGAGATTACTCAAGAATTAAAAGATGAAGGACTTGCTAGGGAACTAGAAAGAGCTGTTCAAGATTTACGTAAAAAAAGCGGTCTTCAAGTTGGACAGATTGTAGATTTGTATTACACAACTTCCGATGAAAACTTAGCTAATGTTTTAACTAATTTGGTAGATCGAAAGAAAACTTTTATAAATCAAATCAAAACTAGCTTAGAAATAGAAGCCGATTATGAGATACAAACTTCAGTTAATGGAGTAGGGGTATGGATAGGATTGTTAGAAGTATAGTTATCCACAATAATATATTATTTTAAGTTATAATATATATAGAATATTAAAAAATAAAAATGAATAAAGAAGTTCCTTTTTTGACTAGACAGATTGCTTACTCCTTTTTAGTTGGTTTGATTGCTGGTGGTTTGTTTATAGGTTTATTTGATGCCTATGCTAATAAACCATTATTTAGTGATGCCCATGTTGGGTCAACTTCTACAAATTACTGTATAAATTCAGATAATCCTAATGAGCGTTGTGTAGAGCCTGGTGGCGGGGCTGGTCCTAGTGAATCTGGTTATGGTGAAGTTTTGCGTTATCAAATTAACAATCCACAATAGTTAATAACTTAAATATGAACGCGATTACAGGTTTAAAATACGCTTTAGTCTTAGTCTTAGTTACTAGTACAATCTTGCTAGCTTGGACTACTTATATAGAGCGCCGACTTGATCATAAGATTGCTGATTTTGCTAGTGCAGTAGCGGCTGCAAAATCAGAAGCAGAGGCTAAGCAGGTAATTCAAGCATTTTTAAATGATACTGGAAAGCGACCGGTGGCTAACTCTGCTTCTGCTGATAGTTATAATTGTGCGTGGCTTTGCAAATAATTTTAATTTTTAAAAGCCGTCTTTATGTATGAAGACGGCTTTTAAATTTCTGATATAATAAATATATGCTAGTTAAAGATTTAATGTCAACAAAAGTTATTACTGTTAAACCTGATACTCTTGTAAGTGAGGTGGCCGAAATTTTACATGAACATCATTTTACTGGAGTCCCTGTTGTTAATGAAGAAGATAGGGTTTTGGGTACTATTTCTGAAAGAGATTTCATTACAGCTGATTCTCATCTATATTTACCAACTTATATTCATATGTTGTCTAATATGGACTATGTTCAAGGTGGTAATAAGCATCTTCCTCATGTAGTAGAACAAATTGTTAATGCTAAAGCTAAGGATATCATGAACCAAAGCGTACCTTTTGCGCGCCCAGAAAATACTATAGAAGAAGTCTCAAGAATGTTTGCTGAAGATCGAGTTAATCCAGTTCCTGTAACTGACAGTACAAATAAATTGATGGGGGTTATCTCTCGAAGTGATTTGATTAAATTCTTTTCTCCTGACATGGTTCGAAGCTCTTACATACCAACCGCTCAACCAGAACGTAGAAATCGAATTATTGATTCGGAGGTGGAATTTGCACAAAATCATTTCACTTCTACTTTTGCCTATGTTGCCAAAGCCAGGGCTAATGTATGGATTACAACGGCAGTTGTGTTGTTTATAGTTGGTTTTATTATAGGAATAATTTACGTTGCTGATCCAAATATTTTTCACGGTGATTCTGGTTCTAACTACGCCCCCTCTAGCCAGGCCAACCCATAAATTAAATCAATGTCTAAGTCAGATCAAATTATCAGTGGTTTCATAATAAAAAGTCAGGATTTAAGTGAGGCAGATTTACTCCTCACTTTTTTTTCAAAAGAAGAAGGAAAAGTTAGAGCGGTTGTTAGGTCTGCAAAAAAAATGACCAGTAAATTGAGTGGACACCTTCAGCCATATATTCTGGTAGAGGTTACTTTGGTTGGCGGTGCTGGTGGTTTGGCTAAAGTTATTGGGGTTAATCCATTAGTTAAGTATTCTAAAATAATATCAAGTCAGCAAGGGATGCATATTATAATGGCCATGCAAGAATTAGTTTTGCGTTCTTTGCCAGACGGTCAACCTAACACCGAATTATTTACAGTTTATCAATACTGCTTGGAGCAGTTGAATCAAATAGATAATTTAGAACCAGAGAAAGCTATTGTTTTGGTATTGGCACAGTTTTATACTCAGGCTTTATTAGCGTTGGGGCTTGCACCTCGTAGTCTAGACTTCTCGGTAAATATTCAGTCTTCAAGCCTTAACAATGTTTATTTTAATTTACAAAATGGTAGGTTTACTGAAAAGTATGAAGATGGTGGTGATCAAGTAGTTTCTATACCTACTTACCAATTATTTGAAAAATTATTAACGAATAGTTTTGATATTAATGATCATCTAATAAACTCTGCACCAGATTTATTAGCGTTATTAACTAGGTTCGCTGGTTATCAATTAGAAAGAGAACTAAGGGCTACGTTATATTTCACCATGGTATAATTAATGAAATGGAAGATTTCACTCCACAACAAGTAAAGGGTCCGGATCAGCCTAATATAAATATGGGTCCACAGTCTGAGCTTTTAGATTCTCCAGTCCAGCCAGAAAGTCGTTGGTATCGTTTCCGTCAGTTTTTAGCTGATAATAAGTGGTATGTAGGAGCTATTATTTTAGGCTCGGTTATTATTATAGCCTTGGCAGTTTTTGCATTTTGGCCCAAAAAACAAGAAAGAACAGAGCAGGCTAAGGTTCAATTAACTATTGATGCTCCAGAAATTACACAGGCTGGTGGTGAGCTAGTTTATAAAATCAAAATTTTGAATCAAGATAGCGCCAAATTAGTTGATATGAATTTGGAGTTGGTTTATGACGAAGGGGTTGCTTATTCGGCTAGTACGCCAAAAGCAGAAAATTTATCTGGGTCTAGTTTTCAAGTTCCTGATTTAACTACTGGCCAAAATGCCGTAGTAATAGTTAAGACGATTGCTCAAGGGAATGTTAATGATCAAAAGAAGATAGTTGCTAGGCTTAGATATAGGTTTGATAATTTTAATTCGCCATTTAGCATGGAAGCTTCCCATGTTGCTAGATTAGTTGCTGCGGATGTGGTTTTGGATTTATCTGGACCAAAGGAAGCTAATAACAGTGAGGTGGTAAAATATGATTTATTTTACCGTAATAGCTCTAATAAAGATATTGATAACGCACGTATCCAAATTACTTATCCAGAAGGGTTTGGGTATGGTTCTAGTACTCCAGAACCTTCTTTGGGTAATAACATTTGGAATTTAGGGACCTTAAAAGCAAACGCCAATGGAAAAATAAGTTTTCAAGGCGCTTTCAAATCTGCCCGCTCTGGCCAAGCTTTTGATTTTAAAGCAGAATTATTGGTTCTTGATGATAACGGTAATTTTTTCACTCAATCAAGTACAGGTATTAGTACTAGTATCTCTGCAAAACCTTTATCTATTGAGTTAAAAACTTCTTCTGGTAAGGGTGCAGGTGGGGTTGTAGACCCTGGGGATACCGTTTCGGTAGAATTGAAATTTCAAAATAACACTCAGGTAGTTAATACTGGTGTTCAGGTGGTTCTGCAAATAGAATCAGCTAGCATTGTAGATGGATCGATAAAAACCGAATCAGGTTTTGTACAAGACCAAACAGTTACATGGAATGGTTCTTCTTTGCCTGTTTTGGCAAGTCTAAATCCAAATGACTCCGGGACCGTAAAAGCCTCTTTTAAAGTTAAAGATCCAGCTACAACTTCTGGGAATAAAGATCTAATAATTACTGCAAAACCAAAAATTAAGTCTAATCAAAACTCAAGCTTTATTTCTGGAAGCGACTTGGTATTAAAGATTTCTAGCCCTGCAGAATTAAGTGGTGGAGTAAATCATGTTGGAGGGGCATTGCCACCTCAGGTAGGCAAGGAAAGTTCTTTTAAAGTTAATTTGAGTTTATCTAACAGTTCTAATGATTTGCGGTCTGGAATTTTGACTGGATTTGTACCAGTGGGGGTAAATATGGATATATCTACAGTTACTTCTAGCGAAAAGAATCTAGTTAAATATGATAATTCTACCGGCAAATTAACTTGGAATCTTGGTCAGTTATTAGCTCATTCTGGAGAGAGTCGTCCTGAGAGGGTTTTAGAGTTTACAGTCAAAATTACTCCATCTAATTCTCAGGTTGGTCAATCAGTAGTTTTATTTAAGAATATTAGTTTCTCTGCGACAGATGATTTTACTGGACAAAGTCTTAGTTTGGATCTCGATGACGTAGGAACTAATAATCTTCCAGAAGGCTCTAATAGTGGCCGAGTAAAAAAATAATTTAATGTAACTTTGAAAAAATTGGACGAGAAGCTCGGTATAATGGTGATTTGCCTGTAATAATAGATCAATTTAAGTTAGAGATGGAACGTGGCAATGAAACAGTACATATTGCAACAGGAAAGGATTTTTTAAAGGACTTAGAAGCCCCATTTTATGCAGAAAAATTTTTAAAAGAGCTTGAATCTTCAGAAGATAATAAGAAGCTATTAAACATGAAGATATTTCGTCCAGAATCTTTTAATAGCCAAGAAGATACCTCTGTTTATTTGGATGATTATTTAAAAGAGGTTTCTGCTAAGAAAGGTGAAGAGATTAATATTGATTCAATAATACAAAACAGTATTTGCTAAATTACCTCAGGAAACTCATTTATTGGTTTCTGGGATCGCTTCTGGGTATGCACCTAGTGATAGTAAGGAACGACTACAAAAAATTATTACAAACTTACAGTAAAACTTGGTCTTGTACTAATACAGTAAAATTTATTTTGATTAAATCAAAAACCCCTCGAGTAAAGAGGGGTTTTAAAATTATTTATTTAAGTTTATTAAGGATGGATAACTCCTTTAATTATTGAGCTATCTATATCAAGAGTACGGACAGTCTTTTTATAAAGACCGGCATAGTTCCACTCACTAATTGTCACTTTGTCACCACTAACGCTTTCGATTTTTGCAACGTGACCATAGCGACGGTTTTCAGAAGTTACTAAGATTGATCCAGCAACTGGGTTTCGATCTACCTTAACGCCTTGTGCTTTAGCATTAGCAATCCATTGATTGGCATTACCACCCCAGGTTACACCTGCAACGTTACGAGCCACATAGTCTGTACAGTAACCGCTAGCAAATTTGTGGTTACCGCTAATTGTAGCTGCTCTAGGTACGGATGGGGTAAACTTTTTAGTAGTAGTTGTTGGTTTTGGAGTTACTACTTCTTTTGGTTTTGGCAAGCTTCCACCTGGAATAACTAAGTATCCACCAATTTCTACCATGTCTTCCTCATCTTCTAATCCATTTTTAGAAACAATTTGTTTTATATCCGCAGAGTAATAATGAGCAACATCAGTTAATGTTAAGTTTGGATTGGTAACTTGAATTACAATTCCATCTACCGGCGGGATGATTAAATCCCAATCTGCTAATAAAGCATTGTTAGGTAGGCTATTAGTTTCGCGAATTGTTTTTGTGGTTAGGCCAAATTCTGCAGCTACTGTATAAACAGTATCAAATGGCTTGGTTTTATAAATTTTAACTTGTCGCGCTGCTAAGCTTTGGATGCTATCTGGGTTTGGTTTGGTAATCCCACTATCTTCTATTTGGGTTTCTTCTGCTAAGTTTTCTACTTCTGCTGTGGTTCCCAATAAATCATTGTTGCTTGCACTTGCTTGAGAAAAAACTCCTTCACTAACGACTTTAGTACTAATAGTATTTTGTTTGTTAGCTAGTTGAGGATTGGCATTTGGGTGATAACGAAGTAATTGAGCTGCAAGACTATTATCGTTATGGTTATATTCAGCTTTTAAAGGGTTAAACACTATTAAGTTGATTGCTGCAACAACAAAAACCACTAATCCAACCAAAATTTCACTAGAGAAGTTGATGGAGTAATCCCATATGCTCATTTTTTGGTTTAATTGAACAGAAGGGAAGTGGTCAGTATATAATTTTGATAGTCTTGGGTACTGTGATTTTAAAGAGTGCCAAATTTTTCTAAAAACATACTGGCTAATTAGCCAATATCTTTTTATAGTTTTGATGATATATTGAGTTAAATGTGAAGCGGGTATATTTTTGCCTGTAAAACATAATTCTGATCAGTATAAGATTTTTGGCGTAAACCAAGAATCTCCCCCAATACCACCAAATATATGAATAATTTTTAGGAAAAACTTATGATTTAAATAAAAAATTGCAAGGAAAAGGATCAATTTATGCAATTACTTAACAAGTTTAACAAGGCGTTTTAGGGATTTCAAGTAAAGCTGGGGATTACTCCGAATACGCCCTAGAGTTAAGCCATTTTTTATACACATAGGGCATAAATATGCGGAATTTTAGGAATATTTCTAATTTTTAGCTACTATAAAATCTTTGTTAAGTCAATAGATTTTAAGAATAAAATAAATGATATAATTTGTAAGTATGAACCTTTCTTCTCTAAACAATAAACAGCAGCAGGCCGTGACCGCCCCATTAGGGCCGGTTTTAGTTTTAGCTGGTGCTGGAAGTGGAAAAACTCGAGTTTTGACTTACCGAATAGCTTATATTATAGAGCAAGATTGGTTTAAGGCTGATCAAATTTTGGCAGTAACCTTTACTAACAAAGCCGCCAAGGAAATGCAGAGTCGTGTAAACAAATTATTATCTGGCAATAACAGTAAGTTGGTTTCTCAACCAGCTTTGGGGACTTTTCATTCTATCGGGGTACGAATTTTGAGGAAGTATATAGTGAAGCTAGGTTATAATTCTGGTTTTGCAATTTTGGATGGAGATGATCAGGTAAAAATTATTAAAGATATCCTTAAGGATTTGAATATTCCTAAGCAGTATGCACCAACGTTGTTCAGAGCTTATATTTCGAGTGCAAAAAATTTATTACAAACGCCAGCAAATATTTCTTTGGGTTTAGAAGGTCATTTGGCTGATATTGTTGGCCAGGTTTATGCTCGTTATCAGGATTTTTTGTATAAACAGAATTCAGTAGACTTTGATGATTTATTAATGTTGCCAATAATTATTTTTCAGAATTTTCCAGAAGTGCTTAGAAAATTTCAAGAGCTATGGCCTTATGTATTAGTTGATGAATATCAAGATACTAATCAAGCTCAGTACACCTTTTTGCATTTACTAGCTAAAAAAGGAAATATATTTGTAGTCGGAGATGATGCTCAGAGTATTTATGGTTTTCGTGGAAGCAATATTGCTAATATTTTAAATTTCGAAAAAGATTTTCCAAAAAGCACAGTAGTTAAATTAGAGCAGAATTATAGATCTACAAAAAATATTCTGGCTGCTGCTCAAAAAGTGATTGAATTGAACCAAGGTCAAACCCCAAAGACTTTATGGACTGACAATGAATCAGGGGACAAGGTAATTATAGAAGAGGTATATGATGGGCGAGCCGAAGCGATTTTTATTGTTCAAAAAATAGTGCGATTGGTTAGCGGTTCTCATTCTTCAGATGAACTGGAGTATGAGGATATAGACGATGAATTACCTCAAACTTATTCTATCTTGGATACTTTTTTGGCGAAGCAGAGAAATAATTATAAGCGTGGTTCTGGTTTTCGCGGTGGCTTTGGTGGGCGAGTTCCTCAGTTACCAAAGGATCATGATGATTTGAGAGAAATTGCGGTATTGTACCGAACTCATGCGCAGTCTCGCGAAATAGAAGAAATTTTTATAGAGGCTGGAATTCCTTACCAGATTGTTGGTGGTGTAAAGTACTATGAGCGAAAAGAAATTAAGGATGTCTTGGCCTACCTTAGACTTTTGCTTAATCCATTTGATTTTACTAGTTTACGTAGAGTTGTTAATTTGCCTCCTCGTGGGATCGGAGACAAAGCATTAGATGTTATTCGTAATTTTGTATTGACTCAAAACGGAGTCGTTACAATAGCAGAGGCTATCGAAAGATTGGTAGGAATCAATTTACCTGCTAGGCAAACCGAAAGTTTGCACACTTTTTATGCAATGCTTCATAAAGCTCAGGTGATTCCTCAGGAATCTACTTTGAGTGAGTTGTTAAAAGTCGTGGTTAAGCTTTCGGGTATAGAAGATTTTTACAGAGATGGAACAGACCAAGGGGAAACTAGAATAGAAAACATTAAAGAACTTTTCAATGTTACTTCAAAATTTGACCATTTGCCCTGGCAAGAAGGATTGCTAGAATTTTTAGAAGAAGTTGCACTTATTACTGATTTGGACAAAACTGGCGATGCCAAAAACGTTGTGACTTTGATGACTCTTCATGCTGCAAAAGGTTTAGAGTATGATACTGTATTTTTTGTCGGGCTCGAGGAGGGGGTTTTGCCACATTCTAATAGCTTGTTAGATCCTGATGAATTAGCTGAAGAGATCAGATTGGCTTATGTGGGTTTAACTCGCGCGCGCAAGCGTTTGTATTTAGTGTATGCTAAAAGCAGACAGATGTATGGAAGTTTCCAAGCTAATTCGCCTTCTCGAATTTTACGAGCCTTGCCTCAATCTGTGGTTCAGATAAATGGCAACTTAGCTGATATTGATAGTAGTGAGGACGACTATAATTACGAACCTTTTGTAGAATAATTTTTATACGGTATTTTGATTTAAACAACTTTAAAAATTAAAATTATGACTCCAGAAACGCTTAAACAACTTTTGATAGATCACGGTCTTAGTCCTAATAAAACTTATGGACAGCATTTTTTGATGGATGAGATTGTATTACAGGACATGGTCGATGTGGCAGGTATTACTTCTAAAGATAGTGTGCTAGAGGTTGGACCTGGTATTGGTAATCTAACCAAATTTTTAATTGATAAGTCAGATTCTGTTTTATCGGTAGAAAAAGATCCTCAGTTTGTCAGTATTCTCAATTCTTTAAAAAAGAAGAATAAAAATTTTCAATATATCTTGGGAGATATTTTGGAAATGGGTAAAGAGTTAAGTGGTTTAGAAAATTATAAGGTCATCGCTAATATTCCTTATTATGTGACAGGAAAAATTGTTCAATATTTTTTAAAAGCAAAAAATAAACCATCTAGCTTAACGCTACTCATGCAAAAAGAGGTAGCTCAGAATATTGTGGCTAAAGAGGGGAGCTTGGGTCTGTTGGCGATCTCTGTTCAACTTTATGCAAATGCAAAATTAATAGAAACTGTTCCAGCAAGAAAATTTTATCCCGCACCAAAAGTTGATAGTAGCGTTATTCATATTGAGTTGTTTAAAAAACCAAAATATAAAATTAATAACGAACAAAAACTTTTCAAAATACTCCGCGCTTGTTTTACCGGTAAGCGAAAACAAATTCATAATACTTTGACGAATAATTTAGGATTAAAAAAAGATGAAGTGCAGATTATTTTAGAAAATTTAAAATTAGATCCTCAGTTAAGACCTCAACAACTTTCTATTCAGCAGTGGTTAGATTTAACAGATGAAATATTGAGTTTAAAAAACTGAGATATTCTTTTAGAGCGTCTCCGCAGCGGAGCGAGGACTAGCGAAAAAAGAATATCTCAGTTTTTATTTAGTTAATTTATTTTTTTAAATTCAATCTTAAATAAAATTAAGATTGAATTTTTATTTGGTCGCCTATTTTAATATTGTTACGATCAGACCATCCGCTATTAACTTCTAAGACATGAGTGATTTCTGATGGGGGAGAGTAGGTGGGGAGCGGAGAGTTATTTTTTGGAGCTGGTACGTTAGAAGTTATACCAATAATTTTATCTTTGTTGATCCAGATAATATCAATATCAAAATTCATATCTTTCATCCAAAAACTTGGGGTGCGGGTATTCGTATTGGTGAAGTCAAATAGCATGCCATTTTTGTCAAGTAAATTTTTTCTATATGATAATCCTTGCTGTCTATTAACATCGTTGTTGACTACTTCAACTAAAATATTTTTATCCGCAACTATTAATTTGGTGTTATAGTTTTCTTCGATTGTTGTTGCTTCACTTTGAACTTTTGGTCTCAAAAGTTCATGGTCTTGTTTGTAACAACCGCTACTAATCATAGAAATACTTGTCAACGCCAACACAAAAAAAATTTTTGATTTCATGACTTGCAAAAATTACTAATTTCTGCTATAATAATACTATAGTTTGAAGTTTTAAGAAACAAAAATAAAAAACAATTTAATATGTATAAAGAATTTATAGAGAAAACCGCTTCGGTTCTTTTGTTAGTTGGGGTTTTTCTGTTATTGCCAAATGGAATACCGGCTGTTGAAGCTCAGGTTATTCCATCTGGGATACCTTTTTTTGGTAAGGTCGAAGCTTTTGTTCTTCCTACTCCTACTTGTCCTTTTGCTCATGCAAAAATTTCTGGTAGTGCGATTAATCCTCCAATGGGTTTGGCTTTAGTTCCTACTTCTCAAGTCTTCGCTAACTATCGTTTATTTACAACAAGCGCAACTGTCATGGGAACTTATTTATTACCACCACTTCCATGCTTGTTGCCTTATCCGGTAGTTCCTATTTCTCAGGTCGGTACTTCTTAAACAAATATTGTATGAACGAAACAAAAACAAAATTACAAAATTTAGGATTTAATTATAATCATCTATTTATAATGTTAGCTGCGCTAGCAATTTTTGCGGTTTTAATTATTCCTCGAGCTAACATAAAAGTTTTCGCGATGTTTTCTAAAGCTCAAGAAACAGAAAAACCACTTTTAACTTATGAAGATGTTCACACTCAAGTTTTTGCAGAACGAGGATTAGGAACCGACCAAGAGTCAGAAAAATATTTAAATGATATAGAGACTCAGTTTGCATTACTTGATAGAGGTGAAGCAGATGGAAAAGTTTTAGGAGCAGCAATTGGTTTGGATGAGATTCCTAACATAGATCAATTATTTAGTGAAGAACAACTCAACTTAATAAATGTTCATTCCGTCATTGCAACTAATAAAGATTCAATTCAAACTTATGCAGACAGACTTTTGAAAATTGAAAGTTATTATAATACTACCGAGCTCTTTGCGAATTTAAATAGCACAGATAAAAATTTATTAGATAAGACTACTAGTCAGACAAAGTTAATTGTTGATTCTATGAATCAGATTCCTGTTCCATCTGAGTTGGTTAATTATCATCGGTATAATGTTTTGTATTATCAAACTCTTGGGAAGTTAGGACAATCTTTTTCCTCTGATGAAGGTGACCTTTCTCAATACAGTAGCGCTCTATTTAGTTTGATGGATAGAATAGCAAGTTTTAAAAATGAAATTAAAACTAAATATAATATTGAAATATGAAACGCGTAATAATATTTAATTTAGTTATTCTCCTAACTTTAATAAGCGCAAGCGGCGCTATTTTTTCTTTTAATAAAGTTGCTAATGCGCAGCTAGCGGTACCAACATCTGAATTAGAATTTTCACCTTTGAATTTTAACGCTGCCGCAATTAGCGCTAACACTCTTACAACTAATGGATTGATCGGTTTGCCTGGTTCAAGTAAGCTGGCTATCGAAGCAGCTCGCAAAAGAGTTGGAGATACCTGTAATAAACTTCTTATTGCAATTGATCAAAGTGATAAAGTTGATACTTTTATAGATACTACTAGTAGCTCTTTTTTGAGTATTATCGGCGGGGGGATTGGAGAGTCTAGTCAACTTGCTGGTAAGATTGTAAAAGCAACTACTGCCAAAGAATGTATTGATGGTTACATTCTTATATTAAGTAATATCCCAACTGTAGCTCTAACCATGGGGCAAGACTTGCAGCGTGAACAAGATAAGTTTACTAAATCTTCTGAATCTCTCAGAAAGATAATAGAAGATCTTAAGGCAAGACAATCAGCAAGTGTAAAGGATGTGCTTAAGGCGTTTATGGTTAAGCTAGTTTTGAACTTGAATAAAAATTTGACTACAAAGTTAGTTAATAGCATGGTTCAAAAATATAAGATTGATGATTACTTGGCTTATGGAGATGCCTTAGCTACTCAAGTATATTCAATGAAGTATATTAATGATAATTATAAAGGTGATGCCAGAACTCAAATGATGCTTCGTTCTTTGATTCAAAGTGAAAAGTTTCCGGATAAAGCTCAGACAGCTTTAACGTTTGCTAATACTAAAGCACAAGATTATTTGGCTTCGCAGTGTGGGTCAACCCCGGTTTTGGATGTAAATGATAGTAACTCCCTTAGATGTTTGGCGGCATACGGAGATGAACGCTCTAGTACTTCATTTCAATTTCAAAGCGCTGTTGATTTAGCTCAAAAAGCTAAAGCATCAGGAGTTCAATCAGCACAAGGCGAGATTTCTCAAAGTAATGGTTTTGCTCCGCCTCGTAATTGTGATGGTTCTATAGCTGCCCAGCAACAAATTGATGCTCAGTATGACCAAGGGGCTAAGGAGTTAGCTGCTTCTGCGGTTGTCGTGGCTAAATTAGAAAAAGCCCTTGCTGATGGTCAGACTACCCAAGCCGAAGTAGATAAAGCCAAAGCATCTTATGCAGAGCTTGAACAAAAATATAAAAATTTACCTTCTCAAGAATCCTCACCTATTATAGATATTTGTAAAGCTATTGATTCTCCTGCGGCCTTTGTAGGCGATCAATTAAACAATTTTGTTAAACAACACTTGGAACAGGGTTCTCAATTGCAAAGTGATAACTTACCTTTTTATGCTACTTTCCTTTCTGATCTAGCTAGTAACTTTTTATCTAACTTATTAACCGGAGGAAAGAGTGGTTCCCAGATATTAAAAGAAGGCGGACTATCGGCTCTTAATGGTGCTGTCGGAGAATTGGTTTCTCAATTACCAAAACCACCAAGTGGGGTAAACATTCCTGAACCTTCAAAAGATAATACGCCAATTACTTACCAAGCGTCTAATGGTCCATTGATAACCTATAGGGTTGGACTTACAGAGACAAGGCAACCTTACTATATTATTGATATAAATGTTGACGGTAACTTTAGAGACGCTCAGACAGGAAAAACAACTGCAGTAAGTTATAAATTGGAAGGTCCTAATATAGGCGGCGATGGTGTTAATCTGGTTACAGAAACTGGTTATTTAGCTAAGGGTTATAATGTATTCGCACCTTCTGGTTCTACTTATAAGCTTACTGTTTACGGCGCTAACAATGTTGTGTTACGTAATGCTCAGTTTACAGTGAATGAAAATAATGATGGTCGTGTTCAGGGTGCTACAACCGTAGAATTTGGTCCGAGGAAGTCATCTTTTTCTCCAAGGGGTTAAAAAAGAGTTGGGTAAGGTCTAATAATAGTTTTAAAAATTAAATTCCGTTTGGTTTGTCGATTCAAATATCGATCAAATTGAACGGTTTTTTATATTGTATAAATTCTTGGGTTTTAATGGTCTTGTATGGTATAATAATTATAAGTTTTAGCTGTTATTTTACTGTTACTCAGCCAAGAAATCAATACAAAAATTAGATAAATATTTGACTAAAAGCACTAAAAATATAGTTAAAAAAAGAAGCAAAGTAATTTTCTTAGGGATTATTATTGCTTCTTTGTTTTTACCGTTTATTTTGCCTGTTAAAAATGTAGCTGCACAGCAAGCTAACGCTTATACTACATGTGAAGTCACCACCTATAAAAACCCAGTAATAAAGGTTAATAAATCAACTGTTGCTAATGATGAAGCTTTTAATATTTATACTTCATTTGATTTAGTGCCAAACGAAGCTCAGAATTGTAAAAACAGTGACCTAAAAAAAGATGAATATCGATTTACTTATTACATGACTCCTCGCATTGCAAGTACGGGAGGAGGAGTTTTTGATCTAAGGTGGTGTCCAACTGTTACAAACAGTACTCCCCAAATAACATTTAAAGCTTTTTTGGCTTCTGATGGTAGTAAATTCCAGAACAAAACTACAGAAGCTACTTTAGCAAAATTTTTTAAGAGTAATACTATTGGAGCGATAGATCAGAATTGTTTGTATGTTTATTTTCATAAAACAAATCAATCATCAACTTCGTTATTTAATTACGCTTATCCTAATTATGTTAAGCAACAATCTGGTACTCATAATGAAACTGATACTTCGATTCCAGCTGATGCAGGAAAAGAATTTACTACACCTTGGGGACAAGCTACTGTAAACAGTACCGAAGAAATAAGTTATAAAGATTTATTGATAAGTATTAAGCCATCTAACGGAGTTGGTTTGAGATCAAAATATAGAGTTTCCTTAGCGGATACAGAAATGAAATTTGGTGTCACACCTGGGCTTGATCCAGTGCATGTCGAATGGAGCCAGAAAAGTATAGAGCTAGGACAGTATTTTACTCTCCCGGAAAAGGATGATGGTTACGGATGGACATTTAAGCCTTATTATATAGGTAGTCAAGTTTTCTTTAATTATGCAGGAGTGCTAAAAGAAGAAAGACAGATAGCTTGTCAGCCTACATGGACTGGGACTGATTGTAAGGGGGTTGTTTTTAGAGAAGCCGATGGAAGTAACAAAGGCGCGGGTTCTGCAGGAAAAACTATCCCAGAGAACTTTGATCCTATACTAAAAGCTGCAGCTTGGAAAGAAAAATTAACTAGTACTAAGCCAACTACGGATGGTAAGGCTTTAGGTTCTGTTGATTTTGTTGCTGTGCCTTCTATAAGCGGTAAAGGGGGTAATTTTACCGGTGGAGGAGCGTTTGATTTGGTTCGCAGTTCTGAAGTGATTGTTGTTGCGGCGGCAGGAGGATTACAAAAATTTACTGTTGAAGTTTTTAGTAAAGACGAAGATATTATCGCTGCTTGTAAAGCAGATTCTGAATTAAGCGAGGAAGATAAAAAACAGTGTGACAAAATAGAGTTTGCTAAATTTGGTTTTGCTAAACACATAGAACAAACAACATCTTCTAATGAAAAAGAGGATGGGGCTTTGGGAAGTGACTTGTTTACTTTTTTGCGCAAAGTTATTTCGTATCTTGTATTACTTATTACTAGTGTTCTTTACTGGATTTTTGCGATCATTTTGGTACCAATGCTTAATGCATTGTTAAAGATCAGGCCGTATCAAGATCAGTTTGTAAACTTTATTTATCCGGGCTGGGTTATAGTTAGAAATATTACTAATATCGGCTTTATTTTGGCGTTACTGTGGATGGGTATGCGAACACTGTTTCAGGTAGAAGATTCTGGTAAAACTCGTGGTTTTATTTTGTGGCTGGTGCTTATGGCATTATTGGTAAACTTTAGTTTGGTAATCGCTCAAGGTATAGTGGGAATCGCAGATACTGTACAGTCTCAGTTTTTACCAGCCGAAAGTAAGGTTATAGAAGCCTTGGGTCAAAAATTAATGGTTGATCCTATTAAATTTTTCAGAGGTCAAAATAGCGATTCAGATATTACTAAAGATAATAATTTTACAGTAGAGGCTAGTGCTTCTGATATTACCAAACCTATTGTGTTATTAATTTTGGCTATTGCAGCATTTTTCTCTTTTATCGCATTAATAGCCTTCATTTTGGTAAGGTTAGTGGTTTTGTGGGTGTTATACATGCTTTCGCCAGTAGCGTATGTGGCTCAAATTTTACCAGAAACCAGGACTTATACTAAACAGTGGTGGGATCATTTTTTGAAAAATGCATTTACTGTCCCTGTCTTAGCTTTCTTTTTGAATATAGCTGCTTTAATGGCCACTACTTTTGCTTCTCGAACAGGGGTTTCTGTTGATGCTGGTCGTGATCCGAATTATTTATTTGGAAATGTGGCTGGTGATTTTGCGGAATATGCAATTACGATTATCTCCCATTTTATTGTATTAGCCTTTTTGTTTATTGGAATGAAATTTGCTATGAGTAGCGGGGCATTTGGTGCTAAAGAAATAGTTAATGGAGCTAAGAAAGGTTTTGATTTTGTTACCAAAACTGTTCCGCAAGCAGCTGGTCGTGGAGCAGTTAATTTAGGTAAAAGTTTGGCTAAGGAGCAATATGAAAGAAGAATTGCAGGGGGTATGCTAGATCCAAAAGCCTGGAAGCAATCATGGAAAGACAGGGTAGCGACACAAACTAAAGTTAAAAAAGCAGAAAGATTAAGTAAGAATGCTAACAGATTAAGTCCTGGGAATATCCTACCTCCAGAAGGAAGTTTAAAAGATAGGGCTGGAGTTGTTGGAAAGTACTTATGGGCAAAAGCATCTGGTAGGGATCCTCATGCTCAGCTAGCTACCGCCCAGTCTCTTAAAGATAGGGCTTCAATTTTAACCGATACTCAAAGGACTGACTTAGAAGATGATAAGAGAGATAATTTAAGAGATAAAGCTAATGCTGAAGGGGAATTAGGTATGCTTAACTCTGGGCAAATATTAGAATCCAGAGCAACTGAATATGAGAATGAATTACAAAAACGTATTGACGATATAGATGCAAGAAAAGTTGATCTTGCTAAAAAGAAAAGAAAAGTTGCACCTGGTGGAGCTGAAGATAAGGCTATTGATGCTGAAATTTTATCATTAGATGAAGATAAGACACAATTGAATAACGCTTTGACTGAATTTAGTGCTGCTAAAGGGAGAAGTTCTGTTCCGGGGGTTATTGATTTGACAGGTGTCAATATGGATCAGATATCTGTGGTTCTAGATCCTGATGCGTTGCGTACTGAGCTTACAACAGCAATAGATAAAGCTGAAAAAAATGATAAGAGTTATCAAACAAAACTTGATGAAGATAGAGAAAGAAAAGCTAAATATGGTGTAGCTACTATTGATGATGACGAGAAGCGAGATTTAGAAGCTCGTGCTGCTGCTCTGGAGAAAGATGCCTCTCAACGCTATATGCCTGCTTCGTACACAGCTTTGCAGGCTCGCCGTGATATGCAGGGTGAGTATGCCAAGAAAGTTGAAGCACTTGATGATATAGATGAACTTGTTGAAGCTTTTGGTGGAGCTATGAAGAAAAACAATACAGCTTTTGCTACAGAAATAGCTAAAAAATTAGCTAAGCTTGGGGGTATGGATGAGTTATTGCATAAAAATGGTTATAGTAATAATTTAAGTGACTTTCAAAAATTTATTGATAAGTCATTTGCTAAACTTGCACCTCAAGTTAGATTGCAAGTAGGTGCAGAAATTTCATATGTAGCTAAAAATAATGGAAACGCTTCCCTTGGAAACAGTACTAAATATTCATATAATGCTAAGACTGGGGAAAATGTAATCAACTGGGCTTCTCACGAAGAATCTGCTAAAAAATTGGATGCAAAATACAAAGGCATGGAGGCTTCAGCTTTGGCTAAAGCCGAAAAAACTGATATTTCGGAAGAAAAAGGTGGGGTTTGGCACTTACGCAATGGATTTGTAGCTAACTTAAACAGAATGAATCCGGATAGCCTAAAGAGTTATCTTAGAAACATTGCCCCATCGAAGATTGAACATATGAAGAAAGCTAAGGGTTGGGATTCAATTAATAGTCAGGTAAGGTTTAAGTTACTAGGAAAATTATAAATATGACTAATGATAATTTACAATTAGTAGAATCTTTAACCTACCTTAATGCTAAGGCAGCCGTAAGCTTGCTTAATTCTATTCAAAAAGATCCTACTATTCAATTTGACGATCAGACCAAAACAAAATTGATGTATGTTCGCATGATGAGTTTATCGGAAGATCAACTAATAGCGCTATTGAGTAAGTCTATGGTTACTGCATATACTTTGCCAGGTTTCAACTTGTCAGAAAATATTAAGTCTTTTGTTGACCAGCTACTAGATCAAAAAAGAGAAATCGAATTCGATAAACGTTTGGTTAAAGTTTTTCAAAACCATCAGGAAAATCTTCCCGATTCTAATATTTCTTTACAAAATTGGATCAAAGATTATGAAGCCTTTTTGGGTCCAAATGGTGGTCATGATCCTTTAACTCAGATTAGTTATGCAAATTCTTCTGGTAACTTTAAAAATTTAGGAGATGATCAAAAATTGGTATTAAAAGATTTGCTTAAAATTTATGATAGGGCAGCGTTGATGTCCAGGTTCTGGGACAATCTTCAGGTGCCTGCTGATAAGAATGAATTATATAAAGATTATGACCTTTATACCCTAATTCCTGATTTAGAAGAAGATACTATAGAATCTATATATCAAGATACAATTGAAAATATACCCGAAGAAGTAAAGAGTCTTGATTCTACTCTAGCTGGTCAATCTACTCAATATCCAGCTCCACCAATTTCAAAATCTATCCCTAAGCCACTATCAAATGTTGTGAATGCTCCAGCTCCTTCTATGAAATCCCTAGCTGTCCCAAGTCCCTATAAAGTTCCTTTGCAAAAAGATTTAGATTTAGCTGCTCAGCCTAAAAAAGGTTTGGTTTTTGATCTCCCTACTAATATTGATTTGGATAAAGAGACGACAGCCAGAAAAAAACGGGAAGAAGAAAAAATTCAAAGAGAAAAAGCTCAACAGTTAAAAATTCAGGTTAAGCTAGAAGATTTAAAAAATCGAAGCAAACCATAAAAATAAATGTTAAACGAACAAAAATTAAAACAAATTCAATATCTTATACAAACATCTACGGTTTTGACACAGCAAGAAAAAACTGAATGGTTAACATTGGTTGAGTTAATGAATGACAAGCAAATTTCTGAACTAGAAGAAATTTTGCAAAAACCTAAGCAAGAGACACTGTCTACTGCTGGTAATTTTTCGGCAGCTAATGATTCTGCTAGTAAATTGACTAATGAAACTAAAAATCCTTCATTATCCCATATTAGTAATTTGCCAAATCAGATATCGCAAAGACCTCAATCAATGCCGCCTGTAAGGCCGCAATCTCCATCTCGTCCAGTATCGCAGATGCCTCCAATGACACCAAAGCCGCCAGTCACTTCTACTCCTGTAATTTCAAATCCTGTTAACCCTAAACCACAACCAAGAGTGTTTCAAGATTTTAAAAGACCTTCGCCTCAACCAGTAGCTAAGGTAAATCCTACTCCTGCTGTATCCGCTGTACCTCAACAAAGACAGTCAATCAATTCAGTAGTAGAACCAGTTAAGCTAAACAGTCTGGAAGATGTTGCAAAGGTAACAGCTTCGGTGCTTCATCAGCAGAATAGAGAAGTCTTTTACAAGACTATTACTAGTTTGGCTTTGGGGCAAGGATATTTTGCAGTTTTAACCAGTTTTGAGCAAAGCCCTTTGTATAAAGATTATTTAAATTTTGGTAAAGCAATGTTAAGTGGTAGTAATCAAAATTTGGCTTTATCTAAAGAAGAGTTCGAATTTGTGACAGATATATTAATGTCTCTTAAGGTGAATAGAACTTAAAATGTTATAATTAATTATGCAATTCCCTGTCCCACAATTTACTGACGTAGAAGATAAAATAATCGCTGGATTAACTTTCAAACAGTTTGCGATTATTTTTGGTGCAGCAGTTTTCAGTTTTGTAATTTATACAATTAGCAAAAATTTACCTGCAACTATAGTAGCAGCAGTGCTAACTGGTCTTCCGGCATTGGCTTTAGTATTTGGAAAGCTAAATGGTCGTCCTTTATATGCTAGCGCAGGAAACTTCATCAGTTTTTTGTTCGGGCCCAAGCTCTATGTTTATCATAAAGAAGGTAAAGAATCGGTAGAAGAAGATATTCCTATAATTACCGAAGATGTACAGGCTCCAAAAGATTTGAAAGAAACCGCTATTAAGATTAAAGAACTGAATTATTTACTACAAAGAGAAGCAACAGAAGAAACTAGTTTGATAGAGCGCATCAAATCTAACCGAGAAGCTAATCTAAAAAATCAACCATAAATTATGGCAAATAACAAAAATAAAAAACCAATCGGCAGTCCTACTCAGCAATTTTTGCGTCTCGCCGAAATCCGTGATGATGTGATTATAATGGATAACGGAACTTTGCGAGCCGTATTAGCTGTTTCTAGTACTAATTTTGATTTAAAAAGCGAAGAAGAGCAGAATGCGTTGATTTTTAGTTATCAACGATTTTTGAATTCTCTAGAATTTCACGTTCAGATTTTGATGCAGTCTAGAAAAATGGATATTGCTGAGTATACGGAAAAGTTGAAAGTGATGATGGAGAAGCAAACTAACGAGCTGCTGCGAATGCAGACTCAGGAATATATAGAGTTTGTTGATCGATTAGTAGAATCAGCCAATGTAATGAGTAAGAATTTTTATGTAATTGTTCCATTTGAGACCAGTATTAATCCTGCCGCTACTAGTATTTTTAGTCGAATATTTGGGACAGGCAAAACAAAAGCAATCTCTGATCGGGAAGCTAGTTTGGCTAGTTATAAAAAACAACTAGAAGAGCGAGCTAATACTGTTTCTAATTCTTTATCTAGTTCAGGGTTAAGGGTGGTGCAGTTAAACACTGATCAATTAATTGAGTTAGTTTATAACTCTTATAACTTTGCTTCTGGACCAAGTATAGACGCCGAACAGTTATCTAAAGTTACGATTAAAGATTTACAACAATAATATGGGATTATTTTCTTTAAACAAATCTGATATTGATAAGAAAAAAGAAGAGCTAGAGCATCTGAAGGGTCAAATTTCGGCAGATGCTAAATTAGTTGAGGTAGAAAAACAATATCGCGAAGGAGTTACGACCTTAAAAGACTTACTAGCTCCTAGTAGTCTAAAATTTTCTAATTCTTATTTTGAATTAAACGGCAAATTTGGTCGGAGTTTCTTTGTTTTGGCTTACCCAAGGTTTTTATCAACTAACTGGCTTTCGTTCATTATTAATTCTGAGAGCGCGCTGGATGTCTCGATGTTTATTTATCCAATTGATTCTGGGATGGTGTTAAAAAAACTTCGATCTAAAGTAGGGGAAATTGGTTCGCAGATGACTATTGAGCAAGAAAAAGGCTTGGCTCGAAACCCGTTGTTAGAAACTGCTTATCACGACGTAGAAGAGCTGCGTGATCAATTACAGCAAGGAGTAGAGCACTTCTTCCGCTTTGCTTTGTACTTCACTTTGTATTCCGAAACTCTAGAAGAATTAGATAAAAATTCTAAAGTTTTAGAAAGTGCTCTGGGTGCAAAGTTAGTCGTTACTAAACGAGCTATGCTAGCAGTAGAAGCTGGGTTTAATTCTACCCTACCTTTAGGTTTGGATGACATGGATGTAGCTAGTAATCTTAATACTAGCCCGCTTTCTAGTACTTTCCCATTTGTATCATCAGATTTAACTGGAAATGACGGAATACTGTATGGAATTAATAGACATAATAATAGTTTGATTTTATTTGACCGATTCCAGATGGAAAATGCTAACTATGTAGTTTTTGCTAAATCTGGTGCCGGTAAGTCTTACGCCGTAAAATTAGAAATCTTACGTTCATTGATGGTAGGGATTGAAGTGATTGTGGTTGATCCAGAAAATGAATACCAACATTTAGCCGAAGCCGTTGGAGGTACTTATTTAAACATATCTCTCAATTCGGATTTTCGTATTAACCCATTCGACTTACCTATTGGTTTGGAAGATGAAGATAAGGGTGATATTCTTCGTAGCGCTATTATTAACCTCATTGGCTTAATGGGTTTGGTATTAGGCAAGCTTGACCCAACTGAAGAAGCTATTCTTGATAAGGCTATGTGGCAAACATATGCCAAAAAAGATATCACTGAAAACAGTGATTTTGCTACAGCTGAAATGCCAGTAATGAGTGATTTGATCGAAATACTTTCCGGTATGGTTGGTGGAGAAAGTTTGGCGATGCGATTAGGTAAATTTACCGAAGGGACTTTTTCTGGACTACTTAATAACCAGACTAATATTGTTTTGCAAAATCAATTATTAGTATTCTCAATTCGAGATTTGGAAGATTCGCTGCGGCCAATCGCGATGTATATTATATTGGGACATATTTGGAATGTGGTCCGTAGTCAGTTGAAGCGCAGAATTTTGGTATTGGATGAGGCATGGATTATGATGCAGCATGAAGATTCAGCAAGATTCGTGTTTGGTATTGCTAAGCGAGCTCGTAAATATTATTTAGGTCTTACTACTATTACTCAAGACGTAGCTGATTTTATGGCCAGTAGTTATGGAAAGCCAATTGTTACCAACTCCTCAATTCAACTATTACTCAAACAAAGTCCAGCGGCGGTTGATATAGTGGCAGAAACTTTCTTCTTAACAGAAGGTGAGAAATATTTGTTATTAGAAAGTGATGTTGGGGAAGGAATTTTCTTTGCCGGACTCAAACATGCCGCTATAAAAATTTATGCTTCTTATGTGGAAGATCAAATTATTACTACTGATCCAAAGCAGTTACTAGAAATAGAGCAAAGTAAAGAAGATTTACAAGAAATAAAATAAACTGCTATGCCTCCAAAAATTAATGTACCAAAGAGTTCTCCAAAATTACCTTCTAAAAGTACTTCAAGTGGGCATATTAATTCTTCAAGACCAGCAAACCAAACTCCTGATAAGGCAAATAGGTCAAATGCTGATCATTCATCGAAAAATAAATCCAAGGATCCTGCAAAAAAAGGTGCTGATGATAAAAGCGTTAAAAGTAGAGTAGATGATATTGCAGATAAGGCTAAAAAGGCTAAAGATGACCCTACTCAGCTGGCCGCTGATTTAGCTGATGAATATTTACACTTGGGTACTGCCATGGGTACCACTTTATGGTACGTTTGGTTTGCTAGCGCAGTAGTTTCATTATTTCCTTTTGTAGTTACGGCTATTCCCGGTGCTATTATGTTTAATCTTTTATTGATTTCTCCAAAACTTAATTATCAGATTACAGTTTGGATTTTGGATCTAGTAGGTATTGGTGAAGCTTTGCAAGCCGCTAATCAAATGGGTTTGGATAAGGTTGATATAAAAGTAGCCGGTTGGCAGAAAGGTTTTATTATTGCTTATGATGTAGTATTAGTAGTTTTATTAGTTTCCGTGGCAGCTTTGGTTATCGCTCTTATTGGATGGTGGGTTTGTGGAGAAAATTCATTTGTTCCCGGTACAAGTGGTAGTTTGCAGCAACAAGGCTCATTAAAATTATACGACTGGTGGTATGATACAAATTACAGTGGAGCTGTTAATGATATGTGCAAAGCGATTAGGTCTTCAGTTGGTTCATAGTTAAGATTCCTATAGGATTGTTTTTAGGTTGAATTTATGTTAAGATATAGATAAGTTTAGTTTTAAAATACTAATTCTTTTTAGAAATAAAAAATAATTTATAACAGTGAATAAAAGAGCTATAGCCATTTTGGGAGCGATTTTTATCCTTATTGTAGGAACCCTTGGTTTTATTATATGGCAGAGATCTTCCAAGGATGAACCAGTAGTAGAAGATCCTGTGGTTGTGGATGAACCTACAGAAACTACTGAGCCAGTAGAGGAAGATCCTCAACCTACAAATCAAGCCACAAAATTAACAGACGAAGCAGTTGTTACACCAGCGTTATTTTTTCAAGGAGACGGCATAGCTTACTTTAATAGACAAGGGCAGTTGTTTCGCACTCAAATGTCTGTAACAGGCTCTACAGTTTTACTTAGTGATAAAACTGAGCTAACTGTACCAACCAAATCTGATATTAGTAAAATTTTATGGCCACCAGTAGGGAATAGTTATATTGCAGAAGCTGGTCAAGGAATTAGTCGAAAATGGAGTTATTATAATCCAGATAGTGGCTCTTATATAGATCTTCCTAATCAAGTAAAAGCTATTGATTGGCTACCAAGTGGTAATAAAATCATGTTTGTATGGGTGGGTGGTGACGGTAAGGCGACTTTAAATATTTCTGATCCTGATACTAATAACTACCAGGTTTTGACAGATTTATACGAACCAGATAACGAAATTAGTATTTCTCCTAATGGTCAGACCGTCTTATTTTATAGAAATCAATCTTCTGATTTAAGTAAGAATACTATTAATACTGTCAGTATTGATGGTAAGACTTTTAAATCTGTAGTTAGAGAAGGTTATAATAAAGGGGTGTTATGGTCTCCAGACAGCAATA
>CAYRJC010000006.1:0-1733 GCA_964424635.1 uncultured Candidatus Saccharibacteria bacterium | reverse complement strand
TTTACTCGCTTAGATGCTTCAACTCAAAAGTATAATCTGTGGTTGTCAGACTTAAATACTGGGGAGACTCGTAATTTGGGAGTTGCTACCTCTACCGCAAAGGCAGTATGGACTAAGGATAGTGCAAGTATTATAGTTGGTGTTCCTACTTCTGGAGTTGCGGGTCAGGGGGTAACGACTGACACGGTATATAAGATTGATACTAGTGGGACCAATAAAATTGAATATTCTCCAGGTACTACGGTTGATGTTCAAGAACCATTTTTGAATCTAGACGGCAGTATTCTGTTTTTCCGCGATGGTCAAAATGGATCATTATATTACTTATTACTTCAGTAAGTTTGTATAATTTAATAAACTGACTTAAATAAATCTAGAATATCCTTTTTTCGCTAGTCCTCGCGTAGCTGCGGAGACGCTCTAAAAGGATATTCTAGATTTTAATAATATATTAATCTAAATAGTCAGGGTAGATATTTGCTCAATCCAGTTGTTTTACGCCTCCCATTAGCTTTCGCTAATGGACGGCTGTGACCAAAGGATTTCGCTAATATCTATGTCTGGCTCCTTTAATTTTTATATAAGATCAAGTATAAGAGTATTATTTTTTCGCTAGTCCTCGCTATGCTGCGGAGACGCTCTAAAATAATACTCTTATACTTTTATTGAATAATAATTAATATTCATCTGGCTATCTTAGTACAAATTTATATAATCTTTATTAGAAATTAGCCGGCCTTAAGGTATAATGATTTTATGAGTACAAAAACAGTATATATATGCGAAAACTGTAATTTTTCTAGTCCCCGGTGGCAGGGTAAATGTCCTTCTTGTGATCAATGGAATACCTTTAAAGAAGAACAAGTGGTAGTTACTGGAAAAAAATCTTCATTATCTGGAAGTGGATCAAGTAGAAATGTTATAGGCTCTAAGCCTTTATTGCTTTCTGAGGTTAAACAAAATAAAATTCAAAGGTTATCAACAGAGATTGATGAGCTTGATATTGTATTGGGTGGTGGTTTGGTAACAGGTTCGGTTATATTGTTAGGTGGTGATCCAGGAATTGGTAAGTCTACTTTGGCTTTACAATTAGCTAATTTGTTAGTTGGTACAGACCATTCTGTGTTATATGTTTCTGGGGAGGAGTCTACTCAGCAGATTGCTATGCGTAATAAACGATTAGGCTTTAATCAGGATGTTTTAGTATTGTCAGAGACTAGTTTGGAGTCAACAATAAATGCAATCATTAGTACTAGACCAGAAGTGGTCATAATTGATTCTGTGCAGACTATGTCTAGCGAGGAAGCAGGTGGTGTTACAGGGGGTGTTGCCCAGCTGTCTTTTGTCACCAATTCTTTAATCCGTTTAGCAAAGTCGTCCCAGACAACTATAATTTTGATTGGTCATGTGACCAAAGAAGGAATATTGGCCGGCCCAAAAACAATCGAACATATGGTAGATTGTGTTTTATATTTAGAAGGCGAGCGTTTGGGTAATTTACGAATACTACGCAGTAGTAAAAATAGATTTGGGAGTATTGGTGAGGTTGGGGTGTTTGAAATGCGCGAAAATGGTTTGGTAGAGATTGATAACCCAGCTGCGATGTTTTTGGAGCACAAAGATCAGGCTTTACCAGGAAGTTGTGTAGCTACTTTATTAGAAGGGAATAAGGTGTTGTTAGTAGAAATTCAAGCGTTGACTAATACTACTAATGCCAGTTATCCAAGAAGGGT
>CAYRJC010000005.1:0-30698 GCA_964424635.1 uncultured Candidatus Saccharibacteria bacterium | reverse complement strand
AGACCATCAAACTGGTAATTTTATTAAAAATGAGAATAATGGGATCACTATGCAAGACTTTGGGGGAAGTAAAATTGAAAAAGTAGATTCTGAAAAGAAGCTTATAGAAGCCGCTAAACAAGCAGATAATTTTGAGCAGCTAGAAGAGCTGGTAAACAATTACAATAGTTTATTTGATGAGGATTACCGAGGTGGTCAATCAGCGAAAGAATACGATCAGGCCACCATGAGTGAACTTGACCCTGTAATAGTTAGAAAAATATTTGATGACAGTGATGCTTATATAGTACAAAGAAATCGAATAACTGAACTCTACAAGAGAAATAAAATGAAAGCAGGTGATAGGGTTTTCATAAAAAGGACCAGCGGTGAGATTGAAAATGATTGGAAAATTGAATCAATAGATTCAAATAACATAGCTACGGTGAGGAAAAATAATCTCACAAAAAAAATTAAGTACAATAGCTTGCTGGAAATGAATACTAGTTCATTGATTGGGTTTATAAATCAACTTAAGTCTAATACTGGCGGTTAAGGGATACTTTGATAATTATCTTTATTTTCCTATTATCAATTTAATGTACTTTTATTCCATGTAGAAACAATTCAAGGTTAACAAATTATTATTGAATACCAACTATAAATTTATAACGTTATGTAATATTAAACTCGAACAAAAAACAGTCTTTCCGACTGTTTTTTGTCTTATAAAAACCTTTAAAATAAGTTATCCAAAATCTGATTAAAGTTATTAGATATTGATTCGATAATTGGTTTAGGGTCAACGATAAAAATTATCCCTAAAGCAAATCCAATTACAAATAAAATTAAAGTTGTTGAGAGCCATAAATGAGCTTGAGATCTAGCCATGTAAGAAAACTTAGAACTCATATCAGTTCTTACAAAACCTAACTCTTTGTCTACATTCCTAATAGATTGACTAGTATTTATCTGGGGTGGGAGAACTCCTTTTGCTATTACGAAAAATAATTGCTCAGCAGTTACAACACCTAATAATTTATTATCAGGCGCTACTACTGGCACTACTGACTGCTTACCACCAGACATTGCAGCTGCAATGACTTCTAATTCTGTATCTTCTTTAGCAAAGAACACTGCCTGATTCATAACATCTGCGGCCTTAGCACTAACTAAATGATTGGCAGCATAAGGTAACTGCTCAGAACTCTTTTTATCAAAATGGCTTTCTTGTAATAATTGAATATAACTAGGTATGTGGATTCCAAATCCACTAGTAAATAAATCATCTTTACCAATTATTCCAACTGCTACCCCAGAGGAATTAACCACTACAAACCCAGAGACTGGGTAAGTTCTAAATAATTCCATTATAGATTTAACTGGGTCTTCTGGCTTAATCACAGTAGGGAAACCAGTCATTATTTCTTTAGCTATCATAATCTTAATATAATAATACCATTACACTTGATATAATAGGAACTTTATACTTTTCAAAACTGGCTAGAATAAGCCAATTAGGTTCCGATTTAACCCTAATCCAAGCCAAAAAAAAGGTCTTTTGGCTTAAATAAGACCTAAACTAACATAAAAGACTTGTAAATAAGCCAGATTTCTGGTATACTATATATGTTCGGTACTGCTATTGGCAGTCTTTTTTAATAGCCTCAACTACAACGTAGCAGGCGTAACTAGTCTAAAAAAGCCCCAAATCCGCAGTAACCAGCAAGGTCATACTAATTTATCATTCATACCTCACTTATAAAATACAAGGAATTCTCAGTATTGGTCTGAATCCTTTGCTTATCCGCTGAGGCAAGGAGTTGCCACTGAATAAATGACAGCTCGCTTATCCTTTAGTTCTGCAGTTGAGAAAGTATTCTTAATGATTGCTTTCTTACCAGTAGTGCTCATGGTTTATCCTGAAACTGCTGCCGCAGCTTTTACTGCACAGAACTCCGGTGAAAAAGCTCTAGTTTTTCAAGTCAACTCAAAATCAAAAACAGAAATTATTGATACCCAGGCTGGTCTTTCTTATGAAGAATTAGTTCAAAACGATATACTTGTTCAGAAATTAAAGACTTATCTAGAATCTAAAGGTTCTCCTTTGGCTATCTATTCTGCTGAAATTATTCAGCAACCACAATGGCAGCGTGCTTTAGCTATTAGTTATGTAGAAAGTAACTTTGGTAAGCGTTGTGCCAATAACAACTGTAGTGGTATAGGTGTCAGTCCGAGTCATCCTTCATGGCGTCGTTATGCGACAAAACTTGAATGGTTCAAGGACATGAGTGCCTTATTAGAAAAACCTACTTACAAAGAAAAATATACTACTTGTTCCAAAATGAAAGGTGTATATGTTGTACCAGGTTCAGCTCGTTGGGTAAATGGTTGTAATAAAGTTAGTGAAGAATTACTTGCTCTTACAGAGCAGGCTAATAATGAACAATTAGCTTTATCTAACCAACCTACAATATCTACAGCAGCTACAGAAGTAGCCTTGCTAAAATAATAAAGTAAAAATTTAAAACCCCTGCCTTATAAAAAGGCGGGGGTTTTCGTAACTATCTAAATAACCCTTGAATAAAGCTTAATGTTCAGTTAAAATTAGATAGTATTTACCGGCCAGACGAGCCGACAAAGTAGTGGCCGGATAGCCAAGTGGTAAGGCAGAGGTCTGCAAAACCTTTACTCACGGGTTCGATTCCCGTTCCGGCCTCCACAAAAGTTTTCCTACTTCACCCTGCCCGGGTGGCGGAATTGGTATACGCACAGGACTTAAAATCCTGGGCCAGAAATGGATTGAGGGTTCAAGTCCCTCCCCGGGCACCATCATAAAAACCACCTCATATGAGGTGGTTTTATTATTTTAAACTTTATTTAGATAAAAAGGTTTAAAGTATTATTCAGTTTTATCTTCAGCAGATTCTGCCTCAGCAGCTTCTGAAACATTATCAACTTTTTCTGCACTAGCGTCTTCGGTAGAAGACTCAGAAGGGGATTCAGTTTTTTCAGTTTCAGATTTTTTTGGAGCTTCTGTTAACTGCTTAATAGACAACCCCAAACGATGCTCTGCTGGTTCGATAGAAATAACTTTGAATTCTCGTTCTTCACCTTCTTTAACTATATCAGTAGCATCTTTAACTTCATCATGAGACAACTCGATTAAATGAGCTAATCCCTGAATATCAGAGTCTAATTCTACAAACACACCGAAAGGCATAATTTTAGAAATCTTTCCTGTAACAACCTGACCCAATTGATATTTTTTCACAGATTCCTGCCATGGATCAGTTTGGAGCTGCTTGATAGACAAAGATACACGACCTTTTTCTATAGCAATAACCTTAGCCTGGACAGTATCACCAACTTTGAACAATTCTTTTGGGTTTTCAATTCTCTGCCAAGCAAGTTCAGAAATATGAACCAAACCTTCAAGATCATCAAATTTAACAAACACACCGAAATCTACAATACCAGTAATCTGACCTTTAACAATATCGCCGATCTTAAGAACTGAAAGATTTTTCTGAAGCTCTTCTTCAAATACTGCTTTTTCAGAAACAATCAATTTTTCTTCTTCTGGGTCAGCTGTGATAACTTGAACATTAAAATGCTGGCCAACATAACTATTTAAAATTCCCAAAATACGATTCTTATCACCCTCTTCAACACGTGGATAGTGCTCTATAGATAGTTGAGATACAGGTAAGAAACCAGTTACATTATTAATTTCGATCATCAAACCACCTTTGTTAGCAGCCAAAATTTTGGTTGCAACAATATCACGGCTCTCCATGAGGTCACTAAGTTTTTGCCACACACGTTCGTGACCAGCCTGACGAAGAGACAACTCGACGTTTCCATCACGATTTTCTGTTTCTACAACCGCAGCTTCGATAATATCACCTGGTTTTAGAGAATTAAGAGTTGCTTGGTCGTCATATAATTCGCGGCCACGAACCACACCCACACCATAACCAGTAAGATCCAAGTAAACTTCATTCTTTGTTACAGAAATAATTTTACCTTCAATCATATCACCTGGTTTTAGAACTCGAATTTCTGCACCACTACTAATCAAGTCATTCATGGTTTGTGCAGAACTATCACCGGTAACACTGCTTGGTACTACTTGTACACCAGGAGAATTCGGCGCTACTGGAGTATTATTACCACCAATCCCATCTTCTACTATGTTTTCTTCTGACATTTTTATACTTTCTTAAATATATGAAATAAATTATTTATGCTGTAAAAGTTTTTTACTCACTTTCACACTCAAATATTAAAAATAAAAACAACGTTCTAGATATATAAAGTACGTTGCGTAAATCTAAAAACTATTCTCATATATTAATTATTAAACACGCCCATACTTAGACCTACCGGGGGTTAAGATTTAATTATTTGGCAGTCTTCACTGCCGAGGCGTGTACGCCGGTAAGTAAAGAGATTATATAATAAATGTATAAAAAAATCAACCGTTTAAAATTAAAAAACTGCCGCATTGCGACAGTTAAATATTTAACCAATTCCATGAGTTTTGGGATCCATTCCATATTCTTCCAGTGTTTTAATCATTACTGAAAGTTTTGGAAACATAACCCCTAAAGCCATAATCTTTGCTAAGTTCTCTCTTTTGGTAGGGTCAGCACTTAAATCAGTATATCGTTCTCGACATAATTGTCCGTATTTTTCCCACCAGATATCAATCCCTTGTTGGGTAAAAACCTCAGGTGATACAATTCCGACACCTGATTCGAAGTCACTACTATATTTATAACGATATAGAGTAGCACTCGCACTAAACAAAAAAGCCACAAGCACAATAAAAGAACCGAAGCTTACCCCAAATCGAGTTAATATTAAAACAATAGCTAAAGCAAGCATAACAATCCAAAATATTCTTATCCGAAATTTCCCCAATATCTTATTCATCAACTTATCCCTCCTAAATTACTGAATTACATTAGTCTGCCCGGATCCTGACTTTCCATTACTCCAGGCTCCACCGTTGATTTCTTCGGGGTTATGGATATGAATATCAATTTCATCCCATGAAACATCATTACCAACCACCCTACGGTTACCTTTTAAAGAAACCCAATTATTTTCTGACACCGGAACATCTATATAATAATTATGGATTTTCGCAGATAGAACCTGCGTATCCAACTTGGTTTGATCAGGAATTTTCATATAGAAAGAAAATTTTCCTGGCTGATGCTCCAAAATCCGCACTACGTTAGTTAATTTTCCATTTTCCAACTTTAACCCCTCTACTGGTTCTGGGCTATAAAAATTAAGCACAAGAAGAGCAGTCAAAAAAAATACAAGAATAACTACAACAAAAACTTGTTTCATTTAAACAATTTCCTCCAATTTAAATTCAAAACAACACCAAATAATGCCACAAATATAGATTTGTGTCAAGTATCTAAATCAACCCAAAACTGTTATAATTTTCTTATGCAAATTCAATATTTTGGTCTTTCTAGCTTCAAAATCACTACAAAAGAAGCCACAATTATCACTGATCCATTTGATAAAGAATCTGGATTAACCCCACCTAGGGGAGCAGCAGACATTCTAATATTATCCGAAAAAAACAATAAACTTTATAATGCTGTTTCGGGAATTTCTGGTGAACCATTTTTAATCAATGATCCTGGGGAATACGACCTAAAAGGAGTAACTGTTACCGGAATCCCATTACAGCAAGACCCGGGAAGATATGTAACTGTTTACTTAATTGAAAGCGAAGACATATCTATTCTAAATCTTAGCCATATTCGCGAATGGAACATCAAGGAAAGCGACTTAGAGGATTTAGGAGAAATTGATATTTTAATTTTACCTGTAGGTAGTAACAGCGTTCTTACTCCTAAACTTGCTTCTCAAATCGCTCATGATATTGAACCAAAGATTATTATTCCATCTCATTACCAAATTCCAGGCTTAAGTCTACCGAATGAAAAGATAGAGGAATTCATGAAGCAGTATGGAACAAAGTCAGAAGCCATTGAAAAGCTTACTATAAAGAAAAAGGATTTGACTGAAGAAAAAACTAAAGTGGTATTACTAGAAGCCCTTAGATAATCTTCGTACGATATTATAAAAAAATAATATTAAAAAAATGAAAAAGATAATCGAAAACATTCGTCAAAAACCGGAACATCATAAAAATAGAATTATCTGGATTATAGTAGGAGTAGCGGCAGTAATTCTTTTAATTATATGGGCAATTGTCGGGATTCCTGACAGAAACGGTAAAAGTACGGATGTAATTAATAAGTTTAATTCTGATGTAGATAGTAGCAAAGGCACTCTCCCAAAATTATTTGATGATACTAAATAAAAACTATGGCTAAAAAAATCCCAACCTCAGGCGGTGAAGTAACCGCTTCAATCGATAACAATCTCGGAGTAATCAAACAACGATTCCTAGAACAAGAAATGCAAGAATCCTATTTGGATTATGCAATGAGTGTAATTGTAGCGCGAGCGCTTCCTGATGTTCGAGATGGACTCAAACCAGTTCATCGCCGTATTCTGTATGCCATGCATTCAATGGGTTTACGTTCCGGAGGTAAAACTACTAAATCAGCAAAGGTTGTTGGAGAAGTTCTTGGTAAATACCATCCACACAGCGATATAGCAGTTTATGACACCATGGTTAACTTGGCTCAAACTTTTAGTATGCGATATCCGTTAGTGATTGGGCAAGGAAACTTTGGTTCTATGGATGGAGACAATGCCGCTGCTATGCGTTATACCGAAGCCAAAATGAGCCCTTTCGCGGAAGCTATCCTAGAGGATATTGAAAAAGAAACTGTAGATTTTCGCCCTAACTATGATGCGACCGAAAAAGAACCTGTTGTCCTTCCTGGAAAATTACCCAACTTATTACTAAATGGAACACTTGGTATTGCGGTAGGAATGGCGACCGACATACCTCCTCATAACCTAAATGAAGTCGCTGATGCGATTACTACTGTAATTGATAATCCAGAAGTTTCTATTGATGAACTAACAGATATTGTAAAAGGTCCGGATTTCCCAACCGGTGGAATCATTTATGACCGCAAGTCAATCAAAGAAGCTTACACTACTGGTAAAGGTGGAATCATTGCTCGGGGTAAAACTGAAATAGAAGAAATGAATAACGGAGCAATGAGAATTTTGATTACCGAAATTCCATACAGAGTCAATAAAGCAACCATGCTTGAAAAAATTGCTATGTTAGTGCAAGAAAAAAAGCTGGATGGAATCAAAGATGTCCGTGATGAAAGCGACAAAGACGGAGTTCGAGTAGTTATAGAATTGAAAAAAGGTGCGTTAGCTAATAAGATTCTTAATCAATTATATAAGTTCACTCAACTTCAAGACACTTTCCACATGAACACTCTTGCCCTAGTAGATGGGCTTGAACCTCATGTGATGAATCTAAAAACTATTTTAGAAAAATATATTGAGCATCGCCAAGTTGTTGTTAGACGTCGTACTGCTTACGAACTTCGCCGAGCTGAAGACCGTGCGCACATCTTAGAAGGTTTAAAAGTTGCACTTGATAATATCGATGCAGTTATCAAAACAATTCGGGCTAGTAAAGATCGTGCTGAAGCTCATGCTAATTTGATTAAAAAATTCAAACTTACTGATATTCAAACTAATGCAATCTTAGATATGAGACTACAAACCTTAGCTGGTTTGGAGCGTAAAAAAATCGAAGATGAGTTAGCAGAAAAACTAAAGTTAATTGCCGAACTCAAAGGAATCTTACAATCAGAAAAGAAAATCTTAGGAATAATCAAATCAGAAGTATTAGAACTAAAGGATAAATTTGGTGACGAACGAAGAACCCAAATCGTTGTTCAAGGTATCGGAGATTTTAGTGCTGAAGATTTAATTCCGGAAGACAATGTAATTATATCTACCACTAAATCTGGCTATATCAAACGTCAATCTCCAGATACTTATCGCCAACAAAGTCGGGGTGGAAAGGGTGTAATCGGACAAACGCTTAAAGAAGAAGATGTGGTTGACTCAGTAATGTCCGCTTCTACTCATGACGATATTTTATTCTTTACCAACAAAGGACGTCTTCTAGTAACTAAAGCCTACGAGCTACCAGAAAGCTCCAGAACCAGCAAAGGCCAAGCTTTGGTAAACTTCTTGCAGCTTGCCCCAGAAGAATTCGCAACAGCTGTATTAGCTATATCTAAAAAAAGCGATGGTCAATTCTTAGTCATGGCAACCCGCAACGGAACTATTAAAAAAGTTAGCCGTGATGAATTTACCAAAGTTCGCAAATCAGGAATTATTGCCATTAATCTAAAAAGCGATGACGAACTAAGATGGGTTAAAACCAGCACTGGAAATGATGAAATAATGCTATCTACAGAAGACGGGCAAGCAATTCGCTTTAACGAGCAGGATGTCCGTGCAATGGGTCGCTTAGCGAGTGGGGTAGGTGGGATTCGCTTACGCAAAGGTGATCACGTAATTTCTATGGACATTGTAAATAAAGAAATGGAAGGACAAGGCAGAGAAGTATTAGTAATTACAGAACACGGTTTAGGAAAAAAGACTCCTATTAAAGATTATAAAGTTCAAAAACGATCCGGTAGCGGAATCAAAACCGTAAAGATTACTGAAAAAACTGGAAAAATCGTTTCTATGTGTATCTTAGATAAATCTGATGAAGATAAAGATTTATTGTTAATCTCTAAACAAGGTCAAACCATCCGCACACCACTAAAAACAATTTCTACACTTGGTCGAGCTACTCAAGGAGTACGAGTAATGAAGCTCAGTAGTGGAGATACAGTTGCTAGCGCAGCAGTAGTTTAAAGAATAAGACAAAAGAAGAGGTATTACTTACGCTCCAGTATCGCTACGTAACTCATTCGCTTCGCGAATGGTTACTGGGCGATAAGTTACGCTTAAAGTAATACCTCTTCTTTTTATATTATTAAAACAACCGCATTGTTTAAACAACAATGCGGTTTTAGTTTATAGAATTTCTTGTTCTACAAATTCATTTATAAGGTATTTATTTGGTAAGTCAACAGCAGGATCAATATTTACCTGGACTCTGTAAGTAACTGGATTAGTTATTATAGTATCACCTGAATAATTAACGAGCCAATCTTCTACAGTAACACCTTCGTTCCAAACAGGGAGATTTATCACTCGCTCCATACGGTCATTTCCAACAAATACTGTTAACTCATTTATATCAATCTTAAGTTTGGTGGCTAATCGGTAAGCCAAATTCATTCGCGATTCAAAATTGTCAGCAAAAGCTTTTAGACGAGGAGAGGGAGTGGTAGTTTTATGGTTTACCTTTTGATCAAACCACTGCCATTTCCAAATCTTCTCCATAATTACAGGGCTAAACTTATCAAGCAAGCGAAGCATTTGAGAATCACTATACAAAAAATGTTCCGGCTTAAACAGACCCTTTTCATGAGCTTGCCATGCAGCAGAAAACAACATCGTAGCCACTACTAAATGAGGAGCACTAGAAATATCTTCATAAACCTCTCTTCTTAATCTTTTCCAAGATAAAATTAGCTGTGGTAATTTTTTTTCCGAACCAATGTCGTAATCTTTCAAACACCAGCGACTATCATCCCAATAAAAGCACGGGGCAATACCTAATCCAACATTCTTATCTTCAGACTTTAACCTGCCAGTGCTAGATAAATGTCTAAGTATATTATCAAGATTATCTACATCCATATCTCCATGAACAATATTAGAAAATGGTTTTTTATTTCCTGTAACCATATCTACCACATCATCACAAGATAACCCCAAATTATTCCGAAGAATTTCTTTTGTGCTTTTACCTATTTGACTATCCAACAATACTCGCAAATAACTTTCTCCATCTTCAGAAATAACAACCTTCATTAAACGTTCAATCAAATGAGCAAGTGCGGAATTACCCCAATCATGCATCAATCCTGAAACCATAATCAAATTTTTCGAATGATCATCCAAGGACTTATTAGCCTCAATTACTTGTTTAGCTAAGTGCATAACTCCAACCCCATGATTAAAACGGCTTTGTAAATGACCATTAACTCGAAAGTAGTTTGGAACCGTTCCCATGGTGATATCTCTAGCCCTACTTGCCAGCTCTGTATAAAATAATGGCTCTATATTCCTTGAGATATAGATATTATGTCCATACAAAGCGTCATTCAAATACCTTCCATTCATATTTATAATTTCCTCCTATAATTTACTCATTAAATTATCATAGAACGATTATACGGTCAATTTAAAGTAAATATTAGCTACTATTGCTGAGTACATTTTTCTTCTCTATAATATATAGGTATTTGTTGATCATATTTAGCAATACAAGGGCGTGTAGCTCAGTTGGTTAGAGCGCCAAGCTTATACCTTGGTGGTCCATGGTTCAAGTCCATGCACGCCCACCACAAATTAAATTTTAAAAATGGATCCAGAAAAATTACAAAGCTTATTCGAAGATAAATACCAACAAAAGTTAGATATATCATACGAAGACTGGTTACTGACCGCTCCAGAAACCGAAGATCAAGCTTATGAAAAACTTCAAGAAATAGACGAAGAATTAAAACAGATTCAAGACCAATATCCAGATGCAGCCGATGATGCAAAAGACACTTTAGAAGACGAAAGAGAAAGACTTAAAATCGAATATGATCTTATCGAAGAAATGTTTGGATTAGAACTAAAAGATTAATTTAATTCTTTATAAAATCGCATGTTATACATAGTACCGACCCCACTCGGAAACTTAGAGGACATTACACAGCGCGCTCAACATGCCCTCCAGGCATGTGATTTTATTATTGCCGAAAATCCCAGCCAAACTCATAAATTATTACAACTTTTAAAACTTCCTAAAAAAGAGGTGGTTCAATTTGCGGACCATAATGAATTGAAGGTAATAGATAAGATTATTAACCGATTACAAAACCAAACCGCTTGCTTAGTTAGTGATGCGGGAACACCAGGAATTTCTGATCCTGGATTCAGAATAATTAGAGCAGCGAGAGAACAAAAACTAGAAATTATATCTCTACCAGGACCAACCGCAGCAATTACTGCTTTGGTTGGATCAGGGCTTCCAACAGATAAATTTATATTTGTAGGATTCTTACCAAAGACTGAACCAAAATTAATTAGATTAGTTACAGAAAGCAAAGAAAGTGAAGCTACTTTGATTGCCTATGAGTCTCCGCAGCGAATAAGTAAAACTATCGGTACTTTACAAAAAAACTTTCCAGAAGCGAAAATAGTGATTGCCAGAGAGCTAACTAAATTACATGAAGAATATATTTCAGGTACAGCTAAGCAAATAGAAGAACAGCTCAAAGCTAAATCAAGTATTAAAGGTGAAATAACTATGGTTATTTCTTTTAAATAAAATGAGCGGACATTCTAAATGGTCAACTATAAAAAGATCAAAAGGTGCAGCAGACTCAAAAAGAGCGGCGCTATTTTCAAAGTTATCAAAAAAAATTTCTATTGCTGCAAGAGAAGGAAATAACGGCGATCCAAATTTAAACTTCAAGCTTCGAGTAGAAATTGATAAAGCTAAAGCAGCTAGTCTACCCAACGACAACATAGAACGCGCTATCAAAAAAGGGCTCGGCCAAGGAGGAGGTCCAGCAATAGAAGAAATAATATACGAAGGATATGGCCCTTATGGAGTAGCATTGATAATAGAAGCAGCTACTGATAACACCAATAGGACCGTTCAAAGCGTTAAGCATATTCTTTCCAAGAATGGAGGATCTCTAGGGGCTATGGGTTCTACCAGTTGGCAATTCGAAACTGTTGGGCAAATAATGATAACAAGGAAAAGAGAGAGCGATAATAAAAATACAACAGACCATATCAATCAATTAGAATTATTAGCCATAGAAAATAACGCTAAAGACATAGAAGAATCAGAACATGGTCTTATCATCACCACAAACCCAACAGACTTAGAGCAAGTTACCAATAGCCTGAAAGCAATTGGAGCAAATATTACATCCAGCGAAATAATCAGACGAGCTACCAACTTAACTACCATAACAACAGAGCAAGAAGAGGATATCAACAACTTAGTTGAGCAATTACAAAACGATGAGGATGTAGTCTCTGTATTTACATCTATTAATTAAAATCAAATTTTAAAAATGGTTATTTTAGGAATCGATCCCGGAACTGCAACCACGGGTTTTGGAATCATAAAACAAAACGAAAAATCTGAATACGAAATATTAGAATTTGGGGTTATTTCTACCCCAAAAACTGATTCTGACCAAAAACGCTTAAAAATTCTTTTTGACGATTTAAATTTTTTGATAAAAAAATATCAACCTCAACTAATCGGGGTTGAAAAACTTTTTTTTACGACTAATCAAAAAACAGCCATGACCGTCAGTCAAGCAAGAGGGGTAATCATGCTTACTGCGGCGAATCATGATATAGATACTTCTGAGTTTACTCCGCTTCAAGTAAAAAATATTTTATGTGGTTATGGTAAAGCTGACAAAAAACAGGTTCAATTTATGATTAAACAAACTTTTAATCTTAAAAGGATACCGAAACCAGATGATGCAGCCGATGCCTTAGCTATTGCATTATGCACTGCGTGGTCTAATGTACGAAAAAATACAAAATAGCACTAGACAAAAAATATTCTCCGTGTTATTATGCAGACACAGTTCAGTCTTTTTTGGACTGCGTTTTTATCACTAACAACTTTGTGCAAAATTATTTTTGTGCCAAGCAAGGAGAGCATCAAATGTTCTTAGATGACGAAATGACAGACGACGCTGCTGCAATGCCAGCTGCTTCTGACGACACAAACATGCCAGCTGCTTCTGACGAAATGACAGACAGCGCTGACGAAACACAACACGAAGAAGAAGCTACTCACGAAGAAGCTCCATCTGAAATGTAAAATAAAACCCTCAATTTATTGGGGGTTTTATTTTATTATTTAATCTTAATAAAGTTTCGCTTACCAACCTGTAGAATCAGGTTATTTTTTTTCTCTATCTTTATAGAAGCTTCATTAAATGTCTTTTGATTTATCTTAACACCATTTTGTTGTAATAATCTCCGAGCTTCTCCTTTACTACCAGCAAAACCAAACTTAACTAATAGATCTACTGTAATATAATCTCCGGGCTTAATAGATACTTCTTTAATCTCTTCTGGTAATTCCTTATTGCTAAACTGCTTAACAAATTTTTCTTGAGCCAAGTCTGCTAAATTTTCTCCATGATACATTTTTACAATCTCATGAGCCAGTTGCATTTTTATAGTCCGAGGATTTTCACCTTTAGTTAACAATTTTTGCTTAGATTCGATTTCATCGATACTAAGTCTAGTACAATCTATAAAAACTTGAATCATTCCTTCATCAGGGAGAGTCATAACTTTCCCAAACATATTTTCTGGAGATTCATTCAAACCTATACCTGTTCCCAAACTTTTACTCATCATTTTTTCTCCTGTAACAGGATTGGTAAGCAAAGTAGTAGTAATAACAAATTTTTCCTTATTCAAATACCTCTTTGCCAAAGTGCGCCCAGCTAACATATTAAAAGTTTGATCAGTTCCTCCAATTTCTACATCTACCTTCAAAGCAACCGAATCATAACCTTGCATTAAGGGATAAAAAAATTCGTGAACATACAAAGGCTTGTTTTCTTTTATCCTTTTTTCAAACATATCTCTTTCCAACATTTGCTGCACAGTAAAATTTGCCGCGAGCTCTGCTAATTCTTCAAAAGATAATTTTGATAACCACTGACTGTTAAATTTAAATTGAATTGGATTTTTTTTGTCATTAAAATTAAGGATTTTTCCAATTTGAGTTTTAAATGTTTTTAAATTATTCAAAACCTCTTTTTTAGTCAAACGAACACGTGCAGAAGTTTTATCGGTAGGATCACCGATCATCGCTGTAAAATCTCCGACCAAAACAATAATCTTATGGCCTAGCTGATGAAGACGTTCTAATAATAGATAATTTGTAGAGTGGCCCAAATGAACATAATCTGCTGTAGCATCAATACCAACATAAATCGTTAATTTTTTTCCGGAAATTAAAATATCTTTAAATGATTTTTTAGTTGGATAAATTGAATCAATAGAACGCGTTAACAACTCTTCAATTTGTGCAGATTGCTTAGAATTTATTTTCATAATGAAGTTACTTATACAAAATTAAAACGTAAAATATATTTGCATTATAGCATTGTTTTGTTTAATAAAAACTCCGGGCTTAGCTAAGCCATATTATTGTTAAACACTTCTTATTTTTAGGAAAAATCAGTATAATATAAATACATATTATGAAACTATACAACTTTTCTACAACCCCAAAACCTGTAGGTAAAAAAAATACCAAATGGCTTTCTAAAGAAAGTCTAAAAAACTTGCCTTGGTCAAAAATTGGCACCTGGGCTTTTCGAATAGGCGCAGCCGGAATTTTATTGGTTGCTTTTTTATTTATCTACTATAGTCGACAACTTCCTGATCCAAATCGATTATTAGGAAGAAATGTACCAGAAAGTACAAAAATCTATGCTAAAGACGAAAGTTTGATCTATGAAGTACATGGTGAAATAAAACGTACTCTTGTAAATCTTGATCAAATTTCTCCTGACCTAAAAAATGCAACAATTTCTGCCGAAGATAGAAATTTTTACAAACATTCAGGTGTATCTTTTACTGGATTATTACGTTCATTAATTATAGATATTATTTATCGAGAAAAGAGACAAGGTGGAAGTACCATCACCCAACAGTTTGTTAAGAACGCTGTCTTAACCAGAGATAAATCATTTATTAGAAAGTTAAAAGAAATCATCATTGCAATCGAACTTGAAGCAAGATTTAGTAAAGATGATATTTTAAAACTATACTTAAATGAAATCCCTTATGGTCGCAATGCTTACGGAATTGAAGCAGCAAGTTTAAGTTACTTTAATAAACATGCTAACGAATTAACACTTGCTCAAAGCGCCTATCTAGCCGCACTTCCTCAAGCTCCCTCATATTACAATCCGAGCGGACCAAACTTCGATGATCTTCAAGCTCGTCAAAAATACATCCTTAACCAAATGGAATCACTTGGTTATATCAATAAAGAACAAAAAGAATCAGCATTAAACGAAGAAGTAAAATTCGAAACTATTAAAACTGCTATTGTTGCACCACACTTTGTTCAGTATGTAGAAAACTATCTTGCCGAAAAATATGGAGAGACTTCACTTCAAGAAGGGGGAATGAAAGTTTATACAACCCTAGACCCAAAGCTTCAACAAATTGCCGAAAAAGCTGTTACTGAAGGAGCTAAAAAGAATCTCTCTGCTAACGGTCATAATGCTGCTTTAGTAGCGATAGATCCTAAAACTGGGCAAATATTAGCAATGGTGGGAAGTAAAGACTACTTCGGAGAATCAGAACCAGCAGGTTGTGTACAAGGAAAAACTTGTTTATTCGAACCAAACGTTAATGTTGCTACATCATTACAACAACCAGGTAGCAGCTTTAAACCATATGCCTATGTCACTGCTTTTGGTAGAGACTTCAAATACTCTCCTGCAAGTATGCTTATGGATGTAAAAACTAATTTTGGTGACTATTCTCCTAACAACTTCAACCTATCACAAAATGGACCAGTTTCTATGCGTAAAGCTTTAGCAGGAAGTTTAAATATTCCAGCAGTTAAAACTATTGCTTTAGTAGGTGCTGACAATGTTACCAAAACCGCCAAAGAACTTGGTATAGAAGCACCGTTTAAAGATTGTGGTTTATCTTTGGTATTAGGTGGATGTGACGTTAAATTAATCGATCACACCTCTGCGTATGGTGCATTTGCTAATGGTGGGAAAAAAGTAGATAAGACCGCTATCTTAAAAGTAGTCAGTCAGGAAGGTCAAATATTAGAAGAATATAAAGAAAAAAGTCAGCAGGTATTAGATCCTCAAGCAGTTTACGAACTTGTAAGTATCATGAGTGACAATAATGCTCGTAGTTATGTATTCGGTTCTAATTCTGCATTAACACTAGGGGCAAGTCGTCCAGTAGCTGCAAAAACTGGAACCACTCAAGATTTTAAAGACGGTTGGACAGTTGGATTCACTCCTTCATTAGTTGCTGGAGTTTGGGCTGGAAACAATAACAACACACCGATGAAAAAAGATGCAGTGCTTACCGCAGGTCCAATTTGGAATCAATTCATGAAAGAAGCGCTAGCCGGAACTCCGGTAGAACAATTTAATAAACCTGATGAAATTAAAACTGTTACGGTTGATAGTATTTCTGGATTACTTCCTACTCAACACACCCCAGAAACCAAATCAGAAGTTTTTGCTGACTACGCAGTTCCAACTAAATACGATAACGTTCATGTCCCTGTAGAAATAGACTCATTAACTGGGTTACCAGCAACTGATGATACCCCACCAGAACGTAAAATTACAGAAATTTATGTTGTATTACATAGCGAGAAACCAAGTAATGCAGCATGGGAACAACCTGTTATCGCCTGGGCACTAGCTAATGGTTACAAATACCCTCCTGGCAGCGGTATCGAAAATCCAGAAGGTAATACAAGTGATAAAATATCATTCCTTGCTCCAAATACAGGATCATTAATTACAAAACTACCGTTTAATGTAAGTTTAGGAGTAGATGGGCAATTCAAAAAAATTGATATATTACTAGACGGAGAAATAGCTGCTACATTCAATAATGGAACTCTCCAAGGCCAAATTAATAAAAAATTAAGTGATGGAAACCATACCTTAGCGGCAAAAGTTACCTTTGAAAATGGAAGCAGTGCTACGAATAGTATTCAAATAAAATATGCTATTGACGGAGGATTGATCCTAACTAATCCATCAGAAGGAGATACTATATCTTTTCCATGGCAATTAGAAGCTGAAAGCAGCAGCAATCTAGGATCAGTAAGCTTCTATTACCAAACAGGAAACACAATTAAATCTATTGGAAACGCAGAAGTTGTTAGCACTGCCGGAGGTTATAAATATATTTATACATGGGAAAGTCAGCCTAAAAGCGGAACTTACAAACTTTATGCTAAAAGCAGTAACGGAACCACATCAAACAAAGTCACTATTGAAATAAATTAAATAAATACCCTGATTAAATCGGGGTATTTATTTTTAAGAATAATAAAACAAAGAGATATTAAAAATATATAACCTAAATTAAAAACCCGCCTTCTGATAAGTCCGGGTTGTTAATTTTATATTGAGGCTTTGATACTACGATTTGGTTCTTCACCAATACTTTCAGTTGTAAGATGAGGATATTGTTCTTGAATATAAGTATGAACAAATTTTCTTTCATGTCGAGGCATCGCCGGAAATACGATTGGTTCTTTACTAAATTTTAACTTTGCTACAGACTCTTTAACAATTTGTTTCAACTGCCACTGACAATTAGCTCGATACTGATCTATATCAATAGAAAATCTTATTGGTTTTTCGGAGTTTTTTTGATGGCGATTAACAATTGCGAATACCAAATGTTCCAAAGCTTGCAAAGTCATACCCTGCCTACCAATTAACAACTTAGAACTATTAGAGTCAATATGGAAAATTAACCCACTAATTAAACTCTGTTCATACTCAACTCTAACATTAAAACCACCAGACGCTAATAAATCCGAAATAACTGTTTTAATATATTCAATTGTTTCGTAATCAGTATTCATTATTAGCTATTAAATTATTTTTAGACCACTTCAGCTACTACAGTAGGTTTATGAGTTCTTTGGATATAATATTGTTGACCAACTGCAAACAGAGTAGTAACTATCCAATATAACGGCAAACCAGCTGGCAATGTCCAAGCAATTACTATAGAAACGACTGGTAGTACATAAGTCATTTGAACATTCAAAGCTTTGGTAGTCATATCGTTATTAGTTTGATTACCTTGCCATTTAGTTACCATTCGTGACTGCCAGAACTGCACCACACCAGCCAATACGGCAAAAATAATATTTGGATGAGATAAATCAAAGATATTTAGAAACTTTGGATTTAACACCCCTGGATTATGTACGAAGCTATACAAACCATCCAAATTACCTTTCAAAGCCTTGCTAAATACTTGATACAAAGCAATTAAAATCGGTAATTGAATCAATACTGGTAAACAAGAAGAAAAAGGATTTACTTTATGTTCCTTATAAAGATCCATCATTGCCTTAGCTTGTTCTTCTTTATTATCCTTATGCTTTTCACGTATCTCATTCATTTTTGGTTGCAAAGCACTCAAGGCTTTTTGACCTTTCAATGACTTGTGCATAAAAGGAGCCAAAATAATACGAATGGCTAAAGTAACTAAGATAATAACAATTCCTATATCTTGAATGGGAAATACATTATATAAACCCACAAGGAGGTTTAAAATTGGTCTATAAATTGCTTCGTTATAAATTCCTAACATAATATTTATATTGGTTTATTAATTTGAGGAGAAGTGAATGGATTACACTTAAAAATTCTTACACTTGATAATATTATACCTTTAATTAATCCATGTTTCTTTAAGGCTAATATTGCATACTCACTACAGCTCGGATAAAACCTGCAAAATCCATAAGGATATCTTGATTTTAACCAGCCATGATCAGGTGATAATGTTTTTTGATAAAATCTAATAAAATTTATTAATAAGTAAATTATCATATAATCATTTTACTTTTTTTAAAACCAGAGATTAACTCATCACGCAAAGCTTCACTATCTACTGGAACTGCAGTTTTTTTTAAAATAAATACATAAAATCCTGGTTTGATAGTATCAATACTTTCATGAACCACCTGCCTTACTATTCTTTTTAATCTATTTCTAATAACAGCGCTTTTTGAAACTTTAGTCGAAACAACAACTGTCATTTGTGGAACTGTAATTTCTGAATTACTAAGAAACTTAACAATATAAGATTTACTAAAAAAACCCCGCCCTTTGGCTGTAGTTAGATTTACATCAGCTGTTTTAGAAAGGCGGTGTTTTTTTGGTAACATATTAAACTGTTAATTTTTTACGTCCTTTTAAGCGACGGCGTGCAAGAACGGCTTTTCCAGTACGAGTAAGCATTCTTGTCAGAAAACCATGAACTCGCTTGCGTTTTTTTACTTTTGGTTGATAAGTTCGTTTCATAAATATTGATAAATTGCATTCCTATACCAAACAATTATATTGAAATTTTTTCATTTGGTCAATATCTGATTAAAAAGCTTTTCAGGAAAATTGACATAATTTACCTCAAACCACATGTTTTCCACAAGTTTTACACACCTCTAAACAAAAATGGCTTATTTACAACCTTTTTACTTGTGGTTTACATGTTGATAACTCCACTGTAGAATAAAAAATATGAACAACCAACAACTCTGGCAAGCAATGCTAGGCAGTCTAGAAATTACTTTAAGTAAAGGAAATTTTAATACCTGGTTTAAAAATACGGGTATTATCGAGAAAGGTGAAGATTATATAATTGTTGGAGTACCAAGTAACTTTGCACTTGATTGGATTAAAAATAAATTTCACACATTACTGTTAAAATCGCTCAAATCTCTCTCACCAGAAATAAAAGAAATTAGATATTTTGTAGGAAATTTAAAGACCGAAGCAGAAAAACAAGGAACATTACTACAACGCACAGAAAGCGACAGTAAAAACACAGTTATTTATAAAGAAACAACCTCCGGACCAGCACCTACTTTGAATAAAACTTATACCTTCGAGACTTTTATTGTAGGAAAAAACAATGAATTAGCTCACGCAGCAGGGGTAGGAGTTTCAAAAAATCCAGGAACTCAATATAACCCGCTATTCATTTATGGTGGAGTAGGGCTTGGAAAAACTCATTTAATGCACGCTGTTGGTAATAAACTCCTTGCCAATAACCCTCGATTAAGGGTTTTATACGCGACTAGCGAAAAATTTACTACTGATTACATCGAAGCACTTAGACAAAAAAAGATTGATGATTTCAAGCGTCGTTATAGACAAGTAGACATGTTATTAATCGATGATATTCAATTTATTGCCGGTAAAGAACAAACCCAAGAAGAATTCTTCCATACTTTTAATGAACTAAGAGACAAAGGCAAACAAATCATCCTAACCGCAGATCGTCTCCCAAAAGATATTCCAGCAATCGAACAAAGGTTAGTATCAAGGTTTGAATGGGGAATGGTAGCTGATATTGGAGCCCCTAGTTTAGAAACTAGAATAGCAATCTTAAAAACAAAATTAGCTAAGTCAGGAATTAATTTGGAAGAAAAAGTTGTTCAATACGTTGCAGAAAATGTTATAAACAACATCCGAGAACTAGAAGGCGCATTAAATAAAATAATTGTTTATCAGCAAATTGAAAACGGACCGATTACTTTTGATGAAGTTAAGGAGCTTTTGCAAAACATAGTAAATGCCAAGAAAAAAACTGTTTCTATAAAAAAGATTGCTGATTGTGTAGCAAGCTTCTACAGCATTACAACCGATGATTTAATAAAACAATCCCGCCGAAAAGAATATGTAAAACCTCGTCAGGCTGCCATGTATTTAACCAGAAAAGAATTAGGAAGCTCATACCCTTCAATAGGTGAATTCTTTGGGGGAAGAGATCATACAACAGTTATGCATGGAGTAGAAAAAGTAGAAAAGGCAGTGAGCGCTCAAGACCAAATCAAACAAGAATTAGATTTAATCTTAGAAAAAATTTACAGTTAACAAGCGATTATAAATAGATAAAACCTGTGGATAGAGTTGTTGATAGGTAGGATAATAAACTGTTATTAAAAAGTTTATAAATAAATGTTCAGATTATTATCAACCCCACTTCACAGAATTATAAAGAAGTTATAAACATATTAACTTAAAAAAATCGCCAATAATTTATTAGTTAAAATAGATTTATCCACTAACCCACAGGCATTATTACTATTACTAATTAATTTATATATAAATACATAATAATGAAAATAATCAGCACACAAGAAAATTTAAAACTCGGATTACAGGTTGTTAGTAGGGTAGTAGGAAGCAGTTCAACATTACCTATTCTAAATAACGTAATGTTAGAAACAGAAAATGGTTTATTAAAAATTTCCGGAACTAATTTAGAAACAGGAATCAGTACTTATATTCGCTGTAAGGTCGAAGAAGAAGGTGGGATATGTGTTGGTGTAAAAACTATTAGTGATTTAATAAATAGTTTTCCATCTGAAAATATTACAATTGAAACCGGAGAATTAGAAACAGCTATTACAACAGATAATAGTAATGTAAAAATTAAACATCTATCTACTGAGGATTTTCCGCTGATTCCTAAAATTGAAGATTCTGCAGTTGTAAAAATCGATGCGTTAGAATTAAAAACCGCTCTTGATCAAGTAATTTTTGCATCTAGTACTAGTGAGACTCAACCAGAGATTTCCGGGGTGTTATTTTGGTTCGGAGGAGAGAATGTTTTAATTACTGCTACTGATCGATATCGTTTGGCGGAAAAAAAGATTTCTTATCAAGGTTCTGGTGTAGTTGATGGTAATTATAAAATAATTATTCCTCATCGAAGTAGTCAGGAGATTTCCCGTTTACTTACTGGTTTAACTGGTGAAGTTGAACTCAATATAACTACAACTCAGTTAGCTTTTAATTTGGAAAATACTTATATAGTTACAAGATTAATTGATGGGAATTACCCTGATTACCAACAAATTATTCCGGATTCTCATAATACGACTGTAATTTTTGACCGTAATGATTTGATTTCTGCTTTAAAAACAACCAGTGTTTTTTCTAGAGGGTCAGGAAGTATTACTATTAACTATGATGCCGAAAAGAATTCTTTGCAGTTGAATTCAATATCTCATGATTTAGGGGAGAGTAAAGTGGATGTAGTTTGTAGAATTTCTGGACCATCCGGTGTTTTGGTGGTTAATTATAGGTATTTAATTGATTTTTTAAATAATTTAAACACTGATACACTGGTTATGAAGATTATCGATGAAAACGAACCAATTACATTTGTACCAGAAAATGATAACTCTTATTTATACTTAGTAATGCCAATTAAACAACAGTAAAGCTCACTTTATATATGCAAATTAAAAAAATTAATTTAAAAAACTTCCGTAATTATCCCGATTTAGACTTGGATATTACTCATGAAATGGTTGTATTATCTGGTCCTAATGCTGTTGGTAAGACTAATTTATTGGAATCAGTATATTTTGGTTCGTTATTTAAATCTTTCCGAGATGATGCGGATTTTATTTTTTTGAAAACTACTAATGATTCAAAAATTAAAATTGAATTTGAATCTAATTCTGGAGAAACTAATACTTTAGAAATTTTTCTAGAAAAAAGAGAAAGAATTTTTGCGAATTTTAAAATTAATGGAGTTAAAAAGAAACGTAAAGAAGCTCAAGGATTTTTGAAGGTTGTAATTTTTGAACCAAGTGATGTTGATTTGTTTACTAAAGCTCCAGAAGCTCGCCGAAAATATTTTAATATGGTGCTTTCTCAAAAAGATTCTGAATATTTAGACTTGTTGGGTAGTTATAAAAAAGCTATGACTCAGAAGAATCGTTTCCTTCAAGATTTAAAACAAGGAAATGGAGATGTTTCTGCTTTAGATAGCTGGAATGAACAGATTGCTAATATTGGATCTAAAATAATTTGGTATCGAAAACAATTTGTTAATTTTTTAAATCAAAATTTATCAGAAGTATATACAAATATTTCCAAATTTCAGCGCACTGTAGAATTAATTTATGAAACTATTCCAGGAGAGACTGAAGAAGAAATTTATAATAATTTTTTGCAGCAACTTGATAATATCCGACCTAGAGAATTAGGAGCTGCTACTTGCTTAGTAGGGCCTCATAGAGACGACTTTTTGCTTCAAAGCGAGGGATTGTACCTTGTATCATTTTCGTCCCGTGGTGAGCAGCGTAGTCAAATTCTAGCTTTAAAAATTCTTGAACTAGAATATCTAACTAAAGAAGGCGAGTCACCAATATTATTACTTGATGATGTATTGAGTGAATTAGATGATACTCGCCGCACTTTCTTGTTAAAATACTTACAAGGAAAGTTTCAAACTTTCATTACAACTACTCATCCTTTAGAAATGGTTGGACAACATGTAACACTTAGTCCAGCAGTTGTAGAAACTGAAGAAGAGGTTTAAGAGTTTATAAATTATAAAATTAAAACAAAGAAGTATTACTTTAAGCGTAACTTATCGCCCAGTAGCCATTCGCGAAGCGAATGAGCTACGTAGCGATACTGGAGCGTAAGTAATACTTCTTTGTTTTAAATATCAGATATTTAAAATATATAGCCTAAATTAAAAACCCATACTTGTCAGAAGTCGGGTTTTTAATTTTATATGTTTACAAATATTTTTTCAATTTAGTATCAAGTTTTATTTTGGAAATTAATTGTTTTAATTCCACGCTATCATCTTTATCAGCAATCAAGATGGCGTCTTCTGTTACGATTACTACTAGATTTTCTACACCCAAACTCGTAACTAATTGTTTTGGATTATAATTGTAAATCAAAGAATTTTTAGTGTTGTGTTCAATATAATTTCCTTGTGAAATATTTTCTTGATTTTTAGTTTGAACATCTTTGATTACTTTCCAACTTCCTACGTCAATCCAATCAAAATTTGCTTCGATAGTAACAATATTTTTTGTAACTTTTTCTAGAATCCCTTGCTCTACTTCTACTTTTGGCATTTTTGGGTACCAGTGATCTATAGTTTTTTGTTGATTCTTGGTTCCTAGATGTGGTTTTATTTTTTGTAAAATATTATAAACTTCAGGAAGATGTTCTTTGTATAAATTTAAAAGATTTTTAGTTTTCCAGATAAAATAACCACTGTTCCATAAGTAATCTCCACTTTTTACAAACTTTTCTGCTTTATTATAATTTGGTTTTTCAACAAAAGAACCAACTTTAAATAAAGGTAATGAGTAGTTATTGGAAACTTCTTTACCCTTTTTTATATAACCAAATCCAGTGTGGGCAAAAGTTGGCTTAACACCAATTGTTAAAGTTGCTTCTGGGTTTTTATTTAAATATTTCTCAGCTCCAGTTAATAATTTTTTAAAATAACCCTTCGGTTCTTTGATGTTGTGATCACTCCACATAGTCATAAAGCTAGAATCAGGGTTATCGTGATGCATAATTAAAGCCGCTAAACCAATAGCTGGTCCGCGGTCTTTTAGGGTTGGTTCTAAAGAGTAGTGATTATCTGGAATTTTTGGTAACTGTTTTTTTACAGCTTGTTTATATTCAGATAGGGTAGCGATATATATATGCTTTTGATCTACCCATGACAAACAACGGTCGTATGTATTTTGAAGAAGAGTTTTATCGCCAATAAGTTTTAGTAATTGTTTAGGTGATGATTTTCTACTAGCTGGCCATAATCTAGTACCGCTCCCTCCAGCAAATATTAAAATATTCATAAATAAGTTTTAGGGTTTAGGACTTTCTTTATCTTGATTGCTGTGATTTTCATATAACTGCAGGATTAAACTGGCAATATCTCCAGGATTAGGGACATTATTAAATTCAAATCTTTCTGTTGCTCCTGCGGTTTGTATAAATACTGTTCCGTAGTCTAAAAAGTTTCCAAAAATTCCTTGGGTTTGTCCGGTAACGTCTTCAATAGTTTCGATATTTAACTCTGACACTTCTCTGAATAGTAAGCCTACTTGATCTATATCAACAATTCTTTGGTCGCTAACAATATGAACATTTAAGTAATACAAGGTAAATATTATAAATAAAGCTAGTAATAATCCCAAGTAGTAAAGTTGAAGCCCTACAGTAATAAGAATATTTAAAGTCTCTGATTCAAAACTAACATCGAAAGTGCTTAATAAAATTCTCATAATAATCGGTACAAGCATTAAAATAAAAATAATTGATATTTTTACAAATAATAAAAACCAATGCTCTCTCGCAACTAACATGATTTTTTCGTGGGGTTGTTGGCTTGGATATAATTTTTCTGTGATGATATCAGGCATATAATTAAGTAATTTTTTGAAGGATTGCAAACGCGGCAATTATTTGTAAAACAAAAATAATTCCAAAAATAAAACTTATAAAAACTGTTAAAGATCTACTTCGGCCGTATTTAACAAAAATATAAACTGATAGCAGTGCTGCTAAGGTTAGTAGTGTAACTATTATTAAAAATCCGAGATTAACAATAGTCTGAAGGCTGGTAAAATTCATAATTAAAGAAAAGATGATTGATTGGTAGAAATATCTTTATTATCTGGAATTGGAATATTAAGTAATTCGTAAGCTTGATTAGTAGCTTGGCGTCCTTTTGGTGTTCTAATCAAAAATCCAGAACGAATTAAAAATGGCTCGTGAACATCAGAAATAGTATCTACTTCTTCTCCCGTTGCGGCTGCAATAGAGTTTACTCCTACTGGACCACCATTGAATTGTTTTATGATGATTTCTAATATTTTACGGTCATGTTTATCTAAGCCAAAGTTATCAATGTCTAGCATTTTCAGGCTTTGTTCTGCATGTTCTGTAGTTATTTTATCATGTCCAGAGACCTGGGAAAAATCTCTAACCCGTTTCAATAGGCGGTTGGCAATTCTTGGGGTATAACGACTTCTTACAGAAATCAAATCTACTGCTGGTCTATCAATGACAGTTTTTAATATATCAGCAGACCGAGAAACTATTTGGGACAAATCTTCAGAATTATAATAATCCAGATGGTATACTATTCCGAATCGATCACGCATTGGTGCAGAAATCAAACCTACTCTAGTAGTTGCTCCAATAAGTGTAAAACGAGGAAGTTCCATTCTAACGCTTCTCGCGCCTGGTCCTTTACCAATCATGATATCTAGTACTCTGTCTTCCATTGCCGGGTAGAGAATTTCTTCTATGACTTTATTGAGTCTATGGATTTCATCAATAAATAAAACATCTCCTTCATTTAAATTTGTTAAAAGAGATGCTAAATCTCCAGCTCGTTCGATTGCTGGTCCCGAAGTAGTTTTTATATTACTTCCTAATTCTTTAGAGATAATATGAGCTAAAGTGGTTTTTCCAAGTCCCGGAGGTCCGTATAGTAGTAAATGATCTAAAGGTTCGCCTCGTAGTTTGGTGGCTTTGATAACAATGTTTAAGTTATCTTTTAATTGTTGTTGTCCAATAAATTGTTCAAGTGTTTGAGGTCTAAGTGATAATTCAAAATACCCATCATCAATGTTGCTAGAAGATTGATTTAGTATATTTTTTCCAGATAATTCTTCTGGGTTATAATCAGAAATTGTTTCGGCATCACTTAAGTCAATCATTATTTACAAGTATTTAATAAAGTTTATTTTTATTGAGTTACTGTGGAATTATTATTTGTAGTTGAAGGTGTAGAATTAGTTGGATTGCTTGATGTAGAGGGTAGAGGTGTAGGAGTTGTTGGGGTTGTATTAGAATTTGGGTTTGGTACAAACTCTTCTTTTTTATGGAATAAAGCCGGTGGTAAATATACAGAGGCAAACTTGTCAGTTTTTGATTGACCGTTCTACTCCAGGTAGCTTTCATCGAACCATCACCCTTTTTATCGTAAATTACTGGTTGATTGAGTTTGACTTCGCGGTTGTCATAAGTCCCATAGAAATCAAATACTAAATAGCTTTCGTTTTTAAAGTATGGCCAGATTAGAATACTGTTGCCTGTATCATTAGTAAACTTTAAATCAATAACTCCTGGGTAAATTGTAGCGTCTGTCCCTTGGGGAGCGTAGTATTGTACTGCATAAGAATGATTTCTACGTTGAGTTATAGGAAGACCTGCATGCATCGCTGCTCTAAAAGTAGTAGAAGAAACTTGACATAAACCTCCTCCTAATTCAGGAACTGTTCCTTTATCTGCTTTTATTACTAATTCTGGCAAGAAACCTTGATCAGCTTCTACTGGACCAAGATATTTATTAAAACTAAATTCTTCTCCAGGTTTAATTATAATTCCTTTCATTTTTTCTACACCAACTTTTATATTATGCCTTCGATTAGCAGGGCTAGAATTAAATTTTGATTCACCTCGTCCAATTAATTCAACAATTCCTAAATCATTGGTGTCGCTAAGAGGCTTGTTGGGTTGAGTTGTTTTGGTAGGAAGGTCAATTTTATCATTTCCTAATTCAAGATTTTGAATGATCTGTAATGTACTTTGATAACGGTCTAATTGTTTGCCGATTGTAGGAGGGGTAAACTTTGTAGCCCGATTATTTTTTATGGTTAATTCTGGATCAGAACTTTGAGAGTTAACGCTTTCGGCAATGGTTTTTGTCCAACTATAAACTTTACTAGGGCTGTAATGGTAAGTTCTGGTTTCTGGAGTTAATTTTCCTGGTTTTAAATAAACGTTTGTTATTAATTGATCAAGTGGCCAGCTTTGATATTTGACCATGGAGTTTACTGGGAGTGTAAAGTTGCCTTTCCAGTCAGCTTTCAGACTTTCAGAAATAGTGGCCTGAGTTGTGCTATCAAAACTAGTTATAGTCTCATATGTTGGTAATGGTGGTTGAGTAAAAGGCGCGCCTTTTACTGACGATGGAAAAAATAAAATTACTCCAGCCACTAATAAAATCACCAAGTTTGGTTTAGAGGATAGTATTTTTAGGTTTTTATTAGTCAACATCTCTTATAAAATTTATTTGAATTGCATTTTTTGGTATATGAGGCTTAATTTTATCAGCCCATTCTATTACTGTAATTACTTCTGGTCTTCCCCATATCTCTTGTAATCCCAGACCTTCTACTTCTTTAAAGTTTTTAGTTCTATATAGATCTAAATGATATAACCAAAGTGGGGCTTTTGTTTTACCTGTTTTTTTAGAGGTCTTATACTGCTGCATCAAAACAAAAGTGGGGCTTGTTACAGTCTGTTTTACCCCTAAGAATTTGGCTAAAGCTTTGGTAAAAGTTGTTTTCCCACTACCTAAATCTCCTGATAGAGCTAGGATTTCACCACCATGCAATTTTTTACTTAATTCTTCAGCTTTATTATTAGTCTGAGATAGCTTAATTTGCTTCATAATCTACACTTATTTTACCGGGATTGACCAAATTAGTAAACTTTTAGTATAGTTAATAACTATTCTATAAAAATATAAAAAGAAAGAAGGGGTAGTCGTTGTAATAATGATTTATAGAAATAATTAAGAATATATATTAAACTTCAAAATTATCGTAAATATGGATCTCGAAATATTAACAAAAATAGATAAAATAGTAGCAGGAGCTAATCAAATAGCAATAATTTTACCTGAAAAATTAAATATTGATTTGGTCTGTAGTGCTCAAGTTTTGCATCAAAAATTAACTGTAATAGATGGAAAACAGGTTAGTATTTTTTCCAGTGCTAAAAAAACACCAAAATTGGAATTTTTCCCTAATCATCAACTTAATATTTATTCTAGTCTGGGGTCAAACAATGAATTAACTATTAAAGTTAGTGGTCAAAGAGTTGTTCCCAAACAGCTTCGTTATGAAAAAAAGCAAAATGATTTAATTATCTATATAGCTCCAGAAATAAATAAACAAAACTCTGAAGATGGCGCTTCAGAGTCAAAAACTTTAACTTCAAATTCAGGATCAGAACAGTTTAATTTATCTGATGTAGAGGTTTTTCCTGCCGCAACTGGTTTTGATTTATTAATTATTTTAGGAGCAGAAAATTTGGAGGGACTTGGTTCTTTGTATCAAAATACTTCCGAAGTTTTTTATAATACTCCTAAAATCTCTATAAATAACAAAATTGAACAAGAATATTTTGCTACTTTGACTTGGGTTGAAGCAGAGGTTCCTAGTTTGTCTCAATTGGTTGGTCAGTGGTTTTTGAGCTCCGGAGACGATTCTTTTAAAAATGACATTATATCAACTGGTTTACTTGCAGGAATAATAAGTAGCACACAAAGTTTTAGTGATCCTCGCACTACTCCAGATACTTTAGCATTAGCTTCTAAATTAGTTTCTAGTGGAGCTCGCAGACAAGATATTATTAAATATTTATTCAAGACAAAACCATTTAATTTGCTTCAATTATGGGGTAGAGCTTTGGCTAGAATAAAAACTTTTCAGGAAAATACAATTTTATACACCGTTATTACAGCACAAGATTTTACTAAGACTAAAACAGATGAACAGTTTTTACCAGATGTACTTTCGGAAATAATTTCTATGGCTAATAATTATAAGCTAATTATATTGGCAGCAGAGGTATCCGGTGGTGTAGATTTATTATTTGCAGCCCCTCCTCATATTAAGATTAAACAAATTGCCAAAAACATTGACCCTACTTTTTCCGGTCAAGCAGAAAACTTGATTGGTAACTATCAATATTTAAAACTAAACTTGCCGAACTTTAAATTAGAAGATCTTGAGCAGTTCGTTGCGACTCTGGCTACACTAGGTACAACTGGTATATAATATTGTTAAGTACAATCTTTTCTAAAATAAAAATATAAATAATGTCAGGATTTTTATCAAATACCCCTGCAGAACTTAATCGGGCACTAACCGATCAAAAAAGAAAAATCGAAGAATCACAAACTCAGCGCTTGGCAACCACTCTTCAGTTGCCTTATTTAAACATGCAAAGTTTTCCTTTAGATTTAAATTCTTTGTCTTTAATCACTAGAGAGCAAGCCCTTGCTGCAGAAAGTTTGCCTTTTTTCAAAGAGGGCAAAGATCTAAAAATTGCCACTACTAATCCCAAAAATCAATTACTCGGAGATATAAAAAAACAATTACAAGAAAGATATAATCTTAGTTTGTATTTAGTTTCTCGTACAAGCTTTGCTCATACTTTACAGTTTTACGACAAAGTAACTTTACCAACTTCTAAATTTGAAGAAATAATTCATGTAGATAAGCAGCAGGATTACCTAAAGTTATTATCGCTTATTGAAAAGGACATTTCTAATACATCAAAGGCTTTGACTGTAATTTTTGGAGGCGCTTTGCAGCAAGGGTCTTCAGACATTCATATAGAGCCGGAGGAGCATATAATCAAAGTTCGTTATCGAGTTGATGGTGTGTTGCACGATGCTGTGATTTTACCTAAATCGTTCCAGCGTCCTATCATTTCTCGGTTAAAGTTGATGGCAAAATTAAAATTAAATGTTGAGAATGAAGCACAAGACGGTCGCATTACTATTATAGATGGTGATAATAAAGAGCTGGATGTACGTGTGTCATCCTTGCCATCTAGTTTTGGTGAAGCATTGGTTATGCGTTTATTAGGGGTTGGTGCAGTTGATTTGGATATTGAGCAATTGGGATTAGGAGGGGCTGCCTTAAGTATGATTCAGACGCAGCTTAAAAAACCAAATGGAATGATTATCACAACTGGTCCAACTGGAAGCGGTAAAACCACAACTCTTTATTCTTTTTTGAAAGAGTTAAACGAACCGGGTGTAAAAATAATTACCTTAGAAGATCCTGTTGAATATAAGGTCGAAGGCGTACAGCAAACTCCAATTGATCATCGAGTGGATTTTAGTTTTCCAAAAGCCTTGCGAGCTGTTCTTCGTCAAGATCCAGATGTTGTGATGGTGGGAGAAATTCGTGATCCAGAAACTGCAGAAACTGCTTT
>CAYRJC010000004.1:14702-32955 GCA_964424635.1 uncultured Candidatus Saccharibacteria bacterium | reverse complement strand
TATTTAATCGTTTTATATATATAAAATGTTTCACTTTTATAGTTTAGCATTTTTATTTTTTTTATTTCAGCATATTAGCTAAAAATCTTACTTATAAATATAAGAGTTTTTATTTGAAACATTTAGTTATATAAAGTCGATATACTAGGCAAAGGAATAAAAATAATAATAAAGAAAGGAATCTTATGTTTAAGAAAACTTTAAAAACATTAGTATTGGCCATTAGTATTTTGGCCTTAACAATTCCAGCTTTTGCTTATGCCCGTAATAATGGAGACAATAATAGTAACAACCGTAATGAATATAAATCAGAACAACGCGCTAATCTGAAAGTAGAAAGTACTAACGAATTCGGTGTTCATGTTTTTGAAGATAAAAACAATAAACGTGATGATCGCCGCGATGATTTTCTATCAACTTTCTTCTATAGTGGTACAGTAACAGCAGTATCTGGTTCTACTATTACAATTCAAACTAAAGATAATAAAACTTTAACTGTCCAAGCAGCAACTGCGAAAATTATTAGAATTCCTCGTACAGAGATTTCTGTAAGTAATATTGCAGTAGGGGACATGGTGCATGTAACAGGTACAAAATCTAATTCTACTATTAATGCTAGTGTAGTGTATGATTTATCGAGTAATTTAAAACCTGCTAAAGCAAAAGGTACTGTTACTAGTATAGATGGTAATACTATGACCGTTCAGACTAAGGATAATAAAACAGCAACAGTAAATGTAACTGCAGATACTCAAGTAGTAACTTCTAATAATCAAACTGGTACTACTGCAGATGTACAAGTGGGAAGTAAAGTAAAGTTATTTGGTCTATGGGATAATATCTTAAATGTTTTCAATGCTCTTAAGATAAAAGTAAAATAAATATTTCTAGAGACAACTAAAGCTCCATAAATCGGAGCTTTAGTTGTAATCTTTGAAGTGTTTATTTTATATAATTTGTAAGTTTGTGTGATTATTTATTCTTCCTCAGGATTGAATTTTCGAGTGATATAGAATGGACTGGTGTTTTGTGAGATTTTCTTAAGAGATGCAGGTGCTGGTTTGCGACCTCGTTCGTATTCTGAATAACGCTTCTTACGATATGGTTTTTGTCCAGGTGTTGACCGCGCTGGTCGGCTATCTGATTGTCCATTTGGTTGGTATCCAGATGGATGCCCAGCTGGTCGACCTGTTCGGTTATTAGATTGTTTGCCACGATATTTATCTGATGATTGATTGTTAGAATAACCACGATTATTGTTAGAAGGGCGATTTCCTGTATTGCGACCACGTGAAGATTCTCTTCTATTATTATAGTTGTAATCACGAGATGGTTCCGATGACTCAGTTAATTCTGACTTAGATAATTGAGGAGTTTTAGAAACTGGTAAGGTTGTCCTGATAAGTCTTTCTATTACCGTCACATCCCTTCGTTGGTCATGGGTAGCAAAAGAAATTGCATGACCAGTAGAGCTGGCTCGTCCAGTTCTACCAATTCTATGAACGTAGTCTTCTGCTTGGTCAGGAAGGTCATAATTTATTACCAGCTGTATTCCGGTTACATCAATACCTCGAGCAGCGATATCAGTTGCTACCATCACTCTATATTTACCTAATTTGAATCCTTGTAAAGCTTCGATACGCTGATTTAGTGATCTATTGGAATGAATTTCGGTAGCAGTAAAACCAAAATTGCGAATATCTCTCGCGATTTTTTTTGCGCCATATTTAGTGCGTGAAAAAACCAGAACACTACCGTTATATTGATCAAGAATTTTTTTAAGTAATGGGTTCTTCTCTTTGCGTTCCAAAAAGAAAATTTCTTGAGTAACAGATTTTACAGCGCTGCCCGCCGGAGCTACTTCTACTCGTAGTGGCATCATCATGTAAGAGTTGGCAATTTTTACAATAGCATCTGGCATTGTCGCCGAGAATAATAAAGTCTGACGTTTTTTTGGAATGCTGTCTAAGATTTTTTTGATCTGCGGGGCAAAACCCATATCCAGCATTCTGTCCGCTTCGTCTAATACTAAAATATGGACAGCGTCTAGTCGAATACTTTTTTGATCAATATGGTCGATTAATCGACCAGGAGTTGCGATAATAATATGAGGATTAACTTTTAATGCTCTGAGCTGTTTACTCATTGCTTCGCCTCCGATCAAAATAGCAGTTTTTAAACCAAGTGAACCGCCAATTTTTTTCAAGGATTCATTTACTTGAAGAGCTAGCTCCCGAGTCGGTAAGACGATTAAACCGCGGCTTTTGCCTCCGCTCTGAGCTAATCTTTGAATCATTGGAATACCAAACGCTAAAGTTTTACCGGTTCCGGTTTGAGCAATGCCCATTAAATCTTTACCAGTAATAGCAGAAGGAATAGATTGTTTTTGAATTGGAGTGGGTGTTGTGAATTTGTGTTTGTGTAAAATCTCTAAAAGCTTAGGTGCAATTCCGAGATTATCAAATCCGTTTTCGTTTGTAGTTTGTAACATGCCATGATTATAGCAGTAATCCTGTATAATAATAAGGGGTGAATATTATATAATTTTACTTAAACTCTTGCTAAAATTGTTAAAATCTGGTAAAGTTATGAGTCAAAAAATAATAGGAGGAATTATGGAAAATAAAAAAAGCGCAGTCGATGAATTAATAGAGCAATTAAAAAATAATGAATTTGAAAAAGATAATCATCTTAATGGTGGTTTAGTAGAAGTATTAGATTATTTTATGATGATTGAATCATTGGTGCCGGTAACTTATGCGCCGCAATTACGACTTACACCTGCTTATCTATATCCTAGTCTTAAGAAGTTTATAGATAAATGGGAACTGGAAGAAGCCAAACATGGTGAGGTTCTAAAATTATATTTAGAAAAGCATGGGCATGTAACTAAGGCAGTTAGCGAACGCAAGCAGAGCTTCAAATATTATCGGGGTATGATTTGGACAGTATTGCTGTCGTGGCCGCTGTGGTATATTTACCTTCCTACTTATTTAGTGATTGGGGGGATTAATGAAGCTACAACCTCAGCAGGGTATTGGGCGTTAATGAATATTATGAAAGATTATCCGCTTCTGGTTAAGATAGTCAAGGCGATTCAAGATGAAGAGGTTAAACATTTAAATGTATATAAAAAGAAATCAGAAAAATTTTTAAAATCTAAATGGAGAAGAATGCTAACTCTTATAGCGGTAAAGCGGAATTGGAAACCTATTGGTTTTCGTCATGGGGACAGCTCTAATCTAGCGAGTTTATTGCTTAGTGATGAAACCGAAGATGGATTCTTTCATCGATTAGGTAATTATTTGAAAGGAGTAAATAAACCCCTTAAAGAAGATACTGATGAAGAAAAGGGGGTGATTCAGATTAGAGAATGGGTTCTGAATACAATTCGGGCTCTAAAGCCAAGTTAATTTTGATAATAACGATTTTATATTTTATAAAATCGTTTTTTATTTTTTATTAAGGATAAAAGTAATAATCAATAATTAATTTAGAATACTGAAACATTTTCTAATAAAATTGCGATATAATTAAGGAATCATAGTTTTTAATCACTGTATTTTGATTTAATTTTCATTAAAACTCCATTTATCATTTTGATTATTTATAAAAATATGAAACTCAAACAAACATTTAGTATTATAGTAATTTTATTTACAATATTCGCAGGATTTCCCGATTTTGTTCAGGCTCAATTAAATTTTAACCCAGTTCGAACTATTATATTTCCTGTGATTGGAAAAGTCTCTTATTACGATGATTTTGGTAATCCTAGAGTTGGTCATACTCACGAAGGTAATGATCTTATGGGTAAAAAATTAATGCCATTAGTAGCGGCAGTTGATGGAACAATATCTTTGGTAAATTATCCAGAAAAAGATTGGGGATACAGTGTTACGATTAGGGACAGTGAAGGTTATCGATATAATTATTTACACATGAATAATGATAATTCCGGAACTGATGATGGTAAAGGTGATGGTATGAATGCGTATGCTCCAGATATAGAGGTTGGAAATAAGGTTGTTAAAGGACAATTGATTGGCTATATGGGGGATAGTGGTAATGCTGAAGGTACAACCGCTCATCTTCATTTTGAAATTAGAACTCCAAGTGGAGAAGCCTTTAGTCCTTATCAAAGTTTGCAAAATGCGACAAAGATAATTACTCCTGTAACTACTTACCCTGCTCAACAAAACGAAATTTTGCCTTATGGTGATTTTGGTGGAGGAACAAATATTGCTACTGGAAATATAGACAGTGATTCTGATTTAGAAATAGTTACTGGAGCAGCTAAAGGAGGTGGTCCTTTGGTAAAGGTTTTGGAAAAAGACGGTACTATAAAAAATGCTTGGTATGCTTACAGTGATACTTTTAGAGGCGGGGTAGATGTGGCTACAGGTGATATAGATAAAGATGGTAAAGTAGAAATTATAACAGCAGCAGGAAGTGGTGGTGGCCCACATATTAAGATATTTAAAAGTGACGGTGTTTTGTTGAAAGAATTTTTGGCGTATGATGGTAGGTTTCGTGGAGGAGTGTTTATTAGTTCAACAGATTGGGATAATGATGGTGTCGCCGATATTATTACAGGTCCGGGAGCCGGTGGTGGTCCGCACGTAAAAGTATTTTCAGGATCTAATCTTGGAGTAATTAAAGAATTTTTGGCTTATGATAGTAAGTTTTATGGCGGAATTGATGTAGCTGGAATTACTAAAGTTGGATCTGGTTTTGCCGGTATAGTTACCGCACCTCAGGCTGGAGGTGGCCCACATATTAAAATATTTGATTCTAATGTATTTGTAGTAAAAGAGTTTTTTGCATATGATGGAATGTTTAACTTAGGAGCAAGAATTAGTGTTGGTAATTTTGGTTCGAATAATTCTGGTTTAAGATTGGCAGTGGTTCCGGCAACCGGTGGTGGTCCACATTTAAAAACTTTTTCTATTAGTGATGGAAGCTTACAGACTAGTAGTTTAGCTGGCTTTGAAGCTTGGTGGAGAGGTGGGTACGATGTAGCATTTATTGATAATCGGGTATTAATGAGTTCTATTGGCGGCCGTCGGGCTAGTGTCAGGCTGGTTAATCCTTCCGGCTCTTCTAATAATAATTTTGGTAATAACTCTGGGAACAATTCGGGTAATAGTAACTCTAGTAATAATTCTGGGAATGGGTTTCCATTTTTTAACTTCTCTAATTAAAATAAATATTGTTCGTGGTAAAATATATGTATGAAATTTAAACAAATATTTTTACTGATTTTAATTTTTACTATTATTTCTGCAGGGCTCCCTCGTCCTGCTTTTGCTGCTATTACCAGAAGTATTACTTTTCCGGTTTTGAACGGCGCTACTTATACAGATGATTTTGGAGATGCTCGGGTAGGTGGTCGTACTCATGAAGGTAATGATTTAATGGCAGAAAAAATGCGTCCATTATTAGCTGCTGTAGATGGAACTATAAATTTTATAACTGTTAATGAAGCAACCTGGGGATGGAGCTTAACAATTGTTGATAGCGAAGGTTATAAATATAATTATCTTCATATTAATAATGACACTCCAGGTACTGACGATGGTCAAGGTGGTTATAATAATGCTTTTGCAACTGGTATTCAGTTGGGTAGTAAGGTTGTTAAGGGTCAGGTTATTGCGTTCTTGGGGGATAGTGGTAACGCAGAAACAACTCTCCCTCATTTACATTTTGAAATTAGGGATCCTATTACTGACAGCGCTATTGATCCATATTTAAGTTTACAGGCTGCAACGGTTTTATCTCAGCCAGTTGTGAATTCTAATCCTTCCACAACAAATCCAGCTCCAATACCTCAACCAAATCCAATTCCCGTACCAATTCCTATTCCTACAACTCCATCAGAAATAATTCCTTATGATTCTCAATTTACTGGTGGAGCTAATCTTAGTAGTGGAAATTTTGATTCTGACTCAGATGCGGAATTTATAACAGGGGTAAGTTTTGGTGGGAATGGTAAGTCTAATGTAAAGATTTTTGATAGTAATGGTTCGCAACTTAAGGAATTTTTTGCATATGGCGATAGTTTTAGTGGAGGAGTCGATGTAACTAGTGGTGATGTAGACGGCGATGGTAAAGTAGAAATTATAACAGCAGCTGGGCCAGGCGGCGGCCCGCATATTAAAGTTTTCAAACCGGACGGAATTTTGGTGTCGGAGTTTATGGCTTATAGTTCCAATTTTCGGGGCGGAGTACACGTTGCTAGTAGTGATATAGATGGAGATGGTAAGGCGGAGATTATTACTGGTCCAAGCAGTGGCGGCGGCCCGCACGTTAGGGTGTTTGATAAATTAGGTAAGGTCAAAACTGAATTAATGGCTTATAGTCCAAAGTTTAACGGTGGGGTAGATGTAGCTGCTTTTGCACCATCAGGAGTTTATCCGGGCGGTTTTGTTACTTCGCCATTAGCTGGCGGCGGCCCACACATAAAAGTTTATAATTCTAAAGGAATTGTTGTAAATCAATTCATGGCTTATCCGGCAAGCTTTACGGGCGGAGTGAGGATTGATAGCGGAAACTTTATTCAGAATAATGGCAGTTTCGAAGTAATTACCAGCCCTGCTAGTAACTCTTCAAGTAATACGAAAGTTTTTAAATTAGATGGTACAGTATTAAAAAATTCTTACACTGGTTTTGATTCGTTATGGACAGGTGGTAGTGATGTAGCTATTGTAGGAAGTGAGTTGTTTATTGCTTCTAGTGGTGGCCGGCAAACTGCTTTGAAAAAAGTTGCCTTTTAGTTTAACAAGTTAAGACTCTCAAATAAAAACCAACTAGTAAGTAGTTGGTTTTTTAGTGGTTTCTAATGTGGTCTGTATAATAACTCATGTCCGCATCAGTTTTTTTGTGTGGATTAAAAATATTTTGAGGATCAAAAATATTTTTGACTTCCTTAAATAATCCAAATATTTTTGAACCGAACATATGTTCCAAAAATGGGCCACGTACTAAGCCATCATTATGTTCACCAGTCATTGAGCCCTTGTATTTGAGAACTAGATCAAAGACTTCATTACTCATCCATACTAGCTGTTTACGGTGCTCTGGAATTGATAAATCTACTAACGGAACTATGTGAAAATTAGCATCACCCGCATGACCAGCTAGTGTATAAATAAAGTCCGGATATTTAGCAATAATTTTATTTAATTCGGGAATAAAGCTTGGTAATTGGTCAGGATGAACTACGATGTCTTCTATAAATGGAGCGCTGATTTTGCGAGCATTATGTTTTCTTAGCAAGTTGTAGCTTTCTCGGCGAATAGTCCAATATTTTTGAGACTCCTCGAAGTTTTTGCTTAAATGTGCCGTGAGATTGAAATGTTGTTCTATATTATGAGCTGCCATTTTGGCTTGCTGGTCAGCTTCTTCTTGTGTATCCGCTGTAAATTCTGCTAAGAGAACTAACTTTGGTAAATCTCCTTTAATCCAAAGCCATAAATCGGGGATAAATTCTTTAAGTAATTTCCACCAAGTCCCGCGCATTCTTTGAATTATCTCTGGCCAGTATTTAATTGCTAGTCTAAAAGTTTGATCATCAAATATTTCAAAACTTTCTGGTCCAAGCTCGTTAATGTGGTTAATTATTTCTCCAAGTAATTTGAGATCATGAAGGTAGAAAACTACTAGTTGACGTCCGCGTTCTAATGGAACTAGCTTCCATTTAATTTTAGTTACAATTCCTAATGTGCCTTGGGATCCAACAAATAATTTAGTTAAATCAAAAGTTTTTCCATCCCAAACATCCCATAAATAATATCCAGAAGAATTTTTAGAAGTAGTAGGTTTGGCTTCTTGGATTGCTCGATAATTATTTTGAATAAGATCGTATATTTTTTTGTATACCTCGCCCTCAAAATTAGATTGAGCAATTTTATTTTTTAACTCGGATTCATTTAGGGGCTTAATTTTATATAAATTCCCATCTTTTAAAACTACATCTAATTCTTCTACATAGTCTTTAACCTGTCCATATTTAAAAGTTTTTTCCCCTCCAGAATTATTTCCTACCATTCCTCCAACTGCACACCATGCTTTAGAAACTGGATAAGCTGGCATGATAACATTTTTTGCAACTAACTTTGGTTCTAGGTCGGCGAATTTTACACCTGAACCAGTTTCTACAGACTCATTTGTTAAATTAGAGATTGCATTTAAATTAGCTGCTACATCAATAATAATAGAATCATTGATGCTGCCTCCAGTCATGTCGGTACCGCCCGCTCTTGCTGTCAGTGATAAATCAGGAGAGTTGGGTTTTTCTTTTGCTACAAATTCAACGAGATTTTTTATATCTTGCACATCCTCAGGTTCTACTATAAGTTTTGGGTGAATTTCGAAAATACTCGCATCGCGAGAATATTTTTCTAAATCTGCCTCATCTGTTGTAATTTTGCCTTTGAATTTTTGTTTCAGAATACCTAAATCCATAAATACATTATATCAGTAATATTAGCTAAGTAAATAATTAGCTAATAATATGTGATAATTTTTGAGGTTTGACATTAGTTTTTAATGATGATAATTTATGGTGTACAAAAGGAGGTGAAATATTTTATGAATGAGCAACATGTAGGAAATGAATGTGTAATTTTGGTAAGACCTGGCACAAGCATTTTTGATTATGAAAATCTAATTAACGGTAGTTTTCCGTGGTTTGCTTTGCATATTCATCCCGAACAGTTTACTTTAGATGAAGCTTTATTGTGGGCAAGGCAAGATCAGGAAGAGAGACCAGGACTGCCTAATTATTCTAGTGGTCCCAATAAAAAAGTCGTGTTTTATAGCACGGAGTTAATAGGGCGTAAATCTGTAGCTAAGGCTGTAGCTAGTTTTCCTCAACTTCCAACACTTTGTTATAATTACTCTCATTCCAGCTTTGATTCAGAATTCAAAAATTTTTGTGATGAAATTTTTGAGTCTCATTTAGCGGCTGATAAATTTTTATCAGAGGAGGGTTCTAATAGATAATTTTAATCACATCCTTATATGTAGAATAGTTGGATTTTTATTTTATGTTCGAGTATTTTATGAAATATAAGCACTATTACAGTGCTTTTTTATTTTGGCGTAATATATTTATAAGTGCTATAATTAATAGCAAGTGATACTTGCTTGGTGAGCAATGTATTTTTTTATTTCCAAATTTTTTCATATTAAATCAAGTAAATAGTAATGGCCCAGAAGCATAAAAAATTATCTAATAATACAGAGAGTACTACCGAACGATTTACTCACTGGGTTGGTTCACCATTTTCTATTGTACTGCATACTATTTTTTTTGCAGCAGCTTTTGGGTTTGTGATTTTTGGGGTTGATTTAAATACAGTTTTACTTGTATTAACTACTGCCGTTTCTTTGGAAGCAATTTATTTGGCTCTATTTATTCAGATGTCAGTAAATAAAAATACTAAAAGCTTGGCAGATGTAGAAGAAGACATCGAAGAAATTGCCGAAGATGTAGAGGGTATCGAAAAAGACATCGAAGAAATTGCCGAAGATGTAGAAGAGATGCAAGAGGATGTAGAAGGGATTGAAAAGGATATTGATGAGTTACAAGAAGACGTAGAGGAAATTGAAAAAGATGAGATTGAGGATGATCTTCATGATGCCGCTACAATGAAATCATTGAACGAACTTCAAAGTCATGTTCAAAAAATTATAGAAGAAATTCAAAATTTGAAAAAGCAAAAGAAGTAAAAAATCCCGCATATTTTATGCGGGATTACATTTATTCATTTGGTCTACTGACAATAGTAATTTGTCCTATGGTCGATCCAGGGTTGGAATACTGGTTAGTTAAGATTCCCAAAAGATTCTCACCATCTTCAGAGTATACACATCCTCCAGATAGACCGAAGTCTACATATTGGGCAGAAATTATCTTGGCATACTGTTTTGATTTATTATCTTCACCAAGAACACTTCTGATGATTTTTCCAGGTTGGACCAATTTTTGTTGGTCGCCAGGACTGCCAACAATTATTATGTTAGTGTTGTCTCCAAAATTATTGAAATTAGGAAGTTCTACTCTTTTTTTATCAAATTCTGCATAGGTTGTCAGAATAACATAGTCTTCTTCTGTTTTACTTTTCCATACCACTTGCGCCTTTTGATTATTAACCGAAATTGTTTCTTCGTCTAGTATTGCGCTAGAAACCACATGTAAAGCAGTTATATAAAAGCCAGGCTTGATTTGACATCCAGAACCGGAAGAGTCTTTTGTGCCAACTTCGACATATTGAGACTTCAGTTTGTCAGAAATTTGTTTAGAAATTTCGAACCATGGTTTGATGTTTTCTTCTTTTACAACAGGATGGTATGTTTCCTCATATTTTTTACCTAAGGCAAATATTGCTGCTGCAAAAAGCATACCAATCAAAATATAGTAGAATTTTTCCAATATTGTCATAATTTTCCTCCATTTTTATTTTTATATTACTTGCGTTTTTTTATTTTGTAAACCTAATTTAATTTGACGATGGCTATGATTTGGTGTAATTTTAAACAAAATTATAGACTTAGGAGGAAATATGAAATTTGCAAAAGTTGTATTAAAACCGGAATTTTTTTGTGGAATAGAAGCTGCTTATAGTGCTGTGGAGAAGATGAACTCTGAGTTATATAAAAAGGTCGAGGATTCTCAGAATAGTCAACAGTCTTGTGCTTTTCTCGAGAAGATATTAGTAGGTGCTGTAGTGATTACAGTGCTTAATGATGGTCGGAAGGTATTGTGTTTTTGCGGGGATGAAGACGAAGAGCGAAGAATTAATGGAGTGACTTTTATGGTTAAGAAACGTTATTTGCTTCCCGTTGATGAGATTGTTGAATTTATAAATTCTACATCTTTCAACGTTGGGTTTGTTTCTCAACTAGAAGCTATTTATGATACTAGATTCAAGCCTCAGCCAGTTGCGGAAAATTTCGTAAAAGAATTTCTTCGTAACAAATCTTTTAAAGAAATCTTAGGTTCTCAGCTTTTCCATATATTAATAAAAGGATTTGGAAGTATCCAAAGAAGAAAAGAACCCTTTTCTTCATCAGTAAATGCAGGGGACGAACCTTACCAAATGCTTTGTCAAAAAGCTTTGGATTATATGAACCGGGAGTCAATTTCTGCTTTTGCTAGTTAATAAAAACGCGACAGTATTTAATTGTCGCGTTCTTTTATTTATTTGCTCGCAATTTGCTGTCTCCACAAGGCAGAGTATAGGCCATTTTGTTTAAGCAGTTCGTCATGGGTTCCTTGTTCAACAAGACTTCCTTTTTCTAGAACATAAATTGTATCAGCATGTATAACTGTTGATAATCGATGAGCAATCAGAATTCTGATCAAATCCTTGTGACTGCTTTCAATATCTTTTATCGTCTTGGTGATTGATTCTTCTGTGATGGAATCTAGGCTCGAAGTTGCCTCGTCAAAAATTAGAATATCTGGGTTTCTGAGTAAAGCACGAGCGATTGCAAGGCGCTGCTTTTCTCCTCCCGACAGTTTTAGTCCGCCTTCACCAATCTTTGTATCAAGACCTTTGTCTCCTCGGTCTATTAAAGAGTTAGCGCTTGCTGCAGTTAGCGCATCTATGCATTCTTTATCAGTTGCATTTGGCCTGACGAAAAGTAGGTTTTCGCGAATTGTTCCTGCAAATAATTGAGTTTCCTGGGCAACTAATCCAATCCTGTTGCGTAATGCGATCAAATCAATGTCTTGACCAGAAATATCGTTAAATTGAACTTCTCCAGTAGTTGGATGGTACAAACCAACTATTAATTTTACAGTTGTACTTTTACCGCTTCCACTTGGTCCTACAAAAGCTACTGTTTTTCCAGCTTCTATTTTCAGATTTATTTTTTGCAAAGCTTCATTGTTATCAGCGGATTGTTAAGAAAACGATACATCTTTAAAAGCAATGCTATTGATATCATTAATTGATTTTGGATTAGCTGTATGTTTTTCTCTTTCTTGGGCTAAAATTTCTTGTAGTTTTTCTAGACTTGCTCGTGTTTCTTGGTAACTAGTAGACACGTCGCCAAGCATTGATAGGGGATTAAAAATAAAGAATGAATAAAATGTTAAACTAAAAAATTCACCAAGAGTAATTTGCCGGGTGTATATTAACCAAAGCAAAAGCAGCATTAATGACATGCGTAGTGCATTAATTAATGTGCCTTGGATAAAACTATAAGTACGAATCAGTCTAACCTTTTTTAACTCTAGGCCTAGGATTTTTATATTAGTATTATTTAAACGGTCAATTTCTTGTTTTTCTAAACCTAAACTTTTGACTAGTTCTACGTTGCGCAGAGTTTCGGTGGTGGAGCCAGCTAATGCTTGGGTTTCTGTAACGATTTCGGTTTGAGCGGCTTTAATTTTTCTTGTGATCCAAAAAGTAACAAATCCTAATGATGGAATCATTAATATGTAAACCAGTCCAACACTCCAGTGCACAAAAAAGGCATAAATTAATACAAACACTACCCCAATCAATGTGAAGAATAGAATATTAATTGTTAAGCCGATTAATTTTTGTGCGTCATTGCGAGCAGCTTGTAATTTGGATAAAAATTCTCCGCTACGTTGATCTTCAAATACAGCGTAGGGGAGTGAGAATGAATGGGTTACGCTGTCGTTATACATTTGCGCACCTAATCGCTGAGTAATTACATTGGTATAGTAATCTTGAAAACTTTTTGCCACGCGCGAAACAAATGCTACTCCCATTGTAGCCAACAGTAATAGACTCACACCCTGAATGTAGTCACGAGCAGTTAATTCTGCAAATTTATTGGCGTAGTTGTCGATTAAGATTCGAAAAATTTGCGGATCCAGTAAAGAAAAGACTTGATTAACTGCAGCCAAAATCAATGCTCCAGCAACTAGACCTTTATAATTTTTTAAATAACTCCAAAGTAGTTTCATAATTTATTTTGAGATAATAATAATTTTTTTGTTGTCTAAATCAACCTTTTCATTTTCATGTGACCAAGTGCCATTACTATTATATAAAGTATCATAAGGGTAAAAATAGTTTTGACCTTTTCTAGTGCCTGGATCATTGGTGATGAATCCTTTTTCGTTAAACCCTGTGATTACTAACATGTGATAAATTGGTCCTGGTCTTTTGAAATTCGGGTTTTTTAACAGCTGTCCATTGGCTGGCAGTATTACTAATTTATCTTTTAGGAGCGCGTGTTTAATTGAATTTTCCGAAATCTCTGCTACTTCTGTTTTTAACTCATAGACTTCCTCAATCATTCTTGCAGTTTCTTCAGTATTTATACTTAAATGATAACCGTAATTTTCATCTTGCCATTTAGTTAGTTCAGCAATTTTTGTTTCAACATAGCTAGGGATCAGGTCAGCAGTTTTATTAAAGTAGCTATAGGTCATTATGCTAGAAGCTTCTTCACAGGCTTCGTTGTGAAGCTCGTCCCAGTTTGCTGTTGGGGCCTGAGGAGTAAATGGAACAGTTAGTTGAAAGCTTTGGGGAATTTGTATATTCTCATCACCTTCTATTTTATCTGGAGTCGATTCTGTGACTTTGTTTTTTGTAATTGATTGAGTATTTTTTTCCTCAAGCTCCTTTATTGATTGCTGCTCCTTTTGGTATAGATTTTTATTTATTAAAAATCCTAATCCGAAAATTATAATTATAACTGCTACAAGTAAAAGAAAATTTTTGTAAGGTTTGTGGTTATTTTCTAAAGCCATATTAAACTTTTATAAAATATCTGATTTTTTAATTTCAACGAAGTCACCTGGAGCTAGAGTTGCCGGCATGATGTATTTATTAATTCTAATTCTTCTTAAGTTTCTGACTCCTAATCCCACAGCTGTGAACATGCGCCTCACTTGCCGTTTTTTTCCTTCGTGTATAGTAATATAAATTTTACCTGAACGAGTTTTTATTTTTGCCTCGCTCGTTATGCCAGTCGGAAGCTCTACGCCATTTCTTAAGTGCTCAAGCTGAGCTGGTTTTGGAACTATATCTGTTATAACTTCGTACTCTTTATCATGTTCGTACTTTGGGTGGGCAAGCTGTTCTGTTAAGTCTCCGTCATTGGTAAGAATTAATAAACCTTCCGTTTCGTAGTCTAATCGTCCTACATTATGAACTTTACTGCGCAGCTCTTCTGGTAGTAGAGAGAAGACGGTTTTGCGTCCTTGAGGGTCGCGTTTGCTAACAACAACACCGCGCGGTTTGTTGAGAGCGATATAAATTTTTTGAGTGACCTGCTTAACTAGTTTTCCATAAATCTTTACTTCATCTTTTTCAGGGTCAACTTTGTCGCCAAGTTTGGCCCGGCGACCATTAATAGAAACTTGTCCAGATTTAATAAACTCCTCAGCCTTGCGGCGAGAAGCAACTCCAGCTTCGCTGATAAATTTTTGGACGCGTTCCTGCATTTCTTTATTTTACCTTAGAAATAACAAAAAACCTAAGGAAATAAGAACAATATATTATTGACAGATGTATAATTTTATGGTATAATATTATGATTAATACAATTTAGTGTTAATCTAAGAAAATAGATATTTTACAAACTTAAGGAGAGATTAAAATAAGAATGAAAACAGCTACTTTATTTATTATTGTTATTGGCTTGATTGTTGTTTGTATCGGTTGTCCTTCAAATAGAAGTTCATCTGTTTCGGCAAACCGGTTAAAAAATTCAAACACCAACCAAAGTTCTGATGTTAATCAAAGGGCGAATAAATCGCCTGAGTCAACACCTGAGCTAACATACGAACAATATTTTCGCGCTCGGAGAATTCAAGAATTGCAAAGTTTGTGGAAAGACATTGATGATTACGATAAAGCTTTCACTAAACCCGTAACTTTGCGCGAAAAAATTACTGGCAATACAAACAAGAGTGTATGTGATTTGTATGCGCCGTATGTCAATGCAGTTGAATTGTCTGAATACGAGACCGATAATAATTATAATGTGCAGATAAACGAAATTGCCCCTGAGTTAACTAAAGAAAAAATCTTGGCTTTGAAAAAAGCTCGCGCTAAGGATTTGATCTTGGGTCTCAAGGCTGTTTCGGCGGATGCGTTTTTGCTAAAGCCGTGTGAGATTAACGACCTTCGGAATTATTTGGAGGTTGTTGAAAGGATGATTTCGGCTCTTGAAGAAGGCGGGTTCAAACTGGAGGATTTTGATTTTACTCCTACCAATTTAAGAGACAGATTACTCAAGGGTTATTTGCAAATGGCAGACTTTTATAAGAGCAATACTGATCCTCAAAAACGACTCGAGTTTCCTGTAACTGGTCAAACTACCATTGGTCATGAACTAAAAGATGCAATGAAGGAAGATGGGTTTACAGCAAAAGAACTCGGTTTATCAGCGGAGCAAGAAGCCGAAATTAGGGATTTATAGTTATAAAGTTTTCAAAATATTAAGCGAAGTGGTGATTACCATTTCGCTTTTTTGTTTTTGTATACTAATTCGTAATCTCTTATCAAGTTCGTCGCTGTGTCTTTATTAAGCTTGAAGTTTCTAGTTAAATATGGTACGATTTAGCAGTTATTTTAATTTTGCACTCGTAGCTCAGCTGGATAGAGCGTCCGCTTGCGGAGCGGGAGGTCGCAGGTTCGAATCCTGCCGAGTGCACCATGAAAAAAATGCCGAAAGGCGTTTTTTGTTTTTATTTTTCGGGATAATAAAAAAGACGGTAAGTAAATTTATATAATTCACTTATCGTCATTGGATTGTCTATATTTTATTTTTTAACCTTGGTCTAAAGAACATTGGAAATTTGGTCGCTCTTGTTTTAGAGTTACCGTAATCTTTTTTCCATAGCCGAATACTTGAATCACAGCAGTGCTTCGGTTTTGAAGATATTCTCTGGTAAGTTCTAGATTCACCATACCTTGGGTCTGCTCCCGAAGCTCTGATGATAAATTAGTAAACCATGGAATGTCTGGGTTCTTGACTTGTCTGAAAGCGGATAAAAATTCTTCATTAACTAATGAATCATCTCTTCCGGAGAAATCCGGACATTCCATTCTCGCTAAAGAATTTTTCAATTCTAAACTTAAATTAGAATACTGCGGTTTGATTACTCGACGCATATCGGTGCTGCTTCCAAACACTGCTTCGTAGAGGTCATTCTCAATCGTTCTCCCAATTAGTTGCGATGGATGCGTAATTTCGAGGTCGCTTAGGACGATCTCCATGTCGCTTTCGGAAACCGTTACAATGGTTTCTACTTCTTTGTCACTGCTCGGCATTAAATCAACCGAGTAATATTTTCCATCTTCCGATTTATCAACCCCATAGACTACCCAGTTGTCATATTGAGCAAATGCCGGAGCGTTAAATAAAAAAAGACCTAACATTAAACTTAAAACAAATTTTTTCATTTCTTTCTCTCCTGTAATTTGATTAAACCTCAAAATAAGATTCTTGTTATTATATCATAAATATTATTTTATGTCAAGTATGGGTTTTACTATAAACTCAATAACTACTTTTCTTTAATTTTTGTTATAATACCTTAGTATTTATTTGGCTCCGTAGCTCAGTTGGATAGAGCAGGGGACTTCTAAGCCCAAGGTCGCTGGTTCGATCCCAGCCGGAGCCACCATTAATGATCTATCAAAAAACAGACTTTAGAGTCTGTTTTTATTTTGTATGTTTTAATATTACCGTTTCTGCTTCTTCTGCGTTTTTACATTCATATAGTTCGGCGCGAAGTTCTGCTGCTCCGTCAAAGCCATTAATGTAAGCTTTGAAGTGGCGCTTCATAATATCGAATGGTTTTACTCCATTAAATAATTCATCATAAAGCTGAACATGTTCTAGAAGAACTTTTATTTTTTGATCGCGGCTAACTTCAAAGATTGTATTTTTATCATTATTAATTTGGATTAAATTATCATCATCCAGATCGGGCTTATTATTGATATTATTTTTGATAAGAGTATTATTATTGCTTAAAGCATGATTAGAATTTTCTTCACGAAAATTTTCTTTATTAGTAAATAACCAAGGGTTTCCGAAGATTGCTCTTCCTAGCATTGCTCCATCACAGTTAGCTTGTTCGGCTTTTTCTTTTGCCTGCCTCAAATTGTTAATATCACCATTTCCTATAATGAGTGGTCTATTTTCTGGAGTCGTGTTTTCTTTTACGAATTTTACAATTTTTGGCATTTCTTCCCAGTGCGCATCGACTTTAGACATTTCTTTTCGAGTTCGTAAGTGAATTGCAATTGCTGCGGGTTGAGCTTCTAATAAAGTCCCTATCCAGTTTTCCCAATCAATTTTTGTATCACCAATTCTAATTTTGATCGACACAGGGATTGCTGGGTTTCCGTCTGGTTTTTTGCAACCTTCTTTAGATGCCAAAATAATTTCTTTTGCTAACTGCGGGGTATGGAATAGTCCAGCACAAGAACCACCTTTAATAATATTTTTATCCGGACAACCCATGTTAATATCAAAACCGTCAAATCCCAATTTGGTAACTAGTTGCGCGCTTTGTAAAAATTTTTCTGGCTTGGTTCCAAACATTTGCGCTATTACAGGCCGCTCGCTTTGATCGAACCAAAGATGGTTGATTAATTTATCATATCCATCACTCATTAACCCATCTGTAGAAGCGAATTCTGTATAAAACACGTCTGGCTTGCCATATTTAGCAATAATGCGTCTAAAAGCAGCGTCAGTAACATCGTACATAGGCGCCAAAGCAAAGAATGGTTTTGGTAATTGTTCCCAGAATCCCCGGTAGATTTTTTCATTCATAAAGCTAATTGTAACTAAATTTAATGAAATAAAAAAGCACTTCTTAAAATAGAAATGCTTGCGAAATTATTGATACCTTATAAATATTCCCGCAATAAATGAATTTTGTTTAATAAATTCATTTTGACCGGAAAATAAGTGGGTGTATCCAAACGTGGGCCCAAAACAAATACGATTAATTTTATAACCAAATCCAAATTCTGTATTAATCAATGATCTTTTCCCAGGTATAACGGCACCATAGTCAAATATTAGTTGAGTTTTATTTTCTACGAATATTTTTTTATATTCAAAAAAGCTAAAATTTCCTATTGACCATGTTATTCCAGATTTTCCGTAATTCCATCTATTCTCTGGTTTATAGTAAGAAAGAATGCTTCGGTCATAGCTCGAGCTACCAAGTGGAAAGTATGAGTCTAATCTGCTAAAGGGTCGAAGGTAGCTGTTGTTAATAGTAAACTTT
>CAYRJC010000004.1:0-14692 GCA_964424635.1 uncultured Candidatus Saccharibacteria bacterium | reverse complement strand
GCTTCTATTCCTGCTCTACCAATGTTATTAAATCTTGTGAATGTCAGCTCTGTGTCGGCTGACAACGCAACGTTGTTAAAAAAGTTCTTATTTATTTGAGCTTTAAAATTCAAATAGCCATCATTGATAAATTTATTAGAAGTCGTTCCGGAAGTATATTCTAAGAAAAATTCTTTTTTTCCGCTGGTAGTTGAAAATCGATTAGTATAACCAATTACTGTGGATGGGATTATCTCTAATTTATTCGGAGTTTCTAATTTCGTTTTAGTTGCTAGCTCTGAAGAAAACTTCCAGTATTTTTTTGACTTCTCATCTTTTTTTCTTTCTATGTCTATAATAAATCTTGAATCAGTTTGACCAAATGCAAAATTATTCAAAAAACTTATTAAAAACAAACTCCCCATTAGTATTAATCGTTTCATATTCAATTCCTCCTATCTGGTATGGGTAAAACTAAATTACATTATATTCCTCTTTAGGAATTGTGCAAGTTCTTTATTATTTTTTGTTATGAAATTTTTTATGCACCTCTCTTAGTTGTTGGTTGGTTACGTGAGTATATATTTGAGTTGTAGTAATAGAGGCGTGCCCTAATAAAGTTTGTACGCTGCGGATGTCCGCGCCATTTTGAAGAAGATCAGTTGCAAATGAATGGCGAAATGTATGAGGAGTTACTTTGTGCATGATTCCAGCAAGGCCGGCATATTTTTTTACTAACCTTTGCACACTGCGAGCTGTAAGTCCGGGAACAGTATCTCGATTGCCGCCAATAGATTCCATTTGTTTCTCTACAGTATTTCCAATTTTGGAATGACTTACAAATAAGGCAGGGTTATTATCATGGCGTTTGATTAAGTATAGTTGAATAGCCTGAATTGCCTCTGTTGACATAAAAACTAAACGCAGTTTGTCACCTTTACCTCTGACTGTGAATTCACCACTTTCAAAGTTTAATTGCTTTATTTTTAACTGAACCATTTCTGATATACGAACCCCGCTTGAGAACAGTAGTTCCAAAATTGCTCGATCTCGCAGGCGAGCTACTTCTAGTTCTTCGTGTTTAGTTGCGTCCTTGATTCTGTTAACTTCATCGTTATTCATTACTTCTACTTCCCGGGATGGACTTTTGGCTAGTTCAATTTTTTCTGCAGATAAGGTGTCAATGTCCCGCTTTGCTAAGTATTTTAAAAATGCTCTTACTGCGATGACATGATAGTTTTGGGTTACAGGCTTTAATGGTCGACCGTTAAGCTCATTAGTTAATCTGTTTAAAAAAAGGCGATAGGATCTGACAGTGTCTAATACAATTTGTTCCGGCTTAACTATATTATTTTCTTTGCAGAATGTAGAGAAGCGAGCAAGGTAGTGGTGGTAGTTTTGAATAGTTAATCGAGACTTATTCTTTTCAATTTCGCAGTATTCCAAAAAATCTTGAATATATTTGTCTATTATAGATTTTTTGTATTCTTTATTTTTGATTTTTTCCATTTTGTTTCTGCGTGCTATTTATATATTAATTATACACCTGCGTCGTAAAATATTCAATTGTGCGACGAAACGTCTTTCTTGCATAAAATCAATAAACTTGCTATAATTATTTTAAGTTAATTATTAACCGACGCGTAAGAGTATACTGCTTACGTCGTCAAAAGGATACAAGTATATGTTAACTAAGAAAGAAAAAGACGCGATTATTAAGAAGTTCCAGACTCATAAAGATGATACTGGTTCTCCAGAAGTACAAATCGCAATTCTTACAAAAGAAATCGACCAGGTTAGCGAGCATTTAAAATTGCACCGCAAGGATAATCATTCTCGTCGCGGATTGCTTAAGATGGTTGGTAATCGCCGCCGATTACTTCGCTACTTAAAGGGTGAAGATGAAAAGCGATACGATAAAATTTCTGATAAGTTGAAGTTAAAGAAAACTGTAAATTAAATTTTAAAACCTCATCATCCTTTTTCATTTTATGAAGAAGAGAGATGAGGTTTAATCATGTATGGTAAACATAGAAGATATTTCCTGGGATCCAGTTGAATTTGAAAAATCTTGGATTGCTAGTTGTGAATCAATAGTTAATCAGATTATGGCTGATAAAGATATTCAAGAAATCAAAGAAGAGGTTCGAGGACAGGGCCATGTAACCGCTGAGCATAAGGATAAGTTCATAACCAAGGTAAATGAGATTAAGAATAAGGTGATTGAATCGTCTTATGGAAATCCAGAATCAGAAACTTATTTACAATTTGTTCACGCTTGGCAGCACTGGCAAAAATTAAAAGGTAAAGATCGTCCAAAATCAGAAAATATGTTTGAAGATAATATTAATCATTTGATGTATGGTAGTACTCCAGATCCTGATTTGTTTTTAAGGGATTTTGATATATATACAGATATTAAATAAAATTAATCAATATTAATCGTCTTTAAAAATATAATAATTGTTATAGAGAGGTATGAGGAGGTTCCCAAGGTTTTGAATCGCGTATTTTTTATGTAGCGCGGAATAGAACTTTGGAAATCTTCAGCTCATCTAAATTTAGCACCTCTATAAATATTAAAGATTTTTACAGACTAAAGGAGCTCAAAATGAGTTTAAAAACTATATCCAGTAATATTGCTGGAAAAGAGTGGAAGTTTGAGACTGGCAAGTTGGCTGGTCAGGCTAGTGGTGCAGTTGTAGCCCGTGTTGGCGACACCGTTGTGCTAGCTGTTGCTGTATTAAATAGTAATCCTCGTGAAGGAATAGATTTTTTCCCTTTACTTGTTGATTATGAAGAAAAGCTTTATGCAGCAGGGAAAATTAAAGGCAGCCGTTGGGTAAAGCGAGAAGGTCGTCCAACCGATGAAGCTATTCTCAGTGGTCGTGTAATTGACCGAAGTTTGAGACCATTGTTCCCTGAAGGGATGCGTAATGATGTTCAGGTCGTTACGACTGTATTGTCTATTGATGGTGAAAACGAACCAGATATGATTGCTGTTAACGCAGCAAGTATGGCTCTTCATATTTCTGAGATTCCTTTTGATGGTCCTGTTGGTGCAGTTAGAATTGGAAAAATTGATGGAGAATTTGTAGCCAATCCAAACAAAGAACAACGAGAACTTTCTACTATGGATTTAATTGTCTGCGGTACAGCAGAGCACATTATTATGGTTGAAGCAGGTGCTAACTTGGTTCCAGAAGAAGATATTGTGGAAGGTATAAAAGTTGCTCAGCAATCTCTAAAAGAATTAGCAGAAATTCAAGATAAATTTAAGGAGCAAGTCGGTAAGCCAAAGACTGAGAATATTATTTTCAGTAGACCGAATGAAGTTGTTTATCAAAAGGTAAAGGAGTTATTAACTCCAGATAAAATTGACGCAGCAATTTATGTCGCTGATAACAGCCAGCGTCGTCTTAATAGTGCAGCTTTAGAAAAAGAAATTGTTGCAAATGTAGAATCTGATTTGGCTGATTTAGCAAATTCAGAATTAGAAGGTGTTAATATTGCTAAGGATGCGAGAATGTCGATTGATTCAGTTTTGAAGAAATATCAGCAAAAACAAATTTTAGAAAAAGAACGCAGGGTGGATGGTCGTAAATTAGACGAGACTCGTTTAATCACTGCGGAAGTTGGTGTACTCCCTAGAACTCATGGAAGCGCATTATTTAGTCGTGGAGAAACTCAAGTTTTAACTGTAGTGACTTTGGGTAGTAAGGGCGACGAACAATTATTGGATGGAATGGAAGATCCAACCGAGGGTCGGGCAAAGCGTTATATTCATCACTATAATTTTCCTGGTTACAGTGTGGGTGAGGTTGCTCCGAATCGAGGTGCTGGCCGCCGAGAAATTGGACACGGAGCTCTAGCAGAACGTGCGGTGGAAGTTGTGCTTCCTCCTCAATCCGAATTTCCTTATACAATGCGCTTGGTTTCAGAAACTATGTCCAGTAATGGTTCTACGTCTATGGCTTCAACTTGCGGCTCAACTTTATCTTTGATGGATGCTGGTGTGCCGATTACTGACATAATTGGTGGAGTAGCAATGGGTTTGGTTATGGATGAATCTAATCCAAATAATTTTAAAGTATTAACAGACATTGCAGGAATTGAAGATTTTAATGGTCATATGGACTTCAAGGTTACAGGTAGTGAAAAAGGTGTAACAGCTCTTCAATTAGATATTAAAGTTAAAGGTTTAACAGCTGAGATTTTGGCAGCAGCTTTGACAGCAGCAAAACCAGCTCGCATGCATATCTTAAGTAAGATGAAAGAAGCTTTAAGCGAACCTCGTAGTGATTTATCTCCTTATGCACCTCGCATTACCAGCTTTATGATCAAACCTGATCAAATTCGTGAAGTTATTGGAAGTGGCGGAAAAACTATCAATGGAATTATTGAGCAGTGTCCTGGTGTTAAAATCGATATTGAGGATGATGGATTAGTAATGGTTACTTCTACTGACGCAGAGATGGCTGCAAAGGCTGTTCAGATCATTAAAGATATTACACGCGAAATAATCCCAGGTGAGATCTTTGATGGAAAAGTTGTCCGCTTAATGGACTTTGGTGCTTTTGTAGAATTAGTACCTGGTAAAGATGGAATGGTTCATGTTTCTCAACTGGCTAATTATCGAGTAGGTAAGCCAGAAGATGTGGTTAAGATCGGTGATATTTTAAAAGTTCAAGTAATCGAAATTGATGAAATGGGAAGAATTAATTTAACCCACAAACCATTTGCTCCAGAACCAACCGCGGAGCAGCTAGCATCTGCCGGCGGTGATGATCATCGAGGCGGTAGAGGTGGCGGACATTCTGGTGGTCGTGGTGGATTCGGAGGGCGTGGGCGTTCTGGTGATAAGCATAGTGGCGGCGGACGCGGCGGATTCCCACAACGAGCTCCAAGACCAAACGGCGCTAATAGATAGATAGAATATTAAAAACACCCTCAGCTGATTAGCTGAGGGTGTTTTATTTTTAGAATTATTGTATAATTATGACCTAAATAAATTTGATTAGTAGGAGGATTTGTTATGAAATGGGTTTTTATTGTTCTGGCCATGTTAAATTCTGTATATGTGTTGGCTGTTTTTTGGGGCAATTATTGTCTTGACCTTCTCCTCTGTAGAACATTATATCTTTAATCGGATTTTTATAATTGTTTTTGTTATCTCGGGAGAGTTTGCGATTTATAAGTTAATGCGTTGGGGTTTTAAAGATTAATTTTACACAATAAATTTTATTAAGAATAAAGGGGTTATTTTGTAACTCCTTTTTATAATTTTATTTTAAAACTTAACTAAGCGGTATAATTATAATAAGAATAATAAATATAAAATTTATGAGAAATTGGGCTCGATTTTTTCAATCTGGAGAATATAATCCCAGTGAAGAAGAGGTTAATAATTCCGAAAAAACTCAAGAAGGAGTTGATAAGGTATATACTGGATCTGATAAAGCAGTAACAAAAAATCTCCTAAAGAGCGCGTTGATAATTATAATAAAATCAATTTCAAAGAAAAAAAGCCTTGGTTTGCAGACTCTGGTGGTGGATATATAGATAATGCGGACGTTGTTCAGTTACAGAGAGAATCTTTTCGAAATGGTTTGGGTGATAATAATGGGATCAGTGAATTAAATAATATTGATCCTGCTGTAGAATTAGAATCTAGTATGAAAGAAGAGTTTATAAAACAACAAACTTTAAATAAGAAAAATCGCGAAGAGAAATATGAACCTAAAAAAAGAATTGATAATAAAAGGAATAGGTTGCCAACCGGGAAGGGTGATTCACCATTTTTCCCGAGGGATGTAGATGGTGCTCGCACAGGCTCAAATGAATTTGATAGAAATACTAAAAGGTTTAATAAAGAAAATAAAGAATAGATTTTAAATATAAAAGCATCTAAATAGGTGCTTTTATTAATGCCTTGACTTTTTGTTGTAAATGTATTATATTCAGAAGTAACATTTTTGTTACTGTTTTTAGAAAAACTGTCATTGGAGGAATTTAGGATGAAAAAAAATAAATTTTGGGTCATGTCTTGTATTTTATTATTTGTAACCTTTTTGTCTGGGTGTGCGGGAGAGATTCAACGGGCAAAAACTCCTACCGAAAAAATGTTTTACCAAATAATAGATGTCGCATTGTATTCATTAATAACCACAGTTATTTTATTATGGGTGCTTGATTTTATAAATATAAAAATTAAACAATGGTATAGAATTTTTATATTTTTAGGATCTGCGATTGTCTTTGCTTTTATTCAATTTGGACAATCTCAAGTTCAAATGCCTGGATTCTAACTTTGTATTTGCTCCGTGTAAAAACAAGCACGGAGTTTTTATTTTGTACTACTCTGATGTTAAGAGTTGAAAGGTTTCGGGATTGTAATAAATTCGATCATAAATTTCGAAAGGAGTCCCTATTACTCCTTCTTCACCTTCAATAATTCCTTCTACATTCCATTTATCAAAATAACTAATATATTTTCCTTTTTCATCTTCCCCTAAAGAAAGTTTGTATCTAAACATAATTTCATTTGCTCTATCTACTATTCCATAGTCTGCTTCATAAATACTACTATTTCTTGATCCAGACTTTATTTCTGATTGAATTTTTGCATCTTTAATTAATTGTTTTATTGGATTTTCATCTCGTAAATCTTCTTGTAATTGATTTTCCTCAAAATAGGGTAGTATATCTTTATTGTAATGCTCATTGTCTTTTTGGTAATTTTCTAGAAACTTATTTATTTTAAAATAATACTTTTGCTCTGTGCTTTGTTGGGGTGTGTAATCCGAAATACCAAAAGTATCATGGGTTTGTTCTAGTCCCAAATAAAGTCTCCAAGCATCTTCTCTGTTTTGCAATTTTAGTGTGAGCTCTGCTTTTTTTTCAGGATGAGAATCTGTATAGTCTGTAAATTCTGGGGTGTTGTATTTGCCATACCATAAGTTTTTGGCTATATCTTTCCCGGTCTCCATTGGACTCTTATAATTAAAAGGAGTTACGTATTTATTTATGAATTCACTAACTCCGGGTATATACCGTTGTTTTTGTTCCTTTGTAATTCCATATTTGACTAGGCTGGATTTAGCAATTTCAATACTTGGATCTTTATCAGGATGATCGTGAGGTTTTTCCATAATTAGTAAAAATAATACTAACATAGGAATCTTTGCATGAGATAAGAATTTTTTTGTAGCTGATTGGGCCTTTCTTCTAATATTTTTTAATTTCTCGTTAGCTTTGATTACAAATTTAGCCTCTTCTTTATTTGTAGTCATTAAAATTTTAGTAAGGTCGGCTATTTTATCTTGAATAAGGTCAATCGTTTTATTAGTTGATTCAATCAGAGATAGTTTTTCTTTCAGGTTTTGTAAATATTCTTTAGTTTCAGACTCCTCATCATTAGGTTTTTCTATTGTTGTATTTTCTTTTAAGTCAAATTGAAGGGAGTCTTCTAATTGACTATTTTTTTCAACTTCTTTCATGGTAGTAACAATTATTTCAATTCGTCTCGAATATTTTTTATTTGACCTGATTCAATTTTGATATCGACTTCATCATTTATTTTATCTAACTCAGAGTTAATTTGCTCCCATTCTTGAGTAAATTTGGAATAAGCAGTTTCTATAGTATTCTTCAGTTTTTGTATGTGTTTTGGATCGTTCATATACTGAAAGTATAGCAAATTTTATTTAGCTAGCTATCTTAGTTATAATATATCTATGTCATATTTCGAAATTACAAAAAAAGATGAAAATACCAAAGCTCGTACTGGGATTATCCATACAGGACACGGTGATATTATTACCCCTCAGTTTTTACCTATCGGCACTAAAGGTACAGTTAAGACTGTAACAAGTGAAGAAATAAAATTTTGGGGTGCGACCATGGTATTGGCTAATACATATCATTTATGGCAGCGTCCTGGTGATAGTCTGATTTATAAAGCAGGTGGTCTTCATAAATTTATGAACTGGAAAGGTCCGATTTTTACTGACTCCGGTGGTTTTCAAGTTTATTCTTTGGCAAAAATGCGTAAGGTTATGGAGGCAGGTGTATTATTTCAGTTTGATTTAGATGGTAAACAAGAAATTTTATCACCAGAGAAGTCAATTGATATTCAAGCTAATTTGGGAAGTGATATCGCACTTATCTTAGATGATTTTCCTGGGTTTCCATTTGAATACTCTCGTAGTAAAGAATCTATTGAATTAACTACTAGATGGGCAGAGCGAGCATTGCGTGAACATCAGCGAATCGTTCAAGATGGTGATCCTGTAAATCCGGACCAAAAGCTATGGGGAATCGTACAAGGGGCTAGTTTTTCTGACTTGAGAAAAATTAGCGCTACGCAAATGACGGAATTTGGTTTTGAAGGTTTTGCAATTGGCGGGGTGGCGGTAGGGGAGCCACATGAAGAAATGATGAAAGCTATTGAGTATACAATTCCTTATTTACCAGAAACTGCACCCAAGCACTTGTTAGGAGTGGGAACTCCATTTGATATCTTACAGGGAGTGGCTCGTGGTTGTGATACTTTTGATTGTGTTATCCCGACTCGTGAAGCTAGACATGGTCGTTTGTATGTTGCCGCTAAAGATGAAGATGGTAAAGAAGGTTATGAAACAATTGATGTGCGCTTGGAAAAATATAAAGAAGATTTTACTCCAGTAGATAATACTTGTAATTGTTATTTGTGTTTGCATCATACTAAAGCTTACTTGCGTCACTTGTTAGCCTCTGGTGAGATACTAGGGACCCGTTTGGCGACTATGCATAATCTTCGTTTCTATTTAAATTTTATGGAGAAAATCAGGTCTGCGATTTCTCATGATTATTTTGATGAGATGCTAAAAGACTTTAAAGATTTAACTCCTAAAAAATAATTTATAGAAAATTTTGACTTTAAAAGATTATATAAATTTGATCAGAAAAATATAATTTTCGATTAAATAACTTGAGTTAATAAAAAGATGGGTTAATATTACCCATCTTTTATTATCCTAATAATTTGTGAAAATTTTCTGCACTAACTGGTCCCACTGCATTAATTGGTTCTTGTTTATTTAGAACCCTTAATACATCCTCGGCTACAATCATTCCTGATCTGATTCTTGATTCTTTGGAAGAGCAGCCAATGTGGGGAGTAAGAATAACGTTAGGGAGCTTTGTAAAATCTTTATCAAAATTTGGTTCGTGTTCAAAAACATCAATGCACGCCCCGGCGATTTTTTTCTGTTGTAAAGCTTTTATTAATGCTAGTTCATCAATCACCCCACCTCTAGAACTTTGAATTACATAACAGCTTTTTTTAAGCAAAGACAATTCTTTTTCTCTCAATAAATTAATTGTTTTTGAATAATAGGGGACAGAGATTGATAAAAAGTCAGCTAGAGGAAGTAGTTCTTCTAAAGGTAAATGTTTAACTAGTTTTGATTCCATTCTTGATTGGTTTTGAAAGGGATCATTGGCGAAAACATTCATACCTAGGGCGCGAGCTTTTTCTGCAGCTAGGCTACCAATTCTTCCAAACCCAATTGTGCAAAAATTTTTACCAGCAATTTCTGGACCAATTCCATATTCTTGATTCCATATCCCTCTCTTCATTTTATTATGATAGGGGATAAAGTTTCTGGATAGTGCAATCATCATTCCAATAATATATTCGGCATTAGCCAAAGAATTACCCCAGGGAGAATTAACTACTGTAATTCTATGAGTCTTTGCGCTACTTAGGTTAATATGGTCAACTCCAGCAGTGGCCGTTCCTACAACTTTTAGATTACCACTGATGCCATCTTGTATTATCCAATCTGTGATTTTAGTGCGACTTCTAATTAATAAACCATCAAACTCTCTCACTCTCATTTGTAATATATGGTGTTCGACTCCATACATTAATTCTACTTCCAAATCTTCCTTTGACTTTAGATAGTTAATGACATCATCAGTCAGCGGATCAGTTACCGCAATTTTAAATTTTCTCATACATATATCCTCCTAATTGATTTGTTATTTTGATTATAAAAATAGTCTCTGGAAAAAACAAAAAATAGTATGATAATATATGATAAAGTATGATAAATATTTATTATGAAGAATAAAGCTCGATTAACAATCACAGTAGAAAAAAATGTTTTACGCTTAGTGGATAAAGAAATTGGAGTAAATAATTTAAGTAACCGCAGTCAGGTAATTGAATATTATTTAAAACAGAGTTTAGAGTATCGTCCTCCTAAGGCTTTAATTTTGGTTGGCGGCAAGCAAATCAAATTTCCAGGGTTAACCTCTGGTGATTTGCCCAAGGCCATGCTGCCAGTAAATGGTGCTCCTTTGTTAGAAGGTACTATAAGATTAATGGCTAGCTTCGGGATTAAAGAAATTATTATTTCTGTAGGGACTGCAGGTCAGAAAATCAAAGATTATTTCCGAAACGGTCAAAAATTAGGAGTAAGAATTGATTATATAGAACAGAGTGCATCTGTGAGAGGTACCGCACAGGCTTTGAAAGAAGCGAAAAGTTTTTTTAGTGATAAAACCTTTTTAATGGTTTATGGGGATGTGTATACTGATATAAACTATTTTGATTTAATTGAATTTCATAAACTTCATAAGAATAATTTTGCGACCATGATGCTCACTTCAGTAGATAACGTTAAGTCATGGGGAGTAGCTAAACTTGCTGGGAGTAGAGTCATTGAGTTTAAAGAAAAGCCTAAGTTAGGTGTGATCAAATCTCATCTTGTAAACGCCGGTGTATATGTACTGGAGCCAAATGTTTTTGATTATATTAAAGCTGCAGATATAAAATTGGAAACAAGCGCCTTTATGCAGCTAGCAGAAGAAGGTAGGCTCGGTGGTTATGTATATGAAGGAAATTGGCTGGATGTTTCCAGTGAGGAAAGTTATCGTGAATTGCTTAGCCGGGTTCGTAAATAAGATTTATTAAAAGTAATGATTTTGTGATTGCAGGATTGACACTGGTGTATTTTTGAGATATGCTACTTTTTCTGACTTCTTAGATTAATGTATAAATTTTTTAAGAAGTGAGAAAATCAAAATTTGATGGAGGAAGTTATGTTAAAAACAAAAAATTTTTTTAATATTAAATTTATTTTAGGTTTAATCGTTGTCGTTTTAGGATTTATGGCTTTGGGTTGTTCTTATGATCAGCTGATAAGTAATAATTCCGTCGAAAAAGTGCAAGTTGATAATTCGAATAATAATATATCGAATCAAACTCAAGAAACTGAATCAAATAAAGATTTTAATCTGAATTTGAATAAAAACAATAACGTCAATTCAAATTTAAAACCCAACACAAATACTAATGTTAATACTAATACCAAGCAGTTAACTCCTCAGCTCCGTAACTTAATGGATGTTAAGTTTGAGACTACTGGCTCTGGAAATAGCGATATTTATAATATTACTTATATAGCTAAGTCAACAGGTTTGGTTGCTGCGGAAATTAGCATAATTACTCTGGAATCAGAAGTTATTGGAATAGAGGTAAGGTATATAAGCTTGGGTAAAATGGTTACTTTACTACAAAAGTCTGGCGAGAAACCGGTTTATGATACTGGAAACGGTTTTAAACCAACAAATGATCTCAGGATTCCCAAATTTTTTGCTAGCTCAAAAAAGATTGTGGACGAATATGAAACTAATTTAAAGGTTAGAGAAGAAAGGTTAGAAGACTTTTTTTATCTTGATTGTCCAAATTTTCCGAAGGATTGGTTGCTTCCTATCCCTGAAGAATAATATTAAAGTTGAGTGTAATTGCGGCCGTTAAAGCCGCTTTTTTATTTTGCCCAAAATATTAGTAAATGATACAATTTTCTTATGTCAAATAAAGATAATTTAGCGAAAAATTCTGACCAAGATACTGGAAAGATGGATAAAATTGTTTCTCTTGCCAAGCGTCGGGGGTTTGTTTATCCTGGCAGTGAAATTTATGGCGGTCTAGCTAATTCCTGGGATTACGGGCCATTAGGAACAGAACTAAAAAATAATATTAAGCAGCTATGGTGGAAGCGCTTTGTGCAGCAACGTCCTGACATGGTTGGTATTGATGCAGCCTTAGTAATGAATCCAAAAGTTTGGGAAGCTAGTGGTCATGTAGGAACATTTAGCGATCCCTTGATTGAAGACATGGTAACTCATGAAAGATTTCGTTTAGATCATCTTTTAGAAGAAGCCGGGGTGAATGTGGTAGGTATGGATTTGGATACTATGGCAGCGAAAATCAAAGAGTTAAATCTAAAAAGCCCTAAAGGAAACGCTCTCGGGGATCCTAAGAAATTTAACCTGATGTTAAAAACTTTTTTGGGTCCTGCAGAAGAAGAAGCGAATGTTGCTTATTTTAGACCAGAAACTGCCCAAGCAATGTTTGTTCAATTTAAAAATGTACAAACAACAAGCCGAAAACAATTACCGTTTGGTATTGCCCAAGCTGGTAAGGCTTTTCGAAATGAAATCACTCCAGGTAACTTCATTTTTCGTACCCGTGAATTTGATTTGATGGAATTCGAATATTTTATTCCTGTTCCAAAACAAGACAGCGATTGGAATGACGTTTTTGAATACTGGAGAGTCGAGATGGTTAATTGGCTTAAAGACGATCTTAAGATTGATATGGAAAATGTCCATGAGGTAGAAATCTCTGCAGAAGATCGTGCCCATTACAGCAAGCGTACAATTGATTTTGAGTATAGTTATCCATTTGGCCAAAAAGAATTATACGGTTTAGCTTATCGAGGTGATTATGATTTGCAAAAGCATATCGAAGCATCAGGACAAGATTTATCTTACTTGGATCCGCAAACAAATGAAAAGTATGTGCCTCATGTTATAGAACCGGCTTTTGGATTAAATCGTACAATACTTATTGTTTTACTTGATCACTATAAAGAAGAGGGAGAAGGGGATAATAAGCGTGTTTGGTTATCTCTACCACCAAAATTAGCTCCTTATAAAGCTGCGGTTTTCCCATTGTTAAAAAACAAACCAGAATTAGTAGAAAAAGCTAAAGTTATTTTCGATGCTTTATCTAAAGAGTTTATGACTGCTTGGGATGATCGCGGCAATGTTGGAAAACGCTACTACAGCCAAGATGAAATCGGTACCCCTTATTGTATTACTGTTGATTTTGATACACTGGAAAATGATACTGTAACTGTTCGTGATAGAGATACAGCCGAGCAGCAGCGATTAAATATTAGTGAGTTAGTAGAATTTATAAAAAATAAAACAGCATAGATTGTATGCTGTAAAAAGCTATTTTATGGTTTTCAGTTATTGATTATTCGTTGTATGAATTTGTTTGTAAAAATGAATTTTTCCTCGACTAATGTCGTATAGAGAGTTTATCTCTGTCAAGGAATTATTTTCTTTACCCAAGAAAAATATTGAAAGATAATCATAACTCAGAATTATTCCTGTCACGGTTTTAATCTTGCATTTTGATTGTTCCTTTAGAAATTCAAGAATAGGTTTTTCTCTTAAACTAAATGATTTACCTTCTCTTATTGATTCATATCTGTCAGCAGTTTCTAAGAAGGTAATTTGCAGCTTTATTCCTTTTTCTTTATTATCTTTTTGAAATCTTTTAATCTGCCAATCAGAAACGCTGATACATCCAAAATCAATTACCAATGGTGCTGGAACTATAATAACTGTCATATTCTCCTCCTCTATTATGTATATAATATCAAGATATTAAGTTAAGCATATTATCAATAATTTTTTAAATAAAGTCAATGAAATATTATAAACGCGTTTTAAAAAATAAACTAACTATTATCGAAGTTCCATCTAATGATGCGGAGAGTGTAGTGGTTGATTTTTTTGTTAAGACCGGTAGTCGTAGCGAAACAAGTAAAGAAAATGGAATTTCTCATTTTTTAGAACACTTTTTATTTAAGGGCACAAAAAAATATCCCAGCGCCATGGCCATCACCGAATTAGTAGATGGTATTGGCGGGGAAATGAATGCGAACACTGGTAAAGAACATACACAGTACTTTATTAAAGCGCATCACAGTCGCTTGGAAATGATTTTTGATATTCTCACTGACATGATTCAGAATCCGTTATTAGACAAATCGGAAATGGAACGAGAAAAAGGTGTCATCGTGGAAGAGATCAATATGTATCAAGACAGTCCGCGCGCCGTGGCCGGTTTAATGTTAGAAGATTTGATGTGGCCCAAGCAACCCCTTGGCCGTTCCATTGCTGGTGAACCAGAAACTGTTACTAAGTTTAACCGCAATATGTTTCAAAGTTATTTGGAACGCCATTATCAAACGGGCAATATTATTTTAGGAATTTCTGGTAAGTATGACCGCAAGAAATTAAATCAACTTGTAAAAAAATATTGGGAAAAGATTCCTGCTAAAAAATTTCATGGTTGGGAAGCTTCCAAGAACAGCCAGAACGCACCGCGCGTGGCAGTAAAATTTAAAGATACCCAGCAAGCCCACTTTGATTTAGGGTTTAAGTCATTTGGCTACGAAGACAAGCGCGGTAATGTGGCTGCAGTATTGAGCGCAGTCTTGGGTGGCGGTATGAGCAGTAGATTATTCACAGAAATTCGTGAACGTCGGGGCTTGGCTTATTACGTTCGCGCTGGTCAAAACCCTTGCATAGATACTGGAATTTTTGATATTTCTGCTGGGGTACAGATTGGTAAGCTTGA
>CAYRJC010000003.1:30689-35275 GCA_964424635.1 uncultured Candidatus Saccharibacteria bacterium | reverse complement strand
GTGCTTAGCTCAGTTGGAAGAGCATCTCCCTTACAAGGAGAATGTCGGCGGTTCGATCCCGTCAGCACACACCAAATCAATCTTGGGCAAGTGGCGGAATTGGTATACGCGCTAGTCTTAGGAACTAGTTCCGAAAGGATTGAGGGTTCGAGTCCCTCCTTGCCCACCACATGAATTTTGTTTCTGTTATAGTAAGTTAATAATTAATTTATTTTATGGGAAAAATTATAAAAAATATAATTTTAGTTTTAATTGTTTTTTTAATCGTCTCGGTCGGGATTGCTGCCTTTATTAGTGATGATAAAGTGCGTGACGTACCTCTTTCAGAAGTTACTAATTTAATTAAAGAAGAAAAAGTTAGTCAGATTGTTGTTGGTCCTGGAAGTTTAACTGCTCAAGTTAAAGATAGTGACACTAAATTATCTTCTACTGTAGGTGGTAATACAGAAATTCCGCAGTATTTTATTGATAGTGGGGTAAGTACTGATCAAATTAGTAAAGTAAAAATTGAATTTAAGAATAGTTCCTTTGCTACAGTTTTGGCGGGTACTATTTTGCCTTTCTTGGTGCCATTTATTTTGATTGCGTTATTTATTTATTTCTTAATGCGCCAAGTCCAAGGTTCTAATAACAGAGCGTTAACATTCGGACAGTCTTCCGTTAAGCTTTCTGATGAAATGAAAAATAAAGTTAGATTTAGTGACGTAGCCGGAAGCAAGGAAGCTAAAGAAGAACTTTCTGAGATCGTAGAATTTTTAAAGTTCCCACAAAAATTCTTAGCGCTCGGAGCAAAAATTCCGAAAGGTGTATTGTTGCTTGGTAGTCCAGGTGTTGGTAAAACTTTGTTAGCACGTGCTGTAGCTGGAGAAGCAAATGTACCATTCTTTCATATTTCTGGTTCGGAGTTTGTAGAGATGTTCGTAGGTGTGGGTGCTAGTCGTGTAAGAGATTTATTCAAGAAAGCAAAGCGTAATGCACCTTGTATTGTATTTATAGATGAAATTGATGCGGTTGGTCGTCAGCGCGGCGCTGGACTTGGCGGCGGTAATGATGAACGCGAACAAACATTAAACCAAATTTTAGTAGAAATGGATGGTTTCGAAACTGATACTAATGTAATTGTAGTGGCGGCTACTAACCGTCCAGATGTTTTAGATCCTGCTTTGCTTCGTCCAGGGCGATTTGATCGGCAAGTGGTCTTGGATTTGCCAGACATTAATGATCGAGAGGCAATATTGAAGGTTCATTCAAAAAATAAGCCAATGGCAGAAGGTGTGAATATGAGATCAGTTGCTGAACGCACTCCTGGTTTTTCTGGAGCTGACCTAGCTAATATTATTAACGAAGCTGCGATCTTGGCAGCTCGTGCTAATAAAAAAGAGATCGACACTGGCGAATTAAAGGAAGCGATTGAAAAAGTTTTGCTTGGCCCTTCTCGCAAGAGTCATATCTTATCTATAGAAGAAAAAAAGCGTACTGCTTACCATGAAGGTGGTCATGCTTTGGTCGGGGCGGTATTACCAGAATCTGATCCAGTTCATAAGGTTACTGTGCTATCACGTGGGCGGGCTGCTGGTTATACTATGAAGCTACCAACCGAAGATAAACATTTACATACTAAGAGTAGTTTCTTGGATGAGATTGCTGCTTTGCTTGGAGGTTATGCCGCAGAAAAGTTAGTTTTTAAAGAATTAACTACAGGGGCAAGTAATGACTTGAAAGTTGCCACAGGAATGGCTCGTAATTTAATTACTCAATACGGAATGAGTGATGAGCTTGGTCCAGTCACATTAGGAGAACAGCACAGTAATGTATTTTTGGGTCGAGATATTGGTGAACAAAAAAATTACAGTGAATCAGTGGCTCAAAAGATTGATGATGAAGTTCGCCGAATTATGCGTGAAGCAGAACAGCGCGCTACTGATGTGATGACTGAACATCGCAAATATTTGGATACCATTGCTGATAGATTGATCAAAGAAGAAACTTTAGAAAAAGAACAGTTTGAAGAGATTGTTAGTGATATTATTCCTGATTCAAAAAAGAAGACTCCAGAATTTACCGAAGTTTTACCTGATGAGGTTACCGGAGCTTAACAAACAACCGCCTACTTCTCTAGTCAGGCGGTTGTTTTCAATAATAATTACCCACTGATGAATTTTTATAAAAATATTCTTAAGCAATCATTGAATATAACTTTTACCCAAACTAGTTTGTTGGCTTTGGGGATATTTTTATCATCAGGTTTTAATTTACATTGGTGGTATTTACTAGCATGGTTAAAGCAAAATGGAATAGTTAATAGAATCACTAACCAATTAATCGTTGAAAATGAAGTCATTTTTTTGTTTTTGTTCTTTTTAATTTTTATTACTTGTTTATTAGTTTTTAATCTTTTAAAATTGTGGTTTTATGTAAAAGTTCATAACAGTGTTCATTCTTTAGAAAGTCAAAAATGTTTTTTATGCAAACGATCAATTTTAAAAGGCAATACAGTTATAAAAATAATCACAAGGAGGGTGGTAGTTTGGCGGACTTGTTTAGCTAGTTTGATCACTGTTGCATTTACGACTATAACTTTAACTGGTTTTAGTTATTATGCTAGAAATAGCCAATACACATTAGTAAAATTTTTGATTATGTTGGTAAGTTTGATTGTTGTTTTGATTGGAGTCTCTTTGTGGAATATGGTAGCGGTTTTGTTTTTATTTTGGTATGAACAGAACTTTGCTAATGCTACCAACTTAGCAATTGATTTATTATTTAAAAAGTTTAAAAAAATTATTAGCTTCACAATTATTTTAACGATAATTTTTCTCTTGGCGGTTTCTGCTGGAAGCTTGGTAATTTCCCAATTACCAACAGTTTTTTCTGTTTTACCAAGTATTGTTTCTAATAGTCGTTTATTGCAGACTAGCCAGACTTTAATATCTAGTTTAGCGGCTTTATTATTTTTAGGTTGGTTGATAATTAATAACGTATTTTTTAATGTCGCGTTATTAATTTTATTCGATAATTTAATTAACCCGGAAAAAAGCGAACAAGAATCAAATGGTTTGATGATAGCAGTATCAAAACCATCAGTTAGTCACCAAAATGTTTTGTATAAGTAGACAAAAGCTTGAATTTGTATTAAACTACGAAAGATTTCTGCGGGCGGTTAGCTCAGTTGGTAGAGCGTCACATTGACGTTGTGAATGTCACAGGTTCGACTCCTGTACCGCCCACCATTGTAAATAAGTGTTACTAAATAATATTCAAGAATTGGGAATTTGGAATCAAGTGTTCTTGATACAAGATTCATGGTTCTTGAGAAAGGGTTTCTCATGATAACTAATAAAGAAGTGGAATCCATAACTGGATTTGCTCCAAAAAATTTAGAGCTATATATTTCGGCGTTTACTCACCGTTCATATTTAAATGAGCATCGCGATTTTGAATTGCCTCATAATGAACGACTTGAGTTTTTAGGGGATGCGGTATTAGAATTAGTCGCTACTGAACATCTTTTTAAAGCTTATGATCATCCAGAAGGAGAATTAACCAACTTTCGTAGCGCATTAGTAAATTATAAAATGCTTTCCGAGATAGCAAAGCGAATAGGCTTGGAAAAGCATTTATTGATGTCTCGAGGAGAAGCTAAGGATACCGGCAGGGCAAGACAGGTAATTTTGGCTAATACTATTGAAGCTTTAATTGGAGCGCTGTATTTAGACCTTGGGTACGAACCAAGTCAAAAATTTATAGAAAAGGAAATATTGGTCGAGCTTTCTGGGATTATTTCTGGGCAAAAGTATTTGGATCCAAAAAGTCAGCTTCAAGAAATGGTTCAAGACAAGTGGGGTGTGACGCCAACTTATGGGGTAATCTCTGAAAGCGGACCAGATCACGATAAGGTTTTCGTGGTAGCCAGCTTTCAAGCGCATAAAGAAATTGGCCGTGGTCAGGGTCCTTCTAAGCAAGAAGCAGAAATTTCTGCAGCAGCTGATGCTTTAAAGAATTTAAATTTATAATTTAACATAAAAAGGGGATAAGTCGGATTGACCGACTAAACTTCAATTGATAATCTAAATTTAGGATCGATTCCGAGTAACCAAACAAACACAAAGTTTACAAAAACGACTTTCTAAAAATTAAGAGGTCGTTTTTGTATCTAAAAAAGACGATTGTTTTCGTCTTTAAAAAAATACTTACCAAACCACTTCAATTTTTATAGTATTGCCATTCTCTTTTATGAACAGCTCTCCTCCTTTTTCAATCATCTCCGCAATTTTTGAACAAAACCTTATCGATTTTCGAATTGCTTCACCTTCTGTGCTTGAGTTAGTTAGCTTTGTTAGCTGGTTTAGTTTTTTCGATCATTTGGTATCATATCAAATTGTTTTCTAGTCTTTGTTTCGCTCGTTTTTCTTCTTGTACTCAATTTTCATTCCTCCTTATTTTCTAACTCAATACTATATATTTTTTAGTATTCTTTGTCAACAAACGCCCCATAATATAAATAATAAAGTTATATATTTTCTTGAATAATTAGTTTAAAAAATAAAAACCAATAACAAATGTTATTGGTTGAGATTATTAATTAT
>CAYRJC010000003.1:0-30679 GCA_964424635.1 uncultured Candidatus Saccharibacteria bacterium | reverse complement strand
AATCTTCAGGCATAAAAGATACTGCCTTAGGATCTTCATTACTTTTTTTAGAACGTTCCTCTCTTTTTTTGATGAGGTGGTTTATTGTTCTGCCTAGTGATTCCTTTGTATAACCTCCTGCTGAAAAAAGCAGAAATACAAGTCCAAGGACAAGAGGTATCTTTAGCCAATTAAAAGCACCGGAATAATTATTAAAGAAATTTTCTGTGAAAGATGGTTTTTTAATCGGTTCTGGTTCTGGTAAGTTTTTGAATTCACCATTTTGAATCCGGATCAAAAGGTTTGGAACCGAATCTTTTATTGACCATACGGTTTCTTCTATTAGATTCCCGCAAATTTTATTATATTCACCATCTCCATTCCCAATTACTCTATAATCGTTCTGGCTTACAGTATCTCCATTTATAGATATTGTGCTTCTATAGAGCACGCAATTATAAGTATTTGTTCCCAAAATAAGATTACCGGTAGGGGTTTTTACAAAAACCAATTCCATCGTTGTGTTATCAAGTAAAGGATAGGATTCAATTGGGGTTTTTAATCTAATCATTGTCTCAACCGAAGGATTGGTAGAAGTATAAACTTCTTTTAAATCCTTAATAAGCTTTGTCCGCGGCGAATTAATTTCTTGATCATTATCAAACAATTTAGCAAATTCTATTTCCGCAGGTTCAATTGCTTTTTGGTTAAACGGTAGTGGAAAGATAAACATGCTTCCCACCAATAAAACAAAAGTTATCATTAGACTATAAAGTCCGTATTTCAAATATTTCATATTTTCCTCCATAGTGAATTTTCTGACTTAATACTATAGTATTTTTTATGTTATTTGTCAATATACAAAGATTGTATTAATTCTTTAAAGATATATAAAGTTTTTAGAAGTCTTGATGTTAAAATGTCTTTATCTATAAATCAAGGATAAATTTTCCTTGTGTTATAATAAATAAAGTTATGTATCTTAAACGACTTGAAATTCAAGGATTTAAATCCTTTGCCAAAAAAACAACTTTAGAATTCGGCCAAGGTATTACAGCTATTGTTGGCCCAAATGGAAGCGGTAAATCTAATACTGCTGATTGTTTGCGTTGGGTGCTTGGTGAGCAAAGTGCCAAGTTGATGCGCGGTAAGAAAAGTGAAGATGTTATTTTTGCAGGAAGCGATAAGCGTGGTCGGGGCAGTCTCGCAGAAGTTATCGCCACTTTTGATAATCGTGATCATAAGATTCCACTTGATGCTGCAGAGGTAGCGATTGGCCGCCGTATTACTCGCAGCGGTGAAAGTGAGTATTTACTTAATGGCGCGCGCGTCAGACTATTGGACATCATTGATCTTGTTTTAAAAAGCAATATTGGAACCTCTCGCTATACAGTTATTGGACAAGGTACTATTGATCAAATGATTTTAGCAGGTCCTAGCGAAATTAAGAATTTGATTGATGAAGCTAGTGGTGTAAAAACTTACTATTTAAAACGAGAACGCACTTTAAGACGTTTGGAACAAACTGCTCAAAATTTAATGCGCGCAGAAGATTTATTACGAGAATTAGAACCGCGAGTTAAATCTCTTCGTCGTCAGGCAAAGCGTATGGAGGCTCGAGCAGAAATAGAAACAGAGTTAAAAAAATATTTAGAAGAATATTTAGGAGCCCAGTGGTGGACTTTAAATACTCAAATTTCTGGCATAGAAGAAAAGTTAAATGAATCCAGTCAAGGACGCAAAAAAATCGAAGAACAGATGTCAGGTCATCTTGCTAAGATTGAACAGCATGAAAAAGATAACGAACAAGCTTTGGTGGAATATAAAAAGATGCAGGAGCAGATTCAGGCTATTCAAAATCAAAAGAATGCTTTATTAGAACAGGTTAGTTTGGTTCGCGGAAAAATGTCTAGTATGCAAACTGGTAGTGGTGATACAGAGAGTTTGAATATAGAAAGTCATAAAATTAATCAAAGGATCAAAGAATTAGAGGCGCAAATTGCAAAAACTGAAAATGATTATAATCAGTCTCAACTTCAAATCGCAGAACAAACAAAGTTTGTAGAGGAAATAAATCAAAAAATTTCTAATCTTCAAGATACTCTTCATAATCCGGCTGGAAGTGATTGGGTGACGGTAGAAAAAGAAGTTAACTTATTTGACAAGCATTTCAAATCTTTTCAAGGAATTTTAGAACAAGCCACAGAGGTATCTCCAATTTTGAATGCGGCAATAGATTTGAATAATGCATGGGAGAAGTTTCGGTCTATTACTCATCAGGTGGTGGTTAGCCCAGGTCAGAAATTAATTCAATTACAAACCGAACTTCAAGAGTTTTCTAAAAAGAAAGATGTATTGCAACAGGAGCTTAGTAATTTATCTTTGCTCAATTCTAAATCGCAGCTAAGTAGGGAATTTTTGTCCAGTCAACTGACTGCTTTGCAAAACCAAAAACTGCAGGTTGATTTGGAGCTAAGAAAAGCTGCTAGCGGATCTTCTGAGAGTTTTGCCAGTGACTTAATGACAGAAGAAACCAGACTACAACAGCAAGTAGATGCTAAGGCTGCAGAGCAAGAACAACTAGAAAAGAAATTAAATGAAATTTATAATGCTGAAAATAGCTGGAAAGTCGCTATAGCTGAAGAGGATAAGAAGTTTCGTAGGCAGCAAGATGATTTGAGTCTTATCCGCGATGTAGAAAGTAAACTACAAGTAGAGAAGGCTCGCTACGAAACACAGGCCGATGGTGTTAGTTCTGATATAGTTAGCCAGCTTGGACAAGATCGTTTACTAGTAATCAAGCAAACTCAAATAACCAGTTCGGATTCTACCTTGCCAGATAAAATCGCTCGATTGCGTAAACAAATTGAATCTATTGGTGGTGTTGATGAATTGACTATTCAGGAATATCATGAGACCGAAGGTCGTTATACAAACTTAGAAATTCAGGTGAAGGATTTGCACAAAAGTATGGATGATTTAAGAAAAGTAATGGACGAGTTAGATGAACATATTAAGACTAAATTCAATACAGCTTTCCATAAGGTTAACGAACAGTTCGAACAATACTTTAGAGTTTTGTTTAATGGAGGTCGGGCTCATCTTGCTCTAGTGAAAACTCATGACAATCAAACCGAAGCCGAAGTAGAGTTGGAAAAAGAAGAAGCCTTAGAACAAAAACAAGAATTAGCCCAAGATAATATTCGTCCCGAAGAAAAACTTTTGGCGAAATACGAAAAGGGTTCATTGGCTGTTGCAGGAGTGGATATCAAAGCTACTCCTCCCGGGAAGAAACTTTCTTCTATTCAATCTTTGTCTGGTGGTGAAAGGTCTCTTACCTCGATCGCATTGCTATGTAGTTTGTTAACATGTTTCCCTTCGCCGTTTGTTGTATTAGATGAAGTAGATGCAGCTCTTGATGAGGCAAATACTATCCGTTTTGGTCAGATCCTTGGAAAGCTTTCTGATAGTACGCAGTTTATCACAATCACTCATAACCGAGAGACTATGTCCCAAGCTAATATTTTATATGGTGTGACTATGGGTGATGATGGGGTTTCTCAATTATTATCAATAAAAATGGATCAAGCTACTGCCTACGCTAAGTAAAAAAAGACTTGACCAAAAAGACTTCAAGTGGTAGACTATTGAAGTCTTTTTATTATATTTATTCTTTAATTAACTAGCTTCAGTAGACCGTCAAACTCACTGCGTTACGTTTTAACTAAAAGAATAAATTCAGAATTAATTTTAAAAATTTTCATGTTAACTATTCGTTTACAGCGCGGTGGTAAGCGCAACACTCCTCAATATAAATTGGTGTTAGCAGAAAAAACTGCAGCTAATCAAAAAAAATTCGTCGAGATTTTAGGATCTTATAACCCACATACAAAGGAACTAGGGATTCGCAGTAATGACCGTTTAAATTACTGGATGAATGATCAGCATGTTGAGTTATCCGCCACAGTTAATAATTTATTTATAACTAAAGAGTTGATCAAAGCAGATAAAACTAAAGCTTTTACTATCCCTAAAAAGGAAGTAGCTCCAGAAGCAGAAAATACTACAACTTCAGAATCACCAGTAGCTGCTGAAGAAGTTACAACTGAGTCTACTGAAGAAGTTTCCCCGGAAGCACCAACAGAAGTTCCAGCACCAGAAACAGCTCCTCAAGAAACTCCAGCCGATGTAACTGCAACAGCAGAAACCGTTCCAGCTGAATCTACAGAAACTAACGCGGAAGAAAAATCAGAATAATTAAATCCCACTTATGTGGGATTTTTTGTTGTCATGTTATTAATTTGTTATAATAGATTTAACAAAAAAACTAAAGAAACAAAATGGAAAAAAATAGTTCAGTGTTTAAGTTGGTTGTTATGGTAGCTGCTTTATTTGCCTTATTGTTTGTTGCAATCCAACTATCTCGTCATCCAATTAATGGGGGACGCAAAATGGGGGTAGATAAATTAAAAACCGGAACCAAAATTGTTAAGGTTTCCGCAGATAAACTGCCTAATAAGTTTCCTGTAGATATTCCTGTGGAAGGTGATGTAAGAGTTATTCAAAATTTTAACGCTACAGAGCTTGATGGGAGATATAATGCAACCCGAGAATTTGAAAGTAAAAAAACTTTGGCACAAAATTTAAGTATTTATACTAAGTACTTAAAGGATAATAATTGGGATATTAAAGCTACTATTGATGAACCAGATATGAAGATGGTAATGGGGAAGAAGGGTTTACAGCAGCTTCAAATTACTGCAGCTATTGATCCAATAACAAACCTAAATATTATAACGCTCAATTTAACAGAATTTTAGACTTAAATTGCTCTCATATAAAAGACGTCTTAACTTGACGTCTTTTTATTTTTGTGGTATTGTGGGCTTAGAAATAAGCTGAACTTTAATAATTTACACAGGAGGTAAAAAAGATGTTAAAAGTTAAATTTTTGCTGCCGTTAGTGGTAGCTTTGTTGGTTGGAGTCTTTTTTCAATTCGGTTTTTTTGCTGAAGCGAATTCTAGCTCTAATATTGATGTTACTGAAGTTGCGCTGCAAGGCGTGCTTCGGATGGAAATTGTTGAAGCGACTAAAGAGTCGCCGACATATACGAAATATTTTGTTCAAAATTTTGACGGAATGAATTTTCGTCATACTTACTTGTCACAAGGGAAACAAGGGAAAATAGATTTTTTACCTCTGGTTAATAAAGAGGTAACTTTCTATGGACAAGGCACTGAAGATTTATTTTATGTTTCTAATGTAGGTAAGGTAGTAGAGTCGCCGGTTGAAAATAATGTTTTTGCTGGAGGACCTTTTACTTTGCCGCCGCCGACAACCGGACCGCGAAATGTGCTAACGATGTTAGTTAATTTTGCTTCTGCTCCATCTACTCCTTATAATCAGAATCAAATTAAAGATTGGGTGTATACCGGAAACAATACCAAGTCTGCCAGACAATTTTTTGAAGCAAATTCATTTAATCAATTTACCTTGAAAGGATCAAATGATCCTAGTGGGGATGTTACTCCATGGCTTAGCTTAAGTGCTAGTCCAACTGACTGCACAACCTATATGGGTAACGCCTGGAGAATTGAAGCTGATAATATGGCAGAAGCTCAAGGCTTTGGTAAGACTTCTTATCAAATTCGGGCATTGCTTTTTGCACCTATCCCGGGTTGTAATCTGACAGCCGCTGCTACAGTCGGAAGTTTCGGGGATCGCAATGGAGTAACTTATGTGTTTATGCAATTGCCTTCTTCAGGCACTCAGGAATCTTTAGATGGTTTTTCGATAGCTTTAGTTCATGAAATTGAACACACGCTTGGTCAAGCTGCTCATAGTAATGGACAGCAAACCGAAGGTGGTGCAATTATTGATAAAAAAGATGACGGTGATACCTTGGGTTCTGGTAAGGTTATCATGAATAATGTTATTAATCGTTTAAGGTTTGGTTGGATTGTAATAGCTCAGTTATATCCTACCATTCAAAACCGAGGTCAATACCGGGTGTTTATACAGACACCAACGATTAATACTAGAGGGATTGGACCAAATAGTCCTCCTGTTGCCGTGATAATTTTGCTGCGAGATATAAATGGATTACTTACAGGCAAGGCTTTGGTTATTGAACGTAGAATGAACTATGGTCTTTTTGACCAGTTTGGAACTGATACCCAGGCTTATGCTAAAGGAGCTTCTATTAGAATAGTAGATTTGAATTTAAGCCTCGGCAGTAATTCTTCAGTTTTGCAGGATGCAACTCCAACAACTAGTTGTTGTAAGGATGCCCCTGCAGTAAATGGAGTTAGTAATTGGACTAGTAATTTGTATGGAGTTACAGTCAGTCCTGACCTCCCAACTATTAGAGGTATGTGGGTCAATATTAATTTGGGGAATAACTATCCTCAGTAATTTAACTTTTACCTCCTTCATTTTAAGCAAGACAAAATTGTCTTGCTTTTTTGTTGCAAAAATATAAATTTTATGCTATACTAATTTAGTAAAAGATCGCAAAAGAAATAAAAATGGAAAATCAAAGTAACTTTACAAAAAATAAAAGAATTTATTTTTTGATAATCATTATTATAATTTCGCTTTTAGTGGCGGGATTTTTTTGGTTCTCATATTTTAATAAAAGTAATAAATCTTTAAATAATAAAAATAATACAGCTGATTTTAAGTTAGAAACTAAAGAGTTATCTAAAACAGAAGCCCTTCCTGGATTCCCAAAAGATTTTCCAATAGAAGCCGGCAGTACTATATTACAGAATTATCAAGCAACTACCTCTGATGGGAGGATTCAATCAACTAAAAAATTTACTACTAAGTTATCTACAGTAGAAGCTTTGGATAAATATACCAGGTTTTTTGAGAATTTAGAGTGGCTTAATACTGGTAATGGTAAACAATCTCCGGTTTTGTTAAAAAAGAAGAATGACACGTTGACTATCCTGGCTACTCAAAGTTCTACTGATAAATCTATTACCGAACTAGAAGTTATATTGGTTCAAAATAAAAAATAATCATGCAAAATTTAAAACAAAAGTTTTTATTAATAACCTGTCTTTTATTGGTTATTTCTAGTTTCTGGGGTGCAAACCTACAATCCGTTAAGGCTAATGCTTTTTGTTCTGGGATCAGTATATCGTTAGAGGTTTTTGATGTTACTTCAGGTCAGCCGCTACCTGGGTCGCCTTTTATAGCTGATGGTTCTAGTCTTGGAGGTGAACCATCTCTTGTTGTTGATCTTGAAGTCCCATATGGACACCAGCTTCGTTATGATATTGATGGTGTTGGAACCCCTTCATTTACAGAAGGTTTTTATTATACTTCAGGGAGTTATGGTCATGAAGAGCATTCTTGGAATCCTAATCCTACCCCTGGAATGACTGGTTTGTTTAATGCTCCGGAATTAACCGAAGATGCAGTTTATAATGCCCAAAGAGTTGAAAATGAATGTACGGCTACATCACCGAATTCTCCACCTCCTTATAATAACCCTCCTTACTTTGATGGTAGTGAGTCTGCCGAAATTACTTTAAATATTACTGTACAAGGTGGTCCTCCAAATTTTGATCTAAGCTGTACTCCCACAAGAATTGTTACTCAGTCTAATACCCCTGGAATCACTACTCCATATACAGCTTCGGTAATAAATATGTCGGAAGGATATGCCAAATCCGTTGTTACTACTTTACAATCTAACCCTTCAAATATAGTTGCTAATCCGGTTTCTACTAGCTTGTCTTCCCCTAATTATACTGGATCAATGAATGTGGTCTATCAGGGTTTAACGCCTGGGTCATATGATTTGGTATTCTCTGGGACTGATGGAACCGTTACTAAAACTTGTCCTGCTACTTTACAAGTCATTCCATTATATCCAGAAGTTAATTTAAAATTTAATAATTCTGATGGTCCTACAAGTCCAAGCCCTTCTAATAGTAGTAGGGGTCAGTTAAAATGGAATACTCAAAATGTCGTATCTTGTGAGGCTTCTATGGATGATAGCTCAGAGGGAACTATAGCACAGTGGTCTGGTTCTAAGAGTACAGCTAATCCTTCAGACGGTATTAAGACTGAAACAATCTCTAGTCTTGAGCAAAGTACAATTTATATATTTAAATTAACTTGTTTAACTGAATTTGGTACTCAAGCAGAAGATACTGTAGAGGTTCGAGTTGGTTCTGCGGATGAACCACCAGAAGAACCTAGGGTAAATATTAAATGTCAGGGAACCAGCGACAATAGTCCGGTTGAGGGACCTTGTTCTATAGCATCTGGATCAAATGCTTTATTATACTGGTCGTCATCTTTTGCTTCCTCGTGTTCTCTATCTCCTTCAATTCCTGGTTATACTGTAGAAACTAGTGAACCTGATGGGGTCTCCACAGGCACTCTAACAAACCCCCCAACTAGTTCTATAACTTATGGTATTACTTGTTCTGGGGCTTCTGGTACTACTCCAGTTTCTGATTCGGTAACTATTAATATTAGTGTTCCTCCTGATCCAACAATATCTCTAAATTGCGGTCCAACTCCTATCAATGTTAGCGCTGGTGGTTCTAGAAAAACAGTCAGTATCTCCACTGTTGCTTCTGACTGGGATGGGTCACAGGTTCAGATAAGTCATGAGTTTTCTTCTGGATCTAAGAATACAGTGTATCCAAGTGTTTCTTATTTATACAATAATCCCCAAACTCCAAATGCAACAACCGTAGCTTCTATTTCTGCTGGAGCTACAGCAACGGTTGGATCTTATGCATTAGAGTTTACAGCTACTCCTACTAACGGAGCAGATTCTGCTACTTGTAGTGTTACTGTAAACGTAACTGCTCAACCACCTGTTCCTCCAACTTCTCCAGTTGTAACTGCTTATAATTCTACATGTAACCAAGTATCAATAAATTGGACTCCTGGATCTACTCCTCCAGCAGTTACTGAGTTTAGAGTATTTAGATCAAACTCTTCTTCTGGTCCTTGGACTAATAATATTTCTGGTTCTTTGTCATCTTCTACAACTAGCTTTATAGATCCTAGTCCTAGTCAAAGCGGATATTGGTACATGGTACTAGCTTATAATGGATCCACTCCTTCATCTAATTCTAATGCTGTATTAGGAACTTTACTTCCGTGTGCTCCTGTTTTACTTCAATCAGATAAAGATTTGATCAGAGTTAATAATAACACTAATAGCACTGCTTCTAGATGTAATGGTAATTCTGATGTGTTCTCTTTGCCGAATAATGGAATTTTCAAATCTGGTAGTCGGGTATATTTCAAAATTAACATTTGTAATACCGGTAATCAATCTTTAACTGGTTTGAGAGTAGAAGAAACAGATGCTCATAATGTAGCTAACTTAGCATTAGAAACATCATCAGGTTGTACGGTTAGGGGTTCTGGTGCGGGTCCATATAGCCTTAGTGACTTAGCTCCATCAGGGGTTTGTAGTTTGACTATATCTGGTACTTTAACTCCTCCAGAAAGCAGCGAAGGTTTCTTATATCGTTTCTGGAATATTGCAACTATATATTCTGATCAAGATTCCACTCTGTCTCCATCAAGAGGTCCAGTGATTGTTAGAACTCCACCGTATCTATTTTCTAGTGGCAGCGCTCCATCTAGAAACGAAACCGCTCCTTAGTTACGCTTAGTTTTATCGAAATATTTTTGTATTAATTATTTTCCGCCTGTAAAATCAGGCGGATTTTTTATTGACAAATTGACAATAAGTCCATTTTTTGCTATTATAAATTTAAGCAATAGATGGCTGCTAAATGTGTAAGCAAGGTCGAAGCCAGTTTTCCACTATTCGCAGAATACTACATAGATACAATGGAACAAGATCAAGCGTTTGTAGAATTTGTCGTAAAAGCTTTGGTCGATAATCCAGATGATGTAAAAACAGAACGTAGCGTTGATGAAATGGGCGTACTGATTACTTTACACATCAACCCAAATGATATGGGACAGGTTATCGGACGCATGGGCCAAACTGCTAAAGCACTTCGCACACTACTTCGTGTGGTTGGTGCTAAGCATAAAGCTCGTGTTAACTTGAAGATTTACGAACCAGAAGGTTCTCATCGCGGTCCTCGTCGTGATCACGGCAATGATCGTTCAGAATCTGAAGCAAGCAACCAAGATGCGCAAGCTGATATGGATGACTTCAAGCTTTAATTTCAAAATACAAATCAAAACCCGCACATTTAGAGCGGGTTTTGTGTTATTATTTATGTGTATTTAGTGAAGAGGTGTTTGATTAAGAAAACTCTCGAGAACCCAGATTTGCTGAAAGCAAATCGTAGTGAACGGATGTTTTCGTAACGAACACCTCTTCAGTATAATAAAATGAAAATAACTATCATAACCCTGTTCCCCAATTTTATAGAACAGTATACCAGCTTTGGAATCATTGCTCGGGCTATAAAAGCGCGTTTGCTTAAATTTAAAGCAGTAGATTTGCGCTCCTTTGGAATTGATAAAAGAAAGACTGTCGATGACCGTCCTTATGGTGGAGGTTTAGGTATGGTGCTACGTCCTGATGTTGTAATAAAAGCTATAACTAAAACTCGCGGCAAAAAGAAAAATTCTCGAGTGATTTTACTTACTCCCCAAGGGAAAGTTTTTAATCAAAATCATGCACGCCGCTTAACAAAGTACAATGAGTTAATTTTTGTATCTGGTCGTTATGAGGGTTTTGATGAAAGAGTTAGAAAATTTGTAGATGAAGAATTATCTATTGGGGATTATGTTTTAATGGGAGGCGAACTACCTTCATTGGTGATTAGTGAAGCAGTATTGCGTTTGGTTTCAGGAGTTTTGGGAAAAGATGAGTCCGCTGATGAAGAAAGTTTTTCTTCCTTGGGGTTACTTGAATACCCTCAATATACAAAACCAGAAGTATTAGAAGTTGCCGGTAAAAAATTACCAGTACCAAAAGTCTTACTAACCGGCCATCACGCAAATGTAGATCAATGGAGAAAGTCAGAAAGTTTAAAGCGTACTAAAAAACGTCGACCAGATTTAATTAAATAAAAAGCAAAAAATATTTTTTAAAAGACAAAATTTTTATATTAAAATATAGCACCCTTTTATATCGCAAACATGGAAAAGTTTATAGTAGAAGATTTAAAAATTCGGTTAGATAAATTTTTAGCTAAGCAATTACCAGAAATTTCTCGTAGTAGAATTCAACGGGATATTGAAGCTGGTTTGGTAATGGTTAATAATGAAGTAGATATTCTTCCTCATAGAGCTGTTCGCAAAGACAGTGTTATTGTTTATACCCCAAGCCCGGAACCTGATAAGATGCAGCCGCAAAATATCCCATTAAAAACTTTATATCATAATAATGATTTATTGATTATTGATAAGCCTGCTGGTTTGGTGGTGCATCCTGGCGCAGGGTTTAAAGGTGATTCTTTGGCTCAGGCATTGTTGTACCACTTCAAAGATATATATTTGGTGGGTGAAGAAGAGCGTCATGGGATTGTGCATCGCTTGGATAAGGATACGACCGGAGTTATTTTGATCGCTTTAACTCAAGGAATGTATGAGCATTTAAAAGATGCTTTTGCTGACAGAAAAGTTAAAAAGGAATACATTGCGTTAGTAATGGGAAATATTAAAGAATCAACTGGGGTTTTTGACCAGCCAATGGGAAAGAGTAAAAAAGATTTCCGAAAACATACCATAGTTAAGAGTGATATGGGTATTCCTAAGCCTGCTTTTACTGAGTATCGGGTGTTGGAGCACCTTACTGATGGGCTTGACGAATATACCCTTGTTGTTGTAAAATTACACACAGGTAGAACGCATCAGATACGCGTTCATTTTTCTTCCCAAGGTTTTCCTTTAGTCGGGGATGAACTATACGGCGGTAAGAAAGCAATGAAGCTACTCAATCGACAGTTTCTTCATGCTAAAAAAATTGAAGTTCAATTACCTGATCAATCTTGGATCGAAGCGGAAAGTGATTTTCCTTCAGATTTAAAAGAAGTTTTAACTAATTTAAATAGTCAAAAAGTTAATCAATTATAATATGGCAATCGTAAAGAATTTAAAAGCTGAACAACTTAAAGAAATTCCAGAATTCAAAACTGGCTATACTGTTAAGGTTCACAACAGAATTAAAGAAGGTGGTAAAGAACGTATTCAGATTTTTGAAGGTTTGGTAATCGCTCGTAAGGGTGGAATTGGAGCTAATGCGACTTTCATGGTCCGTAAGATTTCTAATGGAGTTGGAGTAGAGCGTATTTATCCTCTTCACTCTCCTAATATCTCTAAGATAGAAGTAGTAAAAGATGATTTAGTTCGTCAAAGTAAGTTGTATTATGTTCGCAAGCTTCGTGATAATGCTCCTCGCGTTCGTAAGAACACTACTAAGTCAAAAACAGCTATGTCTAAGAACAAGAAGTCTGTTAAGAGAGAGGCTGTAAAAGCTTAAAAAATAAAAAATCCTCCTAACGGAGGTTTTTTTATTTTATCTGTTTTAATGCGGCTCTGTGGTAAGTAGTAAAATGTTTATCCAATTCTTTTTCTGTTATATCTACCCACTTATATGATAAGTGTTCTTCGCTAATTTGTGGTTCGCCGCTAATTAATTTACATTTGAAGTATATGAATGTCATTGGTTGATTGTTTGGCCAAAGCCAGCTCACTGCTGCTACTGGATTTGGTTCTAAGATAAATTCTATATCTCCAAGCTCTTCTTTAATTTCTCTTTTTAGTATATCGGAAAAGGCTGTGCCTACTTCATCTTCGTCAATTCTTCCTCCAGGCATGTCATAGTATCCGGCCATTGGTTCATTCATGTGGGCTTCTAATGCTAATATTTTACCTTCAGAATTTTGCATAATTGCCTTAATTCCAACGTTGAAATTTGCGTGACTCATAATTTATTCAGCAGGATTTTGTACCCACTTATCCATATAAAGTTTAGATCCAAATTCTTCCACCTGTTCCCAGTTTAAGTTTTTCATGAAGCTGTCTATGTAATCGCTACGTGCAACACCATAGTCCATCATATAAGCATGTTCGTAAACGTCTAAGGCTACCAATGGAGTTGCGTGCCAAATTGGAAATGCATCATGACTATCACCTAAGTAATTAAAGATACTACCATTTTGCCAATCAAAAGCGAACCATACCCATCCGCGTGCGGCGATACCAGTTGCTTTCATGTCTGAAACCCAGTTTTCGTAAGATCCAAAAGTTTCTTCGATTTTATTAGCAAGCCATCCTTGTGGTTGTTTGCCGTTACCAGATAGGTTGGTAAAGTATAATTCGTGGCTTTTTATGGCATTTACTGCAAATGAATAGCCCAGTTTTAGGGCACGAAGCTCTGATTGAGTTGCATTCGCAGTGCTAAGATCAACAGTTTTTAATTTTTCTGTAATCTCGTTAGCTTTTTTTATATAACCTTCGTAGAGTTTATAATGTTCTTTCATTAATTTTTCTGAAAGACCTTCAACTCCATTAATACTTTCAAATTCTTTTGGTGTATACATTTGTTATTTTTTAGTAGAAAAGGGTGTTGATTAAGAAAACTCTCGAGAACCCAGATTTGCTGAAAGCAAATCGTAGTGAACGGATGTTTTCGTATCAATACCCTTTTCTATATTAATAGTAAATTTAAGCTTTACCTAAAGTTTCTTTGCCGTGTTCCCAATTAGCTGGACAGCGTTCTCCAGTTTGTAAAGCTTCTACTACTCTTAGCATCTCTTGAATGTTGCGTCCTACAGAATCAGCGGAGACTAACATAAATTTTAAAGTTCCTTCTGGATCAATTACAAAGGTGCCACGCTGTGCTGATCCGTCTATATCTAATACTCCATACATGTCAGCTAGTTCTTGAGTAGTATCAGCTATAATTGGGTAAGTTACGTTTTTTAAACGCGCATCAGTTTCGTACCAAGCCTTGTGACTGTGTTCGCTATCAGTACTGGCTGCCAGTACTTCACAATTTAGTTTTTGGAAATCTGGGTACAAACGACCAAATTCTTCGATTTCAGTTGGGCAAATAAAGGTAAAATCACGCGGATAAAAAAATAATACCAGCCACTTGCCTTTATAATCACTCAAAGAGACTTTATGAAATTCACCTTTGTGGTAACTTTGTAATTCTGCGAATTCTGGAGCTGGTTGACCAACTTTTGGAGCAATTGCAAACATTTCATCTTCTAATGACTCTAAATATTCTTCATTCATATTGAAATAAATTAATGTTTATATAGTTATCTTAAATGCTTGTGCGTTATAAATCAAATAAAAAACCTACAAATTAATGTAGGTTAATTTTTTAGAATTAAAAGAAAAACATTTTGGTGAAGTATATTATTACACCAACTCCCATTATAATATCGCCGATTATCATTAATATGTCTCCTATACTCCATCGATAGTTTTTGGTTAATATTATGTCTCCCAAAAACCAATATTTTGTAGATTCAGTAATTGGAGCGTGTAAATCGCCAATAGTAGTTCTTTCAGCAGATGGCATTTTCCCACCATTAGAAAAAATAACAAATATATTAAGGATTACACCAAATATACTGACAATTGCTCCTATTGCCGTTATTTTGAAACCAAAATATAGAAAGTAAGCTAAAGCTATTAATTGAATCAATAATGATCCAATCTGTAGGATTTTTGACTGTTTTAATCTAATACTTATAGATTTTTTTGTTTCCATTTTATCCTCCTAAATATTTAAATAACCTGTAATTTTTATTTTAATAACATCGCATAATACAATATTTTTTATTTATTGTCAATATTTATTAAATACATATCTAATATTGGTTTGTTTGACCAAGGGGTTATAATGTGGTACTGTTAGGTTATAAATTTAATTTTAAGTTTCCGCAAAGATAAAGGTTTTTAATAGCTGAATTTCAAGAAAATGCGATTATTTACAACAATTTCTAACAACAACTTAGAGTCGTTACCAATAAAAATTAGGCTGAGCAAAGTTTTGCGTAGCTAATTTTTCGCATCTACAAATAAATTCAGTTTAAATTAAACCTTATCAATCTACGCGGATTGTAAGGGTTTTTATTTATGTTAATTATATACGCATTGGCCGGCTTAGTTGTCGGGCTCGGTGTGGGATATTTTTTGCGCCAGCAGCTCGTATCCAAAAGAGTTGGTACCGCCGAAGCTCGCGCAGAAAAAATCTTAGAAGACGCCAAGAATAAAGAAAAAGAATTATTAATCGAGGCAAAAGCGCAGGCTTTGGAGATCACTGATTCTGCTAAAAAGTCTGAGATTGATTTTCGTGCTCAGATTGTTAGATTTGAAGAGCGAATCGATCGCCGCGAAAAAGACCTTGATCAGAAAACTAGTCAGTTGGAAAAGAAAACTGAGGAGTTGGAATCAAAGATGGAGGCAGTTAAAAAATCAGAAGAAGAGATTAAAGAGATGCGGGCTCGGCAATTAGCTAATTTGGAAAAAATTGCAGGCATGACCAGAGAAGAAGCTAGTAAGGTTTTGTTGGATAACACAGAAAAAACTATTTCTGAAGAAATGCTGGGACTTCATAGAAAGCTTTTGGCTAACACTCATGAAACTGCCGAAAAAGAGGCTCGTAAAATTGTGGCTCAAGCTATTGAACGTATTGCTACCGAAGTTACCGCAGAAAGCACTACAACAACAGTTGTAATCCCTAATGAAGAAATGAAGGGTCGTATTATTGGTAAGGAAGGCCGTAATATTCGCACTTTCGAACAACTTATGGGTGTAGAGATTTTGATTGACGACAGTCCGGATACCGTTGTTATTTCTGGTTTTAATTCTATCCGTCGTTATATCGCTAAACTTACTTTGGAAAAACTTTTGTCAGACGGTCGTATTCATCCGGCCCGTATTGAAGAGGCTTATGAAAAGAGCAAGTCGGAAGTTAATGATAAAATCAAGCAAGCTGGTGAAGATGCAGTGTATGAATTAGGTATTACCAATTTTCCACCAAAGCTTGTTCATTTGGTTGGACGCTTAATGTTCCGTACTTCTTATGGTCAGAACATTTTGCTTCATTCTGTAGAAATGGCGAAGATTGCTGCGTTAATAGCTCAGCAACTTGGTGCTGATGAGCAGATTGCTAAACAAGGAGCCCTTCTTCATGATATTGGTAAGGCTTTGGATCAGGATATGGAAGGAACTCATATCGAAATTGGTCGCCGAATTGCCGAAAAGTTTGGTCTTGATGAAAAGGTTATTGAAGCAATTGAGTCTCATCACCATGACACTGACGTTGCAGAGCATGCTACTCATAGAGTACCGCTTTCTTTGGAAGCAATGATTGTTGATGCCGCTGATGGGATTTCTGGATCTCGACCAGGGGCTCGTAAAGATAGTTTTGAAAACTATGTAAAGCGTTTGGGTGATCTAGAAGCAATTGCTAATTCCTTCGAAGGTGTAGAGAAAACTTATGCCATTCAAGGCGGCCGTGAGCTCCGCGTCTTTGTTACTCCTAACCAGCTTGATGATTATGAATGTCAAAAACTGGCTCGCAGTATTGCTAATCGTTTAGAAACAGAACTTAAATTCCCAGGAGAAATCCGTGTGCAAGTTATTCGTGACTTCAGGGTGATCGAGTATGCACGGTAGTATATAGCAAGAAGTATTATGGCAAAAATTTTATTAATCGGTGATATTATGGGAAGACCCGGCAGGCAAGCATTGTCTGCCGTTTTGCCTTTGTGGCAAAGTGAATATCAACCTGATGTTATTATTGGTAATGTTGAGAATTTAACTCATGGTAAAGGAATAATTGAAAAGCATATTGAAGAGATGAATGGACTTGGCTTTGATGCTTATACTTCTGGTAATCATGTTTTTGATAGTGGTCCACGGGCTGAGGAATGTTTTGAAAAATTCGATCAAATTACCCGGCCGGCAAACTACACTTCTCTTGGGGTTTATTCTGGTAATGATCAATTAAATGTTCCTGGGCATGGATTTTATAGGTTTGCTAAAAATGGTCAACAGTATTTGGTAATTAATTTAGGCGGTCAAGTGTTTTTTGATAAGCAATTCCGTGGAGAAATTGTTAATCCATTTTTTATGTTTGATGAAATTTATTCAAATCAAGCTCAAAAAGATGATATAATCATTGTAGATTTACACGCCGAAGCAACAAGCGAGAAAAATGCATTTGGTTGGTATGTTGATGGTCGCGCGACAATTATGTATGGAACCCATACTCACATCCCAACTGCTGATACAAAAGTATTGCCAAAAGGAACAATTTATCAAACTGATCTCGGGATGACGGGTGCGAAGGATTCTGTATTGGGTGTTATTCCAGAGAATTCACTGAATCCATTTTTAGAACGCGGGAAGTTTAAGCTTGAAACCCCAGAAGTTGGACATGTAATTGCTAATGCGTTGTTGGTGGAAGTAATTGATAATAAAGTTGTAAAAATTGAGCGTTTGCAAAAAGAAGTTAACATATAAATTTTTATGAATATTTCTATTAAAAAAATTGTTGCCCATAGTTTTATATCTTCGCTTGTGGTTGTATTATTTTATGGTTTCTTACAAAATTTTCCACAAACCAGAATATATGGAATTTTAAATTATAGTTTTTTTATTATAGTTTTGACACTTTTATTTTTAATTTTCCCAGTTGTAGTTTTAAGTAGTTCAATTGATGCTGTTAATTCAGGAATTAAGACTATTAAATATTATTTAATCTTATTTGCTTTAACTTCAATATTTTTTGGAATTATATACGGATTGTTAAATTTTTATAATCAACAATTTTTTAGATTCTTTTAATTTATGAAATTTATTAAACCAGAAAAAGTAGTTGCGAATATGGGTTTGCGACCAGGTAATAAAGTTACTGATTTTGGTTGCGGAAGCGGATTTTATTGTTTGGCTGCAAGTCGAATAGTGGGTAACACAGGAAGAGTCGCTGCCGTAGATGTGCAGGATGCTAAATTAGCTGCGACTAAATCTATTACTATTCAGAATGGTTTGCACAATGTAGAAGTTTTTAAAGGAGATCTTGAAAAACCCTTTGATAAAATTCCTCATGGGTCGGAGGATGCTGTAATAGCTGCCAGTGTTCTTCATGAGGTTAAAGATCGTCATGCACTTTTGAAAAATGCTTACTCTTTACTTAAAACAGGCGGAATACTTTTAGTTGTAGACTGGAAAGATGAGCATAGTCCATTTGGTCCAGCTATGGAAAAACGAGTTTCGGAACATGATTTACGTAAAGAATTAGAAGAACTTGGCTTTAAGCATAGTAAAGATTTGAATGGAGATGTTTATCATTACGCAATGGTTTTTGAGAAGCTATAGCAAATAATAAAATATTACATAACTGCCTAATTGATACTTTTCAAAGAAATCGAGGCAGTTTTTTGTTAGTAGTTTTTAATCGCTACGCCACTTTTTATTACTTGCAGCTGTCGATTAATATAGGTAAAATACCTCTATGAATATAAATTGGAAAACTTTTATAACCAAAGATTATTGGTTAGGTATAGATCGAGTAACTGTTCATTTAACCGACAAAATTGTTTTGTATGTTGGCGCGGGTTTGCTTTTATTAGGAGTAATTTTTTTAATAATAAAGTTAATTAGCTCTGATAAACTTAAAAAACCTCATTTTAGAAGTATCAGTTCTATTTTGATTACTACCGGTTTATTAGAAATGCTATGGTATGTTTTGCGCTGGCAGTATGTTTCTGTATTGGGTGCGAGATTAACTGCTCTATTAATTGGTCTAGTTGGGCTGATCTGTTTGTGGAAACCAATTAGTTATTTTGTTTTCAAGTATAGAAGCGACGTAAACCTTCTTAGTAAAGAAGAACTGAAAGATAAATATTTGCACATGAATCGTTAGTATTATTTTAAAGAAAAAAGCATGTACGAACATGCTTTTTTCTTTATTTTAAATTTATTTAATTTGGGATTAATATTAACCTGTTTTTGATTCAAGATATGTTAACTTTAAAACATGACTAAAGACATGACACTTGGTACTTGGGGCGAGCATTATGCAGCTCGGCTTTATATAAGGAAAGGTTATAAATTGTTAGTTAGAAATTCTTTTAATCATAAAGGGAAGCAGTTTGGTGAGATTGATTTAGTTTTTCTTGGAAAGAATCAAATTATTTTTGTTGAAGTTAAAACTCGATTGTCTGCTAAGTATGGTTTGCCAGAAGAATCCATTTCTAATATAAAACAAAAAAGATTACTGAAAACTGTAAGTTGGTTTTTAGCTAAATATCCTTACTATCAAAAATTAATTCCTCGCATCGATGTTTGCGCTATTATGATGAGTAAGTTTGTTAATTTTCAATTAAAATCAGACCTTGACAAATTCGTAAAATATAGTAAAATAATAACAAATGCTGTTGAACTGAATTAACTGATGAGCCTGTGCTCGTCTTTTTATTTAGTTTAAATGGTATTAGTTATTGGTTAAGAAAACTCTCGAGAATCCAGATTTGCTGAAAGCAAATCGTAGTGAATAGATGTTTTCGTACCAATAACTAATAGCAATAAAACAATTAAATAAGTAAGTAAATGAACGAACAATTAGAACAAGCTTTGGCTCAGATTGCCGAAGAAAAAGGTATTTCTCGTGAAGAGATTATTGAAATGATCGAAGCCTCATTGGCTGCAGCTTTTCGTAAGGATTATGGTGAGAAAGATCAAAACCCAGTTGTAGAATTTAGCACTGAAGATTTATCTGCCAAGATCTACGATGAAAAAACTGTGGTTCCTATCAATCAAGAAGAAATCGAAGATCAGCAAAAAGAAATTAGTATAGAATCAGCTCAAGAGTGGCAAAAGGGTGCTAAGCCAGGAGATGTCATTCGTAAAGATATTACTCCAACTGATGGTATGGAGTTTGGACGTATTGCTGCACAAACTGCTAAGCAGGTTATTATTCAAAAACTTCGTGAAGCAGAACGCAACATGCAGTTTTCTGATTACAAGTCCAAAGAGCGAACTCTTATTAATGGAATCATTCAACGTGTCGAAGGTGATACGGTTTTAATCGACCTTGGAAAAGCTGTTGGTATATTGTTTCCTTCCGAACAAATTCGCGGTGAGAAATACGAAGTTGGTGTCAGGTTGAAAGTTTTGGTCTTGCATGTAGAGCCAACTAGTAAGGGTCCAAAGATTACTTTGTCTCGTAGTCACCCAGACATGGTTCGAAAACTGTTTGAATTAGAAGTTCCAGAAATTTTTAATGGTACAGTAGAAATCAAATCAGTTGCTCGAGAAGCAGGAAGTCGTTCTAAGATTGCTGTTACTTCATCCCAAGAAGGAATTGATCCAATCGGAGCATGTGTAGGTCAAAAAGGAACTCGCGTGCAAACTGTCATGGGTGAACTTGGCGGCGAAAAAATTGATATTATTGAATGGAGTGAAGATCCAGTGAAGTTTATTGCTAATTCTCTTTCTCCTGCAAAAATCCTAAACGTTCAATTGAATTACGAAGAACAAACTGCAAAAGTTGGGGTTCTTGAAGATCAATTATCATTAGCAATTGGTAAATCTGGTCAAAATGTTCGTTTAGGTGCTCGTTTAACAAGTTGGAAAATTGATATTGCCTCTGAAGGTGGAAGCGGTGAAGTAGCTGCGACATCTGAAGATAGTGCTGATTCAGAAAATCAAGAAACAGTATCAACAGAACAATCAGAATCCAGTGAATCAATTGAACAAGAATCTGCGGACGCAGAAGTTTCTGAAGTTGACTCAACTGAGACAGAGTCAAAGAGTGAATAATTTAAAAATTAATATTACAATCCTATGCCACTAGTCCCAATGGTTATCGACAAGTCTCCGATGGGTGAGCGCGCTTATGATATTTACAGCCGTTTGCTTAAGGAGCGTATTATCTTTCTTGGTGAACCGATTGATGATGCGGTTGCTAATACTTTAATTGCCCAGTTATTATTTTTGGATGCAGAAGATGCCAAAGAAGATGTAAAAATATATATTAACTCTCCAGGTGGAAGTGTGACTTCTGCAATGGCGATGTATGACACTATTCAACATATTAAAGCTGACGTAGCAACTATTTGTGTTGGTCAGGCTGCAAGCGCCGCAGCGGTATTGTTAGCTGCCGGAACAAAAGGAAAGCGTTTTGCTTTGCCTAATGCCAGAATCATGATTCATCAAGTAATGGGGGGTGTTGAAGGTCAGCAAACTGATGTTGAAATTCAGGCCCGCGAAATGCTTCGTATTAAAAATCAGATTAATCAAATTATGGTAAAGCATACCGGTCAAAGCCTTAAGAAGATTGAGCAAGACACAGAACGCGATTACTTTATGATTCCAGAAGAAGCAAAGAAATATGGAATAATTGATAAGATTATTCAATAAGATATAAAAATAAAAACCGTCTATAAAAAACTTAGACGGTTTTTTGTTTATAAATATTGGTCTGCTAGTTCTGTAAAAGAATGAACTACTTTAATTTCTGGAATGCTTGCAGTTTCTCTTTTGTTATTTATATCGAATAAATAACGATTGGGAACTGTTTCTAGGCTCAGAAGAATTTTTTCTCGATCATCTATAAAATCAGTTATTCCTAATTCCTGACAAATAATATTTTTGTGACTCCTGTCTCTACAATAAAATAAATGACTTACTGGAATTTTAGTAATTTCATGGAAGCCATGATATTCTAACCATTTTCTGCTGTTTCGTTCAATTTCTTCGTCGCAGTATGATACTATGAACATATTTCTGGGCTGAAATATCTCTGTAGTTAGCCTTCCTAATACTTCGAAAGCATCAGGATGTGGGGTTAGTTTCTTTAACTCTTCAAAGGTGTAGGGTAATTCTCGTGATGGATTTATTGACGGAGCCAAAACTCCGCCTATATCCGAACCAAATATTCTTTTCATATTTTTCCTCCAAATGTAATTTTTAGTTTTTAAGTATAACTTTTGTAATCTAATAATGTCAATCTAAATTATTTTCATCACCATTTATTTTTATTTTTATCGCCACTCTTGACATTTATCAAATTTTTATATAATATATATAGTTACGGTATTTATATGCCGTTTAGATTATTAACAACTATGGGCTTCTGGTTATCTTAAAAGGAAACCAGAAATGGCATAGGGAAAAAAGCCATGACCACAAAATTCACACAAGTACATATTTTGGGTAGCAACTTTGCAAAAGTTGCATATGGTTTTTTGCCGTGTTAACAATCATTTTTTGAAACAAAAAGTGATTTAGATACTCGGCAAAAAGCCGAGATTTTTGTATTTTAGATAGATTTTTAGGAGGAAATATAATGAAAAAAATTTGGAAAGATATAATGCTACTTAGAAGTGCTTCTTGTTATTTTGCTGATGAATGGTCGAACCTGAAGAAGTTATTAATTCAGTCATTGTTGTTAATTCTGTTATGTGAAATTTTGATGATTATTCAATATTGGCCCATACAGGGAATAACTGAAATCATTGTCAAAACAGTAGCCCAGCAGCAACCTTTAGACTACTGGCAGTTTTCTAAGCTAACCATATTTCTATTAGTTTCATTGTTTGTTGGGGCATATGTTCATAGTAAAATGGATAATAAACGTAATGATTTTATCCAAGGTGAATTTTCTGTAATGCATTCTGCAGCAATGGATAAGATGCTTAATTTACCAACTTCTTGGCATGTGGAACATTCCACTGGCGAAAAAGATTCTAAGGTTAAAGAAAATGTAGATCGACTCGAATATATTGTAGGTTTTTTGGCTTACGGTGCAATCCCGGTAATGATAAGAATAATTATTACAGCAATTGCTTTGTCATTTGTTGGATGGCAATTGCTAGTATTTGGACTCGTATGTTTTCTTTTATACTTAATTTTAGCCAGAGTGAATTTACCAGTGATGAAGGAGTTGTCTCGTAGTTGGCATGACCAGCGTGAAGAGATTAGCGATCATTCAAAAAGTTTGACTTCTAATTGGTATGGTTTACGTTCATTTGGCAGAGAAGATGAGTATATCCAAAAACATTGTAATTCTTATAATAAATATTGGGAAGATGATCGTAATAGGCATAGACCTTGGAGAAACCGACTTACTAGACATGAGCTTTTAGTGGCTAGTCTAACTGTGGTGTTCTATTGGTTGCTGGTGGGTATGACTCAAATTGGTAACGGACTAACTGTTGGGGTATTAGTTATGGCTATGTTCTGGATGACCAGAATGTTAAATAATTTGTATCAGTTCAATGACTTTTTTAGGTATTACTATAGGGGTATGCAATCTCTGGATGAGATGGTAGAGTTTTTTAACACTCCTAGTGATATGCCCCAGCCAGAAAAACCAATATGGCCTGAAAAGCTTCTTGGCAAGATAACTTTTAAGAATGTTTCTTTTAAGTATCCTGGCAAAGAAAATTTTGCTTTAAAAAATATCAATTTAGATATATCCCCAGGTGAGGTTATTGCTTTGGTCGGTGAGTCTGGAGGTGGTAAGACTACTCTCGCTAGTTTAATTGCTGGTGAAAGACCTGCTACGGTTGGAATCGTTGAAGTGGATGAAATTGATATTCGTCAAATTGATCTAGCTCGTTATCGACGAGAAGGTTTGGCGGTTGTCCCTCAACGGTCTTCATTGTTAACTTCGACTATTGCAGAAAATGTTTCTTTGGGTAAATCCGGAGCTTCTGAGTCAGAAATAAAGACTGCATTAGAACAAGCTTGTGCTTGGGATTTTGTAAAAAATTTACCCGAAGGGATTAATAGTAAAGTTGGAGAGCACGGAGTTTATCTTTCCGGTGGTCAACAGCAACGTATTGCGATTGCCCGGGCTTTTATTCGGGATACTTCTCGGGTATTGGTTCTTGATGAAGCTACTAGTTCTTTGGATGGTTCTTCTCAGAGGGAAGTTCAAGAGTCATTGTCTAGATTAGTTAATCAACATGATAATAAAACTGTTTTCGTGATTGCTCATAGACTCTCGACCGTTAAAATAGCTCAGCGAATTATTGTTATGCAAAATGGTGAAATGATTGGTGAGGGTACTCACGACGAATTGTATGAAACTTGTTCTTATTATCGTCATCTATGTAATTTAGAGTTAAACCATGGAATGGATGAGGATATTAAAAGCGCAGCAAGCTCTTCTAGTATAGAGTTTTCTGCGGCTCCTGCTTAATTAACAGCACCAATTTATTTGGTGCTTTTTTATTTTTTTTAATTATAGCTCCAACCTTGATTTTGAATATTTATTTCTTATTAAAATATTTACGAATTCTTTAATTTAATTCACTATTTTGACTAACAGTTTTTTGCTACAATTAGATTAATGTTGGATAAGAAAAACTTTACAATTGTTGATGTAGAAACAACTGGCGGTAGCCCGTTTTTTAATCGTGTTATTGAGATTGGTTTATTGCGTGTTGAGCGGGGTGAAGTGGTTGAACAGTTCCAGACTTTATTAAATCCCGAAATGGAAATTCCGGAGTTTATTTCTCGGATGACAGGTATTACTCAAAATGATGTAGCCGCTCAACCTACTTTTGGTGAGATTGCCGAAGATTTATTGGCAAAGTTTGAAGACGCTATTTTTGTAGCCCATAATGTAGCCTTTGATTATAATTTTTTAAAAGAAGAATTTAGGCGAAGCGGGTTTAGTTTTAATTTGGACCGGCTTTGCACTGTTCGTTTGTCTCGATCTTTATATAATGAACACAAGCGTCATAATTTGACTGCTATTATAGAGCGGTATAATTTTGAATGTAAGAATCGACATCGGGCCTATGATGATGCGAAGGTTTTGTGGGATTTTTTGCAGATGTCATCAAAACAAATTGATCCTGAAGAATTCAATAAGGCTATAAATCAGGTTACAACAAAAAGTAGAATTGCAAAACCAGCTACTTCTAAAAAAGATTCTATTCTGAAAAATTTAAAGTTAAAAACAAATAGCTCAAAGAAAGCTTTAGAAAACGAAGTTGTGTATATTCCCGAATTTGATGACTCTGCATTAAAATATTTTTGATAAAAATAAAAACCTGCTAAAAATTTAGCAGGTTGGTTTTTAACCATAACCGAAATTATTAAACATTTGTTCTGATCCCTCATTCTTTAATTGTTTTAAAAGATTATCAAAATCTTTTTTCGTAGTAATGTATGGAAAGAAATTTTGTGCTTTAGGTAATTTTACCTTCTTAACACTATCTGCGATTACAATGCAATTAATAAAACCCCATTGAAATTGAGAAGACTTATGCAGTTTCTTTAGAAATGATTCAGTGCTTGGACCATATTCTATAATCAGGGACCCTGGAGAAAAGCGAGTGAAGCTGTTAGTTAAGATTTCATAGGCTCGTTCTGTATTTGCAAGTAATGCTGGTAGATCTTCAGGTTTTGTAAAATGTTCCTGCATGTCTTCCTTTGTTATACATAAGTGGCAATTGCCGGTGGTGAGTATAATGTGTTCTTTCAATGCATTGGTATTATTTTCTACCACCAAGTATTTTTCTTTAAATTCGTCTCGTATAACACCATATAGAGAGACAACCATTAAAACCACACTGCCGTAATCTTTAAACACTTCTTGCTTAATTGTGTGATTTTCAATTAAGCCTTCTATAGCTTTGAGATAATGAATGGTATTATCATAAGTTTTGTATTCTACAGGAATAACAACCAATAAGTTGTTGTAACGTTCCCAGTATGATTTTTTATGATTAGTATCAGCATTATTTTTGATAGCGCTGATTATGTCAAAAAATCGCATTTCCGTTTCAATAATTGGATCATTAATAAAATTTTTTAAAGTTTTTATTACTTTTTTACGATCCGATTTATCTCCTATAACAAGTATTTGGCTTTTATTCATATTTCCTCCATTTCTAAATTTACAAAATTATATTAAACTATATTAGTTAAGTCAAGCTAATATGTCTCAAGAAGCAATAAAGCATTTTTCAAAGTACGATCCAGTTTTGGCAGAATTTGCTCGCAATATTGGATTATTATATACAGGTAAAGTTAAACGTAGTAGATTTGAAGCTCTGGTGGAATCGATTGTTTCCCAGCAGCTTTCTGTAAAAGCAGCTGATACGATTTTTTTGAGGTTTGTTGCTATTTTTAATAAACCCCAAAATATTAAAAAACAGAAAACTAATAGTCTAAAGCTTAAGTTTCCAACCCCAGAAATTATATTACAAACATCAATCACTAAATTTAGAAAAGTAGGAATTTCTAATAATAAAGCTCTGTATATTAAGGATTTGGCAAGTAAAATTGTAAACCGCGAACTAAAATTAAACCAATTAGCTCGACTAACTGACGAAGAAGTTATCACAGAACTAACGAAGGTTAAAGGTATTGGACGATGGACCGCAGAAATGTTTTTAATGTTCAGTTTAATGAGACCTGATGTTTTTTCGAGCGGTGATTTGGGGTTGCGCAATGGTATTGCTAAGCTTTATAAAATGAAAAAACCTCCTACTCAAAAACAATTGGACCGGATTAGTAAAAAATGGTCTCCGCACCGCACCATTGCTTCAAGGTATATTTGGAAAAGTTTAGATAATATTTAGCAGATTAAACTAATTCCTTTCGTAATAAATTTAAATTAAAAATTTTTAAGTAAAATTTTGATTGCCTTGACATTAAGGCTATTTTTTATTACAATCGAAAGTTAATAAAGGAGGATTTTATATGCATTTACCAAAAAATTTGATATTGATTCGCCATGGTGAATCAGAAGCAAATGTAGCCATTGCTGCTTCGCTTAAAGGTAATCATAAGTTATTTGAAAATCTTAAAGGTAGGCACAGTAAAACATGGAAACTTACTAAGCAGGGTATTGCCCAGGCAAAAATTACAGGCAAGTGGTTAATTGATAATGGGTTAGGACAACCGGATTTATATTATGTCTCTACCCATCATCGTGCTAAAGAAACTGCTATTAATCTTGGTCTTCCCCATCCTGAGTGGCAAATTAAGACTTTACTCCGAGAGCGGGATCGTGGTTTGGCAGATAGCTTGTCAGTTGAGGAGCTGGATCAGAAATTTCCTCACATTAAAGTTTCGCAAGCAGAAGAAGCATTTTTAAATCGTTTCCCTGATGGCGAGTCTTTAGCAGATGTAGAAGTGAGGGCTAGGCTAATGTTTAAGATTTTGGAGCGTCAGGCTTCAGATCAATACGCACTTATTGTTTCTCATGACGAAGTTTTGTGGACTATTCGAGTTTATTTAGAAAATTTAACTCTTGAAGAGTATATTCGCCTGAGAAATTCTGAAAATGAACATGACAAGATTCATAATGGTCATATTTTGCATTACACTAGAGAGTTGGACAAACAGCCAGGACATCTAACTTATACTTATAATCGAGTTCGTTCGATTTGCCCTTGGGATACAACTAAGTCAACAAACGAATGGAGAGCTATCGGTCCGATAACTTATACAGATGAACAGCTAAAGCAAACAATCACACCTTTGCCAAAGTATGTGAAAAAAAGAAAACTAAAATTGCAGGCAGAGTATAAAGAAGTATCTCTGGGCAGGCCCGCTACATTTTACTTGCCATCAGATTACTTGGGTTATCCAGTAGATGGTAAGAAGGGTAATTGCCGGCACGTTGTCCAGAAATTTTTAGCAAAAGAGTATGGTGGCTATACCGATGAAGGCTCTGGTCATAATGGTTTTTGGAAAAGTGATGATAGTCGTTCTTATGCTGGGAAGTATCAAAAATATGTAGTTTCTTTTGAAGGGAAAGAGCGTATTCCAAAGTTAAAATCTTTCCTGGCTTATATTGCAACGGCTTTGGGTGAAGAAAGTATTTATTTAGAAACTGGTGAGGATTCCTGTCTGATTTACCCTTTATCATAAGCACTTACAAAAGCTAGTTTGTTGATTGCATTATGTGATCATTTCATAACCACGTTTAAGTGGTTTTTTATTTATAAAAAAAGACGTTGCATTAATTGCATCGTCTTATTTAATTTTAACTTAAAATGATGTTGGAGCAGGTCTCATCCTGCTATCAAGAACAGAAAGTATCCCTATAAATTTATTTATATCCCACTTGATTTCCAAATTGAGCCAAGACTCTCCTCCTGAGTTTGACCAAATTGCTTTTCTTAACGAATGAAACGATATTACATATCCTTGGCTTGTTAGTGAAAAAATTTCAGAAGTAATCATTTTATTTTTGGTTAAGATAGAAAGCGGTCCGCTTAAGGGGCAATTAAGTATTCTTGGATCCTCCCATTCTTGAATGCCCAAGCAATCTTTTTTGTCTTCAGCATTAAATCTGGGTATGAGCGCCATTTGGGCTTCTAGTTCCCACCATCCTATAGATTTTCCATTTAAATTTTTAATTTTTTCTATATATTCACCTGCATCAGGGGTTGTATTTCCAAATCCAAAAGCAAAAATTAAGTCAGTTTCCATATTATTTAGCCTCCATTTTTAATTTTAAAAATTCTCTTAAAACTCATGATAATATATAAAAAAACACTTGACAAGCCTTATAAAAACACATAATATAGTAAAGGATTAAAAAGTAATCCTAAACAAGGAGATTTAAAAGACAAACAACCTCAATTCCACCTGGATGTAACTACGGTGATTATCTAGGGCCGGACGAAACTTGCTATAAATTTTATAGGGAAAGTCCAAGCCGGGAAATGAGCACTTCAAAGGTAACTTTGAGTGTTTTTTATACTCCCAAATAGACATTGTTGTTATTCATATTCGACCCTTTATTTAATAAATAAAGTCGAACAAAAATCAGAAAAGTCTCTTACTTCAATCGGACGCTTCTCCAGATTAGAATAATAAAAGTCGTCAGTACTTTGACAACTGCATAGTGATTGAAATGTTGTACAAAACTGCCACGAACTAAATTTATTTAGGGAGTGGTTGTAGAATAAAAAATTCTTCGGAATTTTTATTTAATTTGTCGCCTATATTTAAGAGAAGTTAATTGGCTTGCCAGTTAGCGTCTGTTTGTATGGGAATTGATTACGTCAAGTTTTTTGAGTTCAATAATACTTCAAACGTTTGATAGAACGTTTTAAAACAAATCTATCGCCAAGTTCTCCTATTTAGCTATAGAACACTATACACTTCGGTGTGTTATTAGTGTGAGAACAAACTCTCGTGAAGGTTTATATTTAGTTTACTATTTATAGGTTGGATCGGTTTTATTTTAAGAGTTTGATCCTGGCTCAGGATGAACGCTGGCGGCGTGCCTAAGACATGCAAGTCGAGCGGGTTTAGACCCGCGGCAAACGGGTGAGTAATACCCAGGAACGTACCTCTAGTTGAGCATAACCCACCGAAAGGTGGAGCAATTCTCAATGTGATCGCAAGATTAAAGTCGCAAGACGCTAGAGAAGCGGCCTGGGCACCATCAGCTTGTTGGTAAGGTAAAAGCTTACCAAGGCTATGACGGTTAGGGGCCCCGAGAGGGGAAACCTCCACACTGGAACTGAGACACGGTCCAGACTCCTACGGGAGGCAGCAGTTTGGAATTTTGGACAATGGGCGAAAGCCTGATCCAGCGACGCCGCGTGGACGATGAAGGTCTTCGGATTGTAAAGTCCTTTTGCAAGGGAAGAATATTTTGACGGTACCTTGCGAATAAGAGGTTGCTAACTCTGTGCCAGCAGCAGCGGTAATACAGAGACCTCAAGCGTTATCCGGAATTATTGGGCGTAAAGCGTGCCGACAGGTGGTTTTGTTAGCCAGTGGTGAAATCTCCGAGCTCAACTCGGAATCTGTCCATTGGAACTGCAAAACTAGAGGAGCAAAGAGGAAGTTAGAACGAACGGTGTAGTAGTGAAATGCGTTGATATCGTTCGGAATACCAATAGCGAAGGCAGACTTCTGGGTGCTACCTGACACTGCTAGGACGAAAGCGTGGGGAGCGAAGGGGATTAGATACCCCCGTAGTCCACGCTGTAAACGATGTACATTCGCTGCTAGGGAGTATCGACCCTCTTTAGTAGCTAAGCTAACGCGTTAAATGTACCGCCTGGGGAGTACGGCCGCAAGGCTAAAACTCAAAGGAATTGACGGGGACCCGCACAAGCGGTGGAGCATGTGGTTTAATTCGACGATAAGCGAGGAACCTTACCAAGGCTTGACATGTAGCTGCATCTCTCAGAAATGAGAGCGCCTTCGAGGGTGCTACACAGGTGCTGCACGGTTGTCGTCAGCTCGTGCCGTGAGGTGTTCACTTAAGTGTGATAACGAGCGCAACCCCTATTACCAGTTACAAGTGTCTGGTGAAACTGCCGGCGTTTAAGCCGGAGGAAGGTGGGGATGACGTCAAATCAGCGTGGCTCTTACGCCTTGGGCGACACACGTGCTACAATGGGATGTTACAAAAGGACGCCAAGGAGTAATCCGGAGCAAATCCTCTAAACCATCCCCCAGTTCGGATTGAGGGCTGCAACTCGCCCTCATGAAGCCGGAATCGCTAGTAACCGTAGATCAGCCTCGCTACGGTGAATACGTTCTCGGGTTTTGTACACACCGCCCGTCAAGCCATGGAAGTGGGTAGCGGATGAAGCGTCCATTTGTTTGGGCTCCAATCCGAGACTCGTAACTGGGGCTAAGTCGTAACAAGGCATCGGTAGCGGAAGCTGTCGATGGATCACCTCCTTTCTAAGGAAAATAGCATTGCGTGCGTTCGCTTTTCGAAGCAGCGTACCGTGCCATCCGATGGTCGTCGTC
>CAYRJC010000002.1:0-37742 GCA_964424635.1 uncultured Candidatus Saccharibacteria bacterium | reverse complement strand
TTCTGCTCCAATAACTGCTATTCGGCGAGCAAAAAATGCTCTAACGCATGGCTCAAGAAACTTTGCATATTCCATTGGATTGGATCGTACTTTTGTAGCAGATATCGGAATCGTTACTCGTTCTTTATCTACTAGTACATGAATTGCTCCCATAAAAGAAGCATAAGGGTCCCCATAATCTTCTGATGTAAATACTGCGTCAGGAGTATATCCTAAAATTTCTAAAGTAAATTTGGCCCAACCTTTTGAGTCATTGTCATCTAATTTATAATCATCAATTATTTTGATATTAACTCCAGGGTGGATTTTTCTGATCCAGTCTGCTCTCATTGATCCAGAAATTTCCTCCGAAGGTTTATAACAGACTATTACTGTTACTTGTTCACACTGCGCCTGAGCTGTTTCTATTAGGTATTTATGGCCACGATGAGGTGGGTAGAATTTACCAATAACAAGACCAGTTCTAAATTTGTGCTTGTGGTTGTTCATGACTTTTAATCTTACTTAGAGAATCCTTTTTAAATCCTTTTATCCAGCCCCATAATCCATAACTAGCAATTATTAGGAATAAAACATATTCTAAAGAGATAAATTTTACTCCTTTTACGTAGTAAAGCCAGATACCAACTATGTCTACAATAATCCATAATATCCAGCTTTCTACTCGTTTACGGATTAATAGCCATTGAGCTACAAAACTCATCACAGTAGTAAGAGCATCTATAACAGGGAAAGAGGCTTCGGTAGGGAAGTACTTTGGTAGCCAATTATCTAAATGAGTTACTATGAAGGTTAGTATGAAAGTTCCGATAATTATTATTCCCACATAAAAAATATTTTGCTTAAGCGTATTGAAACTAATTTTTAAGCGTCCATTTTTTGAATCAGAAGATTCTTCTATTTGGGAATGCGCAATTTCTGTTTTAGGATGAGTTTTTGAATGTAACCAAGCCCACCATCCTAGGAAGCCAGTTATTAAAAAATAAGTTTGTTCAATCATATCTGAATATAAATGAATTTGATAGAACAGGAATAGATATAGAACCGTACTTATTATTCCAATAGGCCAAGAGATGATTTTTGCTTTAGCCGTAAGCCAGACACACCAAATTCCAAAGATGGTTCCAAAAAACTCGATATAGCTCATTTGGTAATCCCATAAGGTGAAAAAAGTGCTATTAATATTGAATAAATGTAAGATATTTTCCATATATTTATATATTACTTAGTGTTATATATACACTATATATTTTAATAATTATCTTGTCAAATTAAAAACACCTGTAAAAAGGTGTTTTTAGAGCTTCCTGCTGTCGTAAGCCCAGTGCAGGATTGCTTGTCTTTGCTTGGGTCGGCAGGAAAAGTTGCCTGGCTCGCAATTTTTTTTCACTTGAGCAATGTGTCTGGTAATCGCTTTCCATCTTTTTATCTGCCTATGATCTTCTTCTGGTATGCGCCTGCCCATATAGTAACGACAGTACCATTGAAACCATCCTCGTGGGTCATCAGGATGAATCCACCAATTTTTTAACCAGACTCCTAGTGGTTGAGAGGCATTGACTCCAAAACAATTTAATTTTGGGTCATGAAATTCAGAGTTTAGTTTGGCATGTGTAAACCAATCAGCGGGGAATTCATTTTTGCAATCAGTCATGTATTTCCCTCCGAAAATTCCTAATTTCAGCATTTGCTTAGGGGTAAGTTCTGGCTTAAATTCAGGATCAAAATTTTTACCAATTGGCTCGCTTAAATAATATTTGTAATTTTTTTGCATTTTGTCATTTACTATGACAACTCTACTTTTGAAAGAAGATCTTTTATTCATACTATTTATATTATATCAATTAGTATGAATGGTGAAAATTATATTCAACAAATTGAAACATTTTTATTATTCTTAGCGTTTTAACAAGTATAAGGCCTAAAATTTTTTTACAAAATTTTATAATTTTGTTCCAAATTAATACGAAAGGAAAATATATGGCAACAGTTATTAATAATCCAGATCAGGGAGATAGTTCTGGAAGTAGTGGGGGTTGGATAGTTGCAATAATTGTTTTGTTAGTAGTGGTTGTATTGTTCTTTATATATGGTTTACCTAGTATCAGAAATGGTAATAAAGGTACTACAGTAAATGTACCGGATAAAGTTCAAGTAGATGTAAATGGTTCAGGGGCTTCACAATAAAAATTTAATATTAATAAAGAAAGGATTAGTATGTCTAATAATGATAATAATCAAACTGCCGGAGATACTGTAGAAGAAATCGGTACTGCACTGAAAAAAGATGCCGAAGCTACAGTAGATCATGTAAAGGATGCTGGAAAGTGGGTATCAGAAAAAGCTGGTGACGCAAAAGATGCAGCAGAAAATGAAGCTGAAAAACATGGTCTTAACGAAGGTGATCCTAATCGAAATGATGATTAATAATTATAAACCTTATCTTGAAATAAGATAAGGTTTTTTAAATTTGACGATTTTAAAATTGTATTATATATTGAATTGCTATTATAGGAGGAAATAAAATGATTGAATTAATAATGCAACCAAATATGCAGCCTTTAACTTGGAAACAGTTTTGTAAAACAACCAAACCTTTCTCCGTGGCTGTCGATGGATATGTAAAAGAAGGACCAATATTTCAGACAGCTAAGCAAGGGGGTCCAAGGTCAAATCTTAATCATCACGAAGGTGTAGACAGGTTTTCTACAAGAGCGACTTGCGCACAGGCTTTGCTTGATATCCGTACTGGATTCTTTGAATCATTTCGGAAAGATGGACAGCCTCATTGTAGTGTTTATGCAAATGATTGCGATCAAGATGTTTGCACTACTTGGTTTTTACTAAAACACGGGTGGATGGCAGAAAATGTAATTAACCCTAAATTGAACAAACTAGTGTATATGGAGGACATGCTTGATACTACTGGTGGAGCGTATCCCTTCCCTAAGGACATGCCTGTTTTGCAGGAATTAGCATGGATATTTAATCCTTATACTGAGTTTAGATTAAGCGGTGGTTTAGATACCAAAAGAACTTCTCAAGCATTTATGGAAGTAGTTGATAATGTAGAGTATAGAATACTTGAGTATCTTCATGGCAAAGGAAAGCTTATGCCACTTGATACCCGTTATGAGGTGATTGGAGGTGGTCCAGGCTGGTCAATGGTTAAAGAAATTGGTGCGCAGGCTAGAACTGGTATGCTGGCAGATGGTATTAAAGCTTTTGTTTCTGTAAGAGAAATGGAGAATGGGATGAATGGTTATACTATTGCAAGAATGTCCAATAAAATTCCTTTTGACGTAGAAGGGCATGTAGCCAATTTTAATAAAGCCGAATCTGACCCTGGGTTAAGTTGGGGTGGGGGGAATACTATCGGTGGGAGTAATCGAAAATTTGGTAGCGGGTTAATCCCTATGCAGTTACAAGAGATATTGAATGAAAAGATTAAGGCTGATAGTTAAGAATTATATAACCGATTAGTGTACCACTATCGGTTTTTATTTTATTGAGTTTTTAAAAAATAAAACGCGGCGCTGTCTTTGTAGAAAATAATTGGGTGTCAAAATAACATTCACTAGTTTTTATGCTATAGTATCTGAGGTTGATTGATTTTTATAAAATTAAAATATCAATATGAGAATTGAAAGTGAGATAAAATTAGATTATTCGGATGTTTTGTTACGTCCTAAGCGCAGTACTTTAAAGTCACGTAAAGATGTGGAGTTAGAACGTGAGTTTCGATTTTACCATTCCCCAAAAGTGTGGAAAGGTGTTCCAATCATGACTGCTAATATGGCAACTTGTGGGACTTTTGAAATGGCAAGATTGTTGTCAGAGTATAAAATCATCACTACTTTTCATAAGTATTACAAAATTGAAGATTATAAGAATTTTTTTAAGGATTTTCATAACCCTGATTATATTGTTTACACTCTTGGCATTCGAGATGAGGATATAGCTCAGCTCAAAGAAATGATTAGTGCTGGTCTGATCGATAATTTTGCTTTTATTTGTATCGATGTTCCTAATGGTTATTTGGAAAGATTTTTGGAGTCTATAAAATTAGTCAGAGAGTTGTGTCCTCATCATATTATTATTGCTGGTAATGTAGTTACTAATGAAATGACTGAAGAAATTATTTTAGCAGGGGCAGATATCGTAAAGGTCGGAATCGGGCCAGGTTCGGCTTGTACTACCCGGCGGATGACCGGAGTGGGATATCCGCAACTTTCAGCAGTAATTGAATGTAGTGATGCCGCGCATGGCTTGTCTAATGAACAGGGCTATGGGTTAGTGATTGCTGACGGTGGTCAACAATATCCATCTTGCGTAGCAAAAGCGTTTTGCGGTGGCGCGGACTTTAATATGGCTGGGTCATTGTTTTCTGGATATGATGAAAGCGCGGGAGAAATGGTAGAGCGAAATGGTAAAAAGTATAAAGAGTATTTCGGATCCTCTTCTAATAAAGCGCTTCAGGAGTTTTATGGTAAAAAAGAGAATCACCGCGCCTCAGAAGGGCGTTATATATTAATGCCATATAAAGGCAGCATTCATAACTTTTTACAAGATTTATTTGGCTCTCTTCGGAGTACAGGGACTTATATTGGAGCCAGACGCCTGAAAGAATTTCCAAAGCGATCTACTTTTATTCGTGTTGACAAGCAGCTTACTTCTTATTTGGAAAGCTATGATCAAGGTGATTAGTTTAAAATAAAAACCCAACTGTAAAGTTGGGTTTGTTTTTAATGTTCTTTGTCCTTTTCTTGAACTAAACGGTCATACATGGGAATATATCTGACTTTTGGATCAGTTATATCCAATCTTGGATGAGGTGTGATTTTCCAGTTTCCTTTTGCGAATTTAACCGAGATTCTGAATTTACTATAATCATCCTCGATTATAGTATAGCTACCTTTATCTATAATCCGTTTTCCGCTAAAGCTCATTGATTTAGTAACTATAATACATTTATCCAGCATGATATCAAACAGCACTATAACTTTAGATTTGGATTCTTTATAAGATAAGTCACCAAATAAAGTGTTCATAATAGAACTGTGAGGCATTGTTAAGCTTTCTACTTTGTAAATCCCGCGGCTCCAATTTAACAACTCCTTTTCTTTTTCTATATTTATGCTGATTTCTTTAATTTTTCTAGCTTGATTTACAAGATATGGTAGTGTTATGGCTGCTTCTTTGATTGCTTTCCATGATCTCAGGTTTAGTTTGTAGGGTCGCTGGTTTTTATCTGTTAAGAATTTATTGACCATTTCCGGACCACTCATTGGACCATCCTCACCTTCATTTAAGCATTTAGTTTGTTCAAAATCTAGCCATACTAAATCTATTCCCAACTTTGAAGCATTTAATCTGAATTCGCTAACATGACTCTGTTCAGATTCTTCACATCCTCCGATTATTACAACTCTATTGGTTTTATGATTTATGGAAAGATTTGCCAAGTTTTTTATTTCATTATCTGGAATAAAATAATTATGTTGTTTGTTGGAACAATTAGACCTTAAGAATAATATCCCATTCCTCAATGGGTTATTGTCTAGTCTCAACATTGAACCTTCGATCTTTTGATAATTTCTCCATTCTTTCGTAGCCTTTTCGTTCATTTTATTTCCTCCTAGCTTTTGGACCTGGGGTTTCCAGGTGTAGTATTTATAAGTCTCCGGGATCACCGAAAACCTATATGGGTCAACTTTTGTTGACCAACCAATAATAGTACAAATAGATAATTAAAGTCAAATAAAAAATCACCTCATTATGGAGGTGATTTTAATTTTAAATTAACGAGAATTATTGATAGTAGGAACGGATTTGGAATAATACATACATTCCAATGACAAGGCTGATTACAGCGCCAATAATATTAAGATCAATTAATTGTCCAGCTGCAGAAAGTAGGGAAGCATAATAGATCATGTGCCAACCAGAAAGTTTGCGTTTCAATAATGCTGGAATAGCAACTGCTTCCATTACTAAAACTACTAAACTGATGATCATGCTAACATATCCCAGGCCTGTATTGTGTAATGTGCCAGCAGCTGCCTGGAAGGGTAAGCTAACAGCAGTTAATCCAAGAGTGATAAGTAATAAAGGAATTAATACTATTGCTCCAAGAATTAAAAACACTAAACTAATCCATGGACCATATTTTACTAAGAATTCTTTTACACTGTTTGGTAGTTGAAAAGGAGCCTTTTCTCTTAAGTAGGTGTCAAAAAAACCTTCTAAGCCTTGAAGTTGGCTTTTAGGTTGAGCTTGTTTGACTTCTTGATGTTGTTGACTGTTGTCTGAATCCATATTCATATAAATTTAATGATATTTAAATGATAAGGCTTTTGAGGTTTTAAGTCAAAGTAAGATTGTAAAATAAAAAGACTTCCAAAATTAGAAGTCTTAGGTCTTATATTAAAGTTGTTTTGCTTTAATTACTGCCTCAGTAATTGTTTTTTGTAATGAATCATAAATTGGATAATCTATTCCATTATGATCAGCATTAAAGTTTTTTTGAATTACACTTAAACCTGAAAATTCTGCTTCGATACCAATACTTAGGTTGATCACTGGTTTTGTATGGTTTGGTTCTTTAAGTCCAATTCCATAACCGCTTCTTGTGCTCCATCTTCCAAGTTCTCCATAAGTATCTCGGGCGTATGGACCTTTTTCTTTTGGTCTTGGGTTTTCCATGTTTTCACACGGTACCCAAAAAATTAAGCATCCTGTTCTGGAAGCTAGATTCATATAGTGTCTCTCCCATGCTGTTTGGTTTTGAAAAAATCCTGGCTTTGAATCTTGTATTGCGTGATCAAAAAATTCGGGATTTTTATGGTAATGAGCTGGACAGGCTATTACACATCCGGAATCAGCGTTGGACAATAATTCAATCGCTTTCTTTTGCCAATCACCACCATCTTTAATTGGACCAGCTAAAAAATAAACCCTCTCTTTATCATGTTCTATTGAGTTATCTGCATAACTTAGCGGAAAGATAATTTTTGTTTTCATTATTGCCTCCTGTTTTGATTTACATCAAATTATAAATAATATCGCTGTTTTTGTCAATTTTAACTTTAAAAAATGCCTTATAATTAAGGCATTTTTTGTTATTCTTGATCGTACGCAGCTTGTAAGCTAGCTATATCAATTTTTTTCATTTGCAGCATTGCTTGCATAACTCGCTCGGCTTTGGCTGGATCTTTGTCTCCTAGCATTTTTCCAAGTATTGGGGGAACGATTTGCCAAGACAGTCCGAATTTATCTTTTAGCCATCCGCACTGGCTTTCCTGGCCACCATCCGCTGTAAGCTTTGACCACTTTTCATCAATTTCTTCTTGCGTATCGCAGCTTACAAATAAAGAAATTGCTTCCGTAAATTTAAAAAGCGGTCCTCCATTAAGCGCATAAAAATTTTGACCTTCTAATTCAAATATTACCGACATAACTGTATTATTTGGTCCGGGTGTTGTGCTGATAATTCGAGAGTTATCAAAAATTGAACAGTAAAAATTAACAGCTTCTTCTGCTTGATTGTCATACCATAAAAATGGAGTGATTTTTTGCATAGTATTTAAATGATTAATTACTATCATCGTACGCTTTAGCTAACAGTTTATCAAGTTTTTGGTTGGGCCATTTATAGAAAAAGGTGTTGCTTAAGAAAACTCTCGAGAACCCAGATTTACCGAAGGTAAATCGTAGCGAACGGATGTTTTCGTAGCAACACCTTTTTCTATATAAGAATTACCAAAATAAAAACCCTTTTTAAAAGGGTTAATTTTTAACAATCAATTGACTGAATAACTTAATAGAGAAAGTTGTGCTTCAGCTCAAGTGTTCTTGAAGAAAGTCTCTAACTTTTCGAAAAGCAATGCCGCGGTGAGATATGCTGTTTTCTTCTTCGATTGACATTTCTGCCCAGACCTTGGTGCTTCCCTCAGGAATGAATAACGGACTATAAGGCATTTTTGGTTGTGGTTTTACTCGGGGAGCTTCGAGTAATATGCCGTTAACTTCTCCGTTAAAAAAATATTGGTTTCCTTCCGGGGAAATTAATGTCACAACTGTTTCGAAGGTTGCGGATCGGTCATTTTTATCTTTCATTTTCTCAATCGTAAATTGAGTTATTTCATCGGTGGTAGCATCTTCTCCCGCCCATCGTGCAGGCCAGATCCCAGGCGCTCCATTTAGAGCATTGATAAACAAGCCGGTATCATCAGCCATTGTCCAGGTTTTTTCTGTAAGATTATCATAAGCAAATATTGCTTTTTTTAGAGAGTTTTCTTTAAGAGTTTCGCCGTCTTCAGTTCCTTCTCCTTCTATTTTAGCTTGCTCTAAAGTTAAAACCGTAATTGGTAAATTTTCAAAAATATTTTGGATTTGCTCTGCTTTGCTAGGATTTCTAGTTGAAAGAATAATATTCATAACACCTCTTTATAATAGTATTTTTTTATCATTGGAACATTTACACTATATATTACTATATGAAAAAAGACAAAAAACCATAAATTAGTGAAATAAATAGGTTGTTTTTATGGTATTATAAATAGAGATAATTATTAAATTTATTCAAAATTATGCCAGAAATGATTCCAAATAAAAGTAAGAGTAAGCTTCCATTAATTGCTGGGGTGGGGTTTTTAGTAGTATTAATTTATTTTGCAGTTGTAGTTTACAGCAAGCGTAGCTCAGAAAATGATTCACAGAGTGCTCAGAATGGTACTTCAGCGACTGAAGAAAATGTTAATAATTCTACAAATCAGACATCTAATTCTTCAAGCTCCGAAAGTGCTGAATCATCTTACAAAGACGGTACATATTCTGCAACTGGATCTTATAATTCTCCCGGCGGCCGTGAAGAGATTGCCGTTACTTTGACTTTATCTAATGGAGTTATAACTAGTTCTTCTGTGAAAGGGGAATCATCTTCTCCGGCTTCTACTCAATTTCAAAAAGAATTTATTAATAACTATAAGCAGTACGTTACTGGTAAGAGTATTGCTAATTTAAAGTTAAGCAAAGTCGCGGGTTCTTCCTTAACTCCAGCTGGGTTTAATGCTGCTTTAGAAAAAATCAAATCTCAGGCTAATTCTTAAATAAATTTGTGCAGTATAATTTTGAAGCTATCGGAACACATTGGGTTATAGATATTTTTGATGACTCCTTGTTAACCGACATATCTCAAAGAAAACTAAGAGCAGATATTGATAAAAGAATAGAGGAGTTCGATCAAGTTTATTCAAGGTTTAAGGAAGATTCGTTAGTTTCTAAAATTTCACTAAATGAAAATCATCAAGGCGGAACTTATTTATTTCCGGATGATGCCCGAGAATTATTTGATTTTTACAAAAAACTATACCAATTAACCAAAGGTAGGGTTACTCCGTTAATTGGAAAAACTTTAGAGCAAGCCGGCTATGATGCCTTTTACTCTTTGCAAGCAAAAGAACTTACTCAGCCTTTGCCTTGGGAAAAAGTTATTCAACTTAACTATCCAGAAATTATTTTTTTGCAGCCAGCTTTATTGGATGTAGGCGCAGCTGGAAAAGGTTATCTGGTTGATCTCGTGGTAGAAGTAATAGAAAATTATAAGCTAGAATATTTTTGCGTAGATGCGGGAGGGGATATGGTCTATAAAAATCCAGACGGAAAGTTTTTGGAGGTTGCATTAGAGAATCCAATGGGTACTTCTCAGGCAATAGGTGTTGCAAAAATTTTAAACCAAAGTTTATGTTCATCCTCGGGTAATAGAAGAAAGTGGGAAGGATATAATCATATTATTAATCCCGATACTCTCAAGTCTCCGGATCATATTGCTGGTACCTGGGTTGTGGCAAAAACTGGCTTAATTTCAGATGGTTTAGCTACTGGGTTATTTTTTTGCGAGCCAGAAATATTTGCAGATGATTTTTCTTTTGAATACCTTATAATGTATACAGATGGTTCTATAAATAAATCTGTAAATTTTCCGGCCGAGCTATTTTATAAATAATTTTAATATGTCATATATAGATAAATTTTTGAATTCCATAACAATGTACCGGTTGGTTTTATACGGATTATTTGTTATTGCTTTGATGGCAATAGGTTTTGCTTTTTCAGGAATCCTGCCTTTTAATGGATGGTATATGTTATTGTCATTGTTAGTTCTGTTGATGGCTTGTATGTGGACTAATATTCTACTTGGTTATTTATTCAAAGTTCCTTTGAATGTTGAATCTTGTTATATCACAGCTTTAATTTTGTTTTTAATTTTTCCGCCCGCTACAACTTTGCTTGCATATGTAGTATTGGTACTGATTGCTATTTTGGCAATGAGCAGCAAGTTTATTTTAAATATTAGAGGAAAGCACGTTTTTAACCCAGCTGCTATTGCTGCATTGTTAGTTGGGTTTGCGGGATTGGTTTTGCCTACTTGGTGGGTTGGGAGCAGTATTATGCTTCCGATTGTGGCTGTTGTTGGGTTGCTAATTGTAAGGAAGATTCACAGATTTGATTTGTTTATTACTTTTCTATTTGTATCTTTAAGCGCAATTGTAATAACTAATATTATTTATGGAGAAGAGTTTTTTAATTCTATAAGGTTAGCATTTAGTTCATGGCCAATTATTTTTTTTGGAAGTGTAATGCTTACAGAACCATCAACCATGCCGCCAACTTTTAAATCAAGGTTGACTTACGGGGTTTTGGTTGGACTATTATTTGGTGTATCTTTTCATATAGGAAAAATTTACAGTACTCCAGAGTTAGCCCTGGTGGTGGGTAATATTTTTGCCTATATAGTTAGTCCGAAACAGAAATTAATTTTAAAGCTTAAGGAGAAGTTGCAACTTGCTCCTTCGGTATATGATTTTGTGTTTGTCCCAGACAAGCAATTTGCATTTACTGCCGGGCAGTATATGGAATGGACTTTGGGTCACAATCCAAGCGATACTCGCGGCAACCGCCGTTATTTTACCATTGCTTCAGCTCCTACTGAAAAAGAAATTCACTTAGGAGTTAAGATTCCTGTAGACTCTAGTTCTTTTAAAAAAGCATTGGTCTCTTTAAATCCCGGAGACGAAGTAGTTGCTGGTACTCTATCCGGAGAATTCAATTTGCCTAAAGATGTAAGCAAAAAAGTTGTTGGCATAGCAGGCGGCGTTGGTATTACGCCTTTTCGAAGCATGATAAAAAACATGGTTGATAAAAAAGAACAACGAGATTTTATTCTATTTTATTTAAGTGCTGATCCGTCAGAATTTGTTTATAAGGATATATTTGAATCGGCTAAACAGATTGGCGTAAAAACAATTTATATTTTATCTGTTCCTAACGGAGCCCCTATTCCTTCAGATTGGAATGGTAAAACAGGGTATATTACTAAAGAAATGATAACTCAAGAGATCCCTGATTTTATAGATCGCGAGTATTATATATCTGGCCCTCCGGCTATGGTTGAAGTTTACAAAAAATTATTAGTATCGACTTTAGGGGTAAGCAGAACAGCAATAAAAACTGATTATTTTCCAGGTTATTAAAATTAAAACACCAGATCACTGGTGTTTTTTTAAAGATTTAAGATATCAAGTTTTTTGAAAGCAAAAATAACAGGGCGATTTGTTGTAGTAGTAATACCATGATTCCAAAAATAAACTGCATTTTTTGGGTTTTGTGCCGGTAAAACAACATTCCTATAAGTACGCCCGGAGATCCAAAAAATATTGCCCACAAAAATAAATTAACTTCTTTTATCCGGTCGCCATTATTCATGCTGCGCTTCTTGTCTAAGCCGACAAATATGAATGCCATTAAGTTGATCAAAAATACAATTAAGATTATCAGGTAATAAGTGAACATTGTTTGAAGATTTTAAAATTTACTTAGTTTTATTATATCGGGTAGATTCTGTCTAGATATAGACGCTTTATAATCCCCGGACCGTCTTTTTGGTAATAAAATAAATGGTGACGTTTTCTTTTGCAGCTAATATCTAAAAGTTTGGAACTTCCGCCACGGTCTTTTCTGTATTTGTCTTGTTTGAGTTTCATTTTTTATTTTTAACTTTTTCTAGATTTGCTTTTACTCTATACCTAACAATTTTTTTAATTAAAGTAAATGGAAGTGGCTGGTCGATTGGGAAGCGGATAGTTCCTTTTGATAATTCATATTTTGATAACTCTTTTTCGAACTTCATGATGGTTTTCGGCCCGGGGTAAAGACCGATGTGGGTTTTGTAGCCACCAAAATGAATAAGATTGCCATGAAGAACGTATGTAGGGATGCCGTATTTTATCACTTCTTCTGCTTTTGGCGCTGTGGTTTTTATTTCTGTACGAAGTTTTTGTAAAATAGTCTGAACATTCTTCGGGTGGTCTTTAATGTATTGGTCTATATTTTTGTAGGTTTTCATATAGTTTTATTATAATTATTGTAAATTAGATGTAGCTTGTGCATACATCGAGTTTAATTTTTCTTTCAATTAAATTATTGTCTAATATTTTAGAAATACAATATTTTTTCAATTCCATCTCTGCGTGGGGTTTTAATTCAGAAGAGATTAAATTCCATGCACTGACGGATTGCAGGTAAGACATCATTTGATCCAAAGTATAAAATTCTGAAGTTTCAAAACCTTTTTGTATTTATATTTTTGAACCCAGAGCTTTTTAAAGTATATTGAGGGTTGTAGTCTTTTTTGATTCTCTGTATTGTTCCTTTTGCATATTTTTCTATTATACTCCTGTGGCCAGACCAAAAATCTCCAACATCATTTTTATTCAAAATAAAGATTAAACCATTAGGTTTAAGAACTCGGAAAATTTCATTTAATACATTATTTTGGGATGAAAACCAGTGAAAAGCGCTAAATATAGTAATTATGTCAAAAGAGTTTTCTTTAAATGAAAGACGGTTAGCTGGACTAATCTCGTATTTAATATTTGGAAAAGGACTCATTAGTGCTACATCAATCATGGTCTTATCTATATCTATAGCTGTGATATTAGCTTTATAGTTTGCAAGTTGACGAGTGGGAATCCCAGTACCACAGCCAATATCCAGTATTTCTGGATTTGTTTTAGAATTAAGTGACCACAAGTATTGAATAATATTTTCTGGTATACCCTTGCGTCCCAATTGATAATTAGATGCCAGCCTGCCAAAGTTTCCAGTGCGGGATTGTTGTAAAACCTGTTCCATGTAAGATTAATTTACTTTATTTATAAATCAAATTGCTTGCTATATTTTTTGGTGAGTCTGGTAAAGCCATTTTTGTCCAGATCTTTTTGAAATTGTTTTTTGTTTAAAAGCGGGTAGTTATTAAGATTTTCACAAACTACTGCAAGGTACTTGTCATATTTTGGCGGTAAATACTTCATAATTTTTAATGCCATTTTGTTGGTAAGGCCATTAATAGAATCTAGTTGTTCGGAAATACTTAACAAAATATCATCTTTAAATTTTGCTACGAGTTTGGTCATTACAGCTTCTTGGTCTTTGGCGATAAAGTTGGCAAGATTTACCCGCGCTACGCTTAAACCACCGGTTAGGTTTATTATTTGATCAAGCATTGTCTTTGGTAAATCAACGAACGAATGACTGCTAAAGTTTCCTAATAATTGTCTGCTTTTTATAAGGCGTCGAGTCATGGCGGCATCTATCCCATAGAATTTTTCTGTATAAGAAGTAGCGAGACTAATGTAATCGTATTTTATAAATAATTCCATAGCATCCGGTCCTAGAGAATATTTTTTGGATTTTTTCAGAAAGGCGTCGAGCTTATCTGTACTTGTAGGGGATTTGAGTAGTGATGTAAGTTGTGTTAAAACTTTTGGGTTTGTTTTTGGCTGGGTAATTTTCATACAATCATCGTATCACTGGATACAATGAGGGTCAAAGATTTCAGGTTTTATCTTATTATTGCTACAATATTTATATGAGAATAATAATCATAGTTATTTCATTAATATTTATTTCGTCTTCGTGTCAGTTTAAACCAACTTACGATAATGTTATGTCAAATACAAACAATGATTCTATGAATAATCAAAATAAACAATCTAAGGTAACTATTGATTTTCAAGCTGGTTTTGATGGAGAAGGGGTGATAGTATCTGTTGACGGTAAAAAAGTTTTTAATAAAACCCTTAAGTCTAATCCCTTAAATGCATTTACCGATTCTGTTAGTATTGAGGTTAATGAAGGTGATGTTTTATTAATAGAAATACCAAGCAAATCAATTAAAGAAGAGATTGAGGTAAATACTAGAAAAGGAATTTACTTAGGAGTTAATTTTTTAAACAACCAAATATCTATAAAGCAACAGCCTGATCAGTTCTTCTACCAGTAAGATAGAGGTAGGGTTATAAATTAAAAAACATTTATAAAGAAGCATTTAAAAGTGCTTTTTTATTTTATCGCATAAATTTTTTAAATTAGGTATATAAATTCTATCTAAACTCAAAAATAAGAACATAAATATTTTATTAAGTGTAGACTTGACACTAAGTAAATACTGATATATACTCAGGATATAAGTTTGATAAGTAGATTAAATTGCCTAGAAATAAATACTTTTATGGGCTTATGAAGATTATGTTTTTTGTGGATAATAGGCCTTAATCTTTAAGAATAATTTGAATTTATAAGAAGAATCTACCTTGATGAATATTGATATGTTCTTTAAAGCGGGTTCTGCTCATTTTTAAAAAGGTAAAAGTAGAACTATCTTTAACAAAATAGTCGGAGGAATTATGAAAGTATTTGGATTTGGAATTTTTAAACCGTCGTCGTTGAAGGATTATGTCATGAAGATCGTGAGTGGCTCAGTTGTTTCTAGTGGAAAAGGGAAAACTTTTTTAGTTACGCCTAGGTCTAGATTCGCTAGTGTTCCAACCGCAGAACGCACTGTCACTTTTGATTTTACTGAGCGAACTAGTGACAACCAGTCACTAAATGTTCAGGGAATGTTATCAATCGTTTTGCTTCCCGAAGAAGTAACCAAGGAACATGATTTCACTATCGATCTTTCTAAAAAAAGTGAATATGTGGACCCCATGGTTTTAACTAATCTCGATAGTAAAATTGAGAAAATGGTTCAGTCAATCGCCCGCTCTCAAGTTCAAGAAAAAATTTTGAAAGCACATATGGCTGATGTTACTGTTTTGGCTAGATCAATTTCCTCAGCAGTGATTACAAAAACAGAAGAATTTAAAAAATTTGGTGTTGAAGTTAAGCAGGTGTTTGTGGATGGTGTTTCTCCAGAGAATTCTAATGTGGATGATGCATTTGAAGCTATCGAACGCGAGCAGTTACTTTCTGACGCGGATAAGGCAATCGCTACTCGCAGAATGTCTAACGCCGAAGAAGAACGCAAGCTTAGGAAGTATGAAGCAGAAACTAAAATGCTTTTAGAAACTCAACGTGCTGAATTAATCGAAGCTCAAAGTGCCAACTTGCTTAAAGAGGCAAAAGCAAAAGCAGATGCTAAGAAAAAAGAGTTAGGTGCTTATCAAGGTATGGATTCAGGAACTATTTTTGCTTTAGCAATGAATAAATTTGCAGAAGAAGGAAGAGTGGGAACGCTCAATATTGCTCCTGACATGCTAGAATCAATTCGTTCTGCCGCTAATAATAATTCTCCTCAAAAACGGTAGAAGTAGGAGGTAATTGTTATGGCTTTCAAAAGAATTGTTTTAGTATTAAAGAAAACTCCTTTGGAGCTTTTGTTGAAGGTTCGTTCTATGGGTCAGGTCGAGCATTTTTTGAAAACTCGCAATGAGTCTATCGATGAATACGTAAAGACGAACCTTATATATCAAACAGCTGTTGACGAAGTTAGAAGGGCACTGCCTACAGATATTGAATCGTATGAACTTGATCGAGATAGGATTTCTAAATTTCTATTTCGGGAAAATGATTTAATAATTGTTGTTGGTCCAGATGGTTTGTGTATCAACGTAGCAAAATATCTTAATGATCAACCTATCTTAGGAGTTAATCCTGATTCGCACCGAATCGATGGTTTGCTGGTTAGATATTCATCTTCGATTGTATCGCAAAAGTTGGCAGCAGTGCTTTCTGATCAATTTGCTTTGGATGAATTAGTATTGGCTCAGGTTAAAACTAATGACGGACAAATGTTGTATGCAGTAAACGATTTTTTGATCGGTCGTCGAGATCAGATTTCGGCCCGTTATAATTTATCGTTTAATAACCGAACCGAAAGACAATCTTCTAGCGGTATTCTTGTTTCTACAGGAGTTGGTTCTACTGGTTGGATTACGTCACTGTATACTTCTGCCAAAGCTTTAACAGGAACACAGAGTTTTGGTGGTTGTCCTGTTCCATTTGGTTGGAGCGACCGTCATTTAGTTTTTGTAGTAAGAGAAGGTTTTCCTTCTAAATATACTGGGACTAATATTTTGGCCGGGACCATTACTGCAAGAAACTCGTTAGTTGTGACTTCAGAAATGCCAGAAGGTGGTGTGATATTTTCTGATGGTGTTATTGAAGACGCAATTAAATTTAATTCGGGCACTACAGCTACTGTTTCTGTGGCAGATAAAACTGCAAAATTGATTCGACTAAAATAGCAAATTCAATTTTATTAATAAAATAATCGCCTAAAAATTTAGGCGATTTTTATTTCTAACAATTTATAAAAGAGATTATAAAATCTAATTTAAATCTCTCTATTTTAAAGCAATAGTTCAGCAAATTCTTTCCAAGAGTAAACAATGTTTACTGATGGAAGAAAGCTGGAATATCGCATCATTTCTGACGATTGAGGATTGAGAGCGTATTTATTATTTACACTTTTTAAATAACTTAACACTTCAATTCTGTCGTCGATAAAATGAGTGATCCCTAGTTCTTTACAGATTGGTTCTTTTTCGTGTCGTTGTCGACAGAAATAGACATTCTGTGAAGAAATACCTGTGAGTGAGTATATATCATGGTGCTTGAACCAGTTCAAGGTTTTATTTTGAACATTGTTCCCACACTTTGAAACTATATATACACGGTTTCCAAATCTTTCTTTTACCATGCGATTAATTACTTCGAATACGTCAGGTGTTGCCTTGGTATTAAGATAATTATCACTGAAGAAAGAAGTGTCTGTATTGTCATTGATGCGGTCAATTATTACACCACCCACATCAATGCCCAGTGCTTCCTTCATTTTTACCTCCTATTTAAGTTGTATTCTATATCCTTTTTAAAAAGACTCTAAAAGATATCATAAGGATTAACCCGTGTCAATTTTGATATTAGTTCCGAGTTTTGCAGTATGGTAATTAAAATATCTTACTATTTTACAGTATCTTTTTCTGCAATTGACTTAAGTTTTTGTAAAGCATTTACCCACATTTTTTCAAACATCTCTGTATAATTTTCATCCAAATCCATTTCTATTGTTAACTTGGTCACGCCATCTGATTCTTCAAAAGTATAATTTTCATGAGCTGGTGTCCACTTTTTGGCTTCTTCGCTTGTTGTATCTTCAATACTGTTGGTTACGATACCTAAATGTTCGATAGAAATAAATTCATACGGTATATTTTCAGCTATTCTGCTGACCATGCCGCCTTCTTCGCCAGTTTTAGGATCAGGTCCTAGAAAAAGAATTTTAGATCCTTTTTCCCAGTCTCCTTTATAGTAAGATCCAGGATTAAAAGCCTCGGTCCATTCTCGATAGGTTTGGTCATCTAGCATTGTATGCCAAACTTTTTCTTTAGAAGCATTTATAGTGATTGAAGTATGTAATTTTTGCATAAAAGTTATTTAATTTATTTGTATTTATTATATTATATTATGTTATTAATACATTGACAAATATGTGTTTGTGTGATTATAATATCATGTTCATAAATTTTAAATTTTGGAGAGGTTAATATGGGAATTGGAAGGGGTCGCGACAATGGAGATCATACTGCTGAGCGTTACTGCACAAACTGTGACCAGAATGGTAAGGTTTATACTGAAAGTGACGCATTGGTTGATTGCGATATATGTGGGGGCAGCAAATGGATATTCGACGATGATGAAGAAAAAGAATAAACAAAAAGAATTATTAATTTTAAATAATAAGTTCGCCTAAATATTAGGCGATTTTTTATTGAAATCATAAATTTGTTTATGGCCTTCAATAATATTATAATTATTGCAACAATTATTATAATCAAATGGCAGAATTAAAAACTAAAGTTACAAAAGCTAGTGCAAAGCAATTTATAAATCAGACTACAGATAAAATTAAAAAGCAAGACAGTTTGGTTCTTCTTAATCTTTTTGAAGAAATTACTGGAGAGAAGCCAAAAATGTGGGGAACTAGTATTATTGGTTTTGGTGTGTATCATTATAAGTCCGAAAAAAGTTCTCAAGAAGGTGACTGGTCACTGATTGGATTCTCTCCCAGGAAGCAAAACCTAACTCTATATATTATGCTTGGATTTGCTGATTTTAGTAGTCTACTTAACAAGCTGGGTAAGCATAAAACCAGCAAAGGATGTTTGTATATAAACAAACTTGCTGATATCGACATGAGTGTTCTGCGACAATTAATAAAGAAATCTTTTCTGGCAATGAAGAAAAAATATAAAGTATAAAATAAAACACCTCTCCTTATTACAGAGAGGTGTTTTATTTTCCAGACTTTTATTAAAAGATAATTTTAAATTAATTTAAATAAATTTTTTATTCAATCTTCCTTTTTCCTTTTGAAAGCAGATCACAAACTGTATTTATTCTATTTTTTTGTGATTTAGGATTATCAGCATATCCAATCCAATCAACAAGATCTCTGCGTTCAGTAGATGTTAGATCCTTCCATTGGGCTTTTGCTTTTAAACTAACACCAAGTGCTTTATAGAGATTAATTGGTACCATCGAATAACAGCATGGGCGTCTTTTACCTGTTGCTAACATAGAGCAGGTTTTTTGAATTCTGCGTTCATAAGTCTCGGGTTGTTTAGCCGACTCAATCCAAGTAATAAAATCTCTGCGGGCTATTGGAGTGAGATCTTTCCATATTTTTTCTGTAGTTGGTTTGACTGCAAGGGCTTTGCGAAGACCAGTTGGTACTTTATTCATATTTCATATTTTATCATATTGTAAACTTGCCAATAGAGCATAAAAAGACCACTAAATTTGAGTGGCTTATTTCTTCTATTATAAATAAGGACTTATTCTTTTCTATGCGACGAGTGTTCGTATTCAAAATGGGCGATTGCAACTAGCTTAGGGATTATTAAAAGGTGATATAAATAACCTTGACAAAAAGTCAAAAATATGATATTCTTTCAAAAGTATTTTATAGTTATAAACGGAGGAAAATGAATAATATGACTAAATCTGAATTAGAGAAAAGACTAAGATTGGTCCAGAATTGGGAAATCGAGCGATTTGAGTATTGCGAGGTTTGTCCGGTGGAAATGGCAGAGGAAGCTTTTTATCTCAGAAAAGGTTTTTCGGAATCTCCTTATGGTTTGAATGAAAAACTTTTAGATCTATATCTGATGATAACTGAATGGGTCCCGGATATGGTGCCTCTGATGTGGGATGCTTTGATTCAAAATGAAGATGAAAAAGCTCGGTGCATTGAAGTATATCAGTTAATGATGCAGTTTGAGGAAGAAAATCTTCTCGACCTTATCTCTTTGAAACCTGTTTTAAAAACAAAGGATTCATTGATTCGTCGGGAAAAATCTATTTTTGCGGAGAAGCGTCGAAGTCGAAGAAAATTTGCCGCAGATGAGCGAGCCTTAAAAATTTGGCGTGATGAATCGAAAAGCACAAAAATGCTCATTTTGCCCAGTCAAGCAAACCGCAAACCATTTAAGCATAATTTTTCTCGTGCGATGAGCAAGAGTGGTCGTTCTGATGCAGGTGGTCTGCAAGAATTGGTTAGATCTGCTTTAGCAGATGAGTTGTGGTTCGAACGGGAGCTTATCATAATTATGTGATTTAGTTCCCAAAACGGTTGTATTTTTTTACAATCGTTTTTTAAATTGATCCGAATATAAATATGATATAATAAAAATAATTAAAGAAAATTTATGAAGAAAATAATTTTAGTATTTCCAGTTTTATTTTTGCTAGCAGCTGGGTGTAACTCTCAATCAATGCCAGCTCAAAACCAAAATAATACCCAATCTTATAATGAATCAACAAATATGGCTGAGCTAAATACATACACAAGCGCCAAATTTAATTTTACACTTCAATATCCTAAAGATTGGGTGGTATCTGATGGTGCCGGTACTGAACAAGGTATAACAATCACTAATAAGACAGGGACAAATAACCCTATGATTAGCTTGGCTTATAACAATAGCTTAGCGGAAACATCTATGGTAGCACTACCTGGTAAGCGTTCAACCTTAAAAGAAGCTGTTCAGTATCAGCTTAGTAATATTACTCCAATAACAATTTCAGGTGTTCAAGGGTATAAAGGAACTTTTACCAATAAAACTCTAAATTATACTGGGATTGAAATTTGGTTAGAATACCAAGGCCATATTTACACCATTAGCTATGATAAAAGTTTAGATACTGATAAGCAAATAAATAATATCGTATCGAGCTTGGTATTCACTAAATAATTTAGTTTTGTAATAAATAAAAAATACTCGCAAATGCGAGTGTTTTTTATTTCTCACTTGTAGAGTATCTATGAGGGTATTGATAGAAGGATAATTACAAGTTCCTTATATTAATTCTTAGAAAAAAATAATTAGTTAAGTTATTATTTACTAGTATAAAATTCAATTATCCATTCAATGCCATATTTATCTCTAAACATACCAGCATAAGATCCCCAAGGACTATTACCCTTGGTCCTTCTATGGTACCCCCAGCAGAAAGGCCCTCAAATAGTTTGTCTGCTTCCTCTTTACTTTCAGCGCTTATCGAAATTTTGCTTCTATTTTCATTCTCATTTACTTGCCCCATAATTTCTGGAACATCATTTGCCATTAGTATACTGCCGTTGCCAATTGGCAAAGTAATAAGCATTATTCTATTCTCTTCTTTTTCTGCTACGGGAATTTCAGAGCTTGCAAGGTCTTTGAAGTGTACTATTTTTTCAAAATCTCCGCCGAACACTGATTTATAAAAAGTGAATGCTTCTTCAGCATTGCCGTTAAAATTAATCCAAGGATTTATAGTTGCCATATTTCAATTAAATTAATAAAAAATATCCCAAAGTATTGCACACCTTTAATTATTATACATTCTAGATACAAAAAGCATAAATAGAATTTGGTGGTTTTGGTTGGTTTGGTGTAATAGAAACTCGAATTGACTCAGATGTCTTTTTATGAAATTATTTATAGTTAGTCATAAGTTGATTAACTATAAATTTTTGGCCTTTTATGGCTACAAGTACATTACAATATTATAAATTGGAGGTTAGATAATGAATTTCAATCTAGTTAAAACTATACAGAATAATGAGTTAGAATGTGAGATAATCGAGCGCAAGGGTATTGGGCATCCCGATACTTTGACAGATGCTTTAGCAGAAGGTCTATCCGCAGCTTACGCGAGTTATACTCTTAAAAATCATGGGGTTATTTTGCATCATAATTTTGACAAGCTGCATATTTTAGGAGGTGCTACTGAACTGGACTTTGGCGGCGGAGAATTGGTTCGCCCAATCAGATTAATGATGAATGGAAGGGCTTCAGCTAGTTACGCAGGTGAAGCAATTGCAGTGCAAGAAATTTTAAAAAATACTGCAATGCAATTTTTCGTTGATCGATTCGGTAGCTTAATAGATCCAGAAAAAGACCTACAATTTAATTGGTTTATTAGCACTGCTAGTAGTCCTGGTAGAACAAAACGGACAACGGGGTCACGCGCTCACATGTTTGCACCAAGAGCTAAAAGCGAAGTAAAAGGTTATGATGGATCTTTATTAAACAATGATACTTCGATGGGGTGCGGCTATGCGCCATACTCGGTATTGGAATCCGCGGTTTTAAGTCTTGAAAAAGAATTAAATTCACTAGAGACCAAAAAAGTTTTTCCTTGGCTAGGCACGGATATCAAAATTATGGCAGTTAGAAATAACTCCAAAGTTGATATTACTTTGTGTTTACCGCAAATTGCAAAATACGTTATTTCTGAAGCGATGTATAAAACCAATTTGAAGCAGGTAGAAGAGTTTATTAACAATAAGCTAGTTCAATTCCTTCATGGTTATACATTTACATTTCGTTATAATACACGCGATGATTATGTAAAAGGAGATTTCTATTTAACTGTTACAGGTTCGTCTTTGGAATCTGGAGATGAAGGCGTAGTAGGTAGGGGAAACCGCATAAATGGATTAATCACACCTTTTAGACCAATGAATCTTGAGGGTGCTTGTGGTAAAAATCCCTTATATCACACGGGAAAACTTTACAATATAGTTTCACAAAATATTGCTAAAAAAATTAGTGATAATACTGGGATATATTGTGAAGTGTTTATGGTCGGTCAATCCGGACAACTACTATTAGATCCGTGGACTGTCATAGTTCGCACATCTGACACCGCATTAACAACAAAACAAGCAATGGATTTTGCGAAAGAAGAGATTGCCAAGATTCCGCAAATCACAAGCTCTTTGCTTAGAAACGAGTTAATGCTTTGGTAAAAGGAGCTATATGAAAGAAGGTCAAAAAATTGCAGAAGCTGCAGAAAAGTTTCTTATTAATAAAATGTGGGCAAGGTTAACTTGCCCTCAATGTAATAAAGATTACTATACGAAAAATAAACAACCATTGTTGTCGTGCGGTTCTTATAAATGCATGGGTGGTTATTTATTTTTGAATGACGCTAAGCCTAAACGCTTGAAAAGTGAGCGATTTCTAATAGAAATTATAAAGAAATATCTATCAACTCATAATACCAAACAAGTGTCTCCTATCCGTATTGTACGAAATAAGGAGCGCACATTATTTGCTAGTGCTGCGGGTCAGGTATTTGATGATTTCATTTACGAAAAGAAGATAGGTGATAATTCTAATTGCTTTGTTATACAACCGGTATTAAGAACTCAATCTATAAAATCAATTGCTGCGATAGATGGTTTTTCAAGTTCATTCGTAAACATTGCTTCTGTGGAATGGTTGTCTAGCCATGAAAAGTATCTACAATTATTAGATAATCTACTATTGATTATTTCTGCTTTGGGCTTATATGTGGGATCTCTAACTTTAAAAATCGCAAAAGATACCAATGATTGGCAAGGTAAAGAAGTTAAAGCATATAGCTTGAAGATCAATTACAAAGGATTAGAAATCGGCATTGCTAATTTGTTCTATGATATTCAGGTGAAATCTGGCAATGTAATACTGAGCGATGTAGGAATCGGACTTGAGCGATTATTATGGGCAGTTAATAAACATCCTGCATATTTTGATAGTTTTAGCCCTTTACATTATTCTGTGCATGTTCCTCGAGAGAATCTGGATGCCATAAGAACAGCAGTGCTAATGGTAGGTTCGGGTGTTGCCCCGGGTCATAGGGAACATGGGCAAAAACTACGATCTATTTTAGAACCATTGCACTTAATTGGATATAATCTTGATTGGTTTGAATTGGTAAATTATTTCCATCAATGGTGGAGTAAATATTTACTTCTAGAAAGATCAAATCTTGAGTGTTATCGAATAATAAAAGCAGAACTTGATCGCTATCGTAATTTAAAGCTTATTCATGCTAAAATTGGAATACAAGAAAGTCCAAATCAGCTGACATCTCAATTGATCGAAAAAGCTTTGTTCGGTAAAAAGGATAAGCAGTTTACATCAATTGAAAAGCTAAGAAGGATTTTATTGGATTAAGGATTATTATGATAAGAATATTTCTAGGCGGAGGTGGTTCTGAAAAAGATTCTCAACTTCTTGACGAGCAGTTTGCTTTATCGATAGATAGAGATAAGCCATTAGTGTATATACCAAATGCACTAACTTCTCGTCCTTATAATGTAGGTTTTGGGTGGCTAAAGTCTGTATTTAATCCATTAGGGATTCTTAATATCGAAATGTGGGACCATTTAGAACCTACTAAATCGATAGAAGAAATAGCTGGGATATATATCGGTGGCGGCAACACTCATAGCTTATTAAGGCAACTTGAGAAATCTAAATTCGATGATTATATAGTCCGGGCAGCTAATGCCGGGATTCCAATTTATGGTGGCAGTGCAGGCGCTATTATATTAGGGAGGGATATAAAGAGTGCTCCTGAAGTTTCTACGATTGAACATTTTAACACGAAAGGGTTAAATTTAATCGCTGACTATTCAGTAGTATGTCATTACACACCGCATGAGATTAAAAGAGCCAAAAATTCTTCGCAAATTACCAAGTCTGAAGTTATTGCTATTCCTGAACTTTCAGGGGTAGTAATGGAAGATGGGAATATAAAAGCGGTTGGTACGGATTCGGTTTGGATAATCTCTGAAAATAAAGAGGTTGAAATAAAACCTCAACCATAAATGCGTTGATATAATCAGCGCATTTTATTTTTAGTATCAGGAGGAAGCTATATGGAATATGTATGTGTATTTCTAAAGCCAGATGCCGTTCGGGATCATTTGGAAGATCTAATACTCCATGATCTGTTAGAAATAACTAATGTGAGCATTATCTTACAAAAATATGTGCAGTTCACTGAAGAGAAGGTTAAAATTATATACCCTTTCTTAATGGATGATCCTATAATGCCATACTTAGTGGTTAATTATCTGCAAGATCAATCATTATTTCTAATTGTTAAAGGTGAACATGCAGTCAAGCTTCTTGTTAAAGCAAAAGGGCAAGTTTGGATTGGAGGGATAAGAAAAAAATATTGCACTATGCATTTGTCAACAATGAGAGAGTTGGGTTGGTCTGAAGAGGTTATTATTCAAAAAATGACTGAAACCAGAATCCATAATACTGATAACATGCAAGAAACAATAACCGCATGTCGATTATTTTTGTCGCCCAGAGAAATTGAAGATTTAAAACAATTGGATCCACTGCTATGGTCTTGCTTAGATGGTAGTGGAAAGTTGTTGAAATTAACTTAAATCAACATCCTAACAAGATGTTGATTTTTTATTGTTTAAACTATTTTAGTTTAACAGTATAGGCTGGTCGCAGGTCTATCCAGTATTGTGTATCTTTGCCTCTTGGTATTAGTTTTAATTTGGACAGTTCTGTTTCTAGAATGACGATCAATTTTTGTAACAGAGCTTGGGACTTCATCAAGTCTACTTCCTGGACAATTCTTTTTATGAGGTTGAGGTATGATTTAGGTGTTTTAAGTTTTTTTTGTATTCTATATAAGTGCTTATCATAAATAGGATATTTTTTGTTAATTAGTAGTATATAAGTCATGCATAGTTGCAAAGTTACTAATTTGCTTACATTGGCGTAGAATAGGTCACCTCTTTTTAATGAGATTTTAAAACGATCTTCAAATTCAAATATCGTTTCAGCAAATAACCAATTGATTTTTTCTAATGCCACGTTTTTTGGATACCACAAAAATTGCTTTTGAAGTTTACGGAAACGATTATTAGCATCATGTATAATTATGGCTTCCGAATATTCTCGTAGCTTCAGGTCATTGCCCCAGTTTAAAAGATTATTGATGTCTTCAAGAGTAGTGTTGTAAAAGATTTGTAGTTGTCGATCTGAATTTTTGAGTTCTGATTTAAAATCTTTGAGTGCTTTATTGTATTTTATTTTAAGAGATTCGGATAGTATGATGCTTATATCTATATCACTATTGTTATCATAAAGCTGGTACCCAATCGAGCCAGTTATTAAAACCGCACAATTATTTTTTATGTCAGGGAGAAATTCAAAAAACTTTGGTAGGAAGTTATCCCTAATTTCTGATGCAATTTGCTTAGAAGTAAGGTTTTTTAATTCGGATATCATGCATTTAGTATATCATTTTCGGTTCCTGTATTTGAATTAGTAAATTATTGTCATCAATGGTGAAATAAATTGTTACCAAACTTTATAGATTTCTCGGGAACCGTATACGTACATCTCGTTCATATCTTTAAATTTGTCCATTATTGCTTTTTCTTCTGCGGACATATTTTTACTCATATTTTTCATTTCTTCCTCGTATTCAGAAAGACTTGCGTAGTTAGTTGCCATTATTACCCGATGAAATTGTCCGGTCATGTCTGTCATTACAGATCCATTTTTCTTGGGAAGTATATCTGACCATTCTTTAAAAAGTTTAGCTAGTTTGGAAGCATTGCCAGGCTTACATACAAATATATCGTGAACGATTATCATATATAAAATATTAATTATACTTTTATCATACAATCAATATTAAAAAACTGCTAGGCCTTTTAGTTTCTGATTGGGTGATTGGCTAAGTTGATATACGCATCTGGATTAACAAAAATCACCCACATTCATGCGTGAATTTTATTGGCTCCACACCCTGTAGACGCTGTTCGAACTTATTTCTTTTCTAAGACCATTGCAGGGTAACGAAACGCACCATTTTTAAATCCATTCCTCATTGCTTTAAACGATCTTAAAAATTCAATAAACTCTTTACTGTGCTGGCGTGCCAGCGACCATAATGCCCGTGGTTTTATCGATTCCGAAGTGATATCCCAGGTTTTTGCGACTTGCTTACTGATATCTTCATAGTAAACTAAACGGAATTCGTTTTTATCAATGTGATCTTTGTATTCGGAAAGTGTTGGCAGCGAAACCAGCATTCCTTTTTCGATTGGTTCAATGTATTTAGTGTATTCTGCTTTACTTATATTATCGTCAGCCAGCCAATCTGTGATGCACATTTTGCCACCTGGTTTAAGTAATTCACTTGCGCGCTTAAACAAATTCTTACGATCATTAAGATGAGATATCATTTCGACCGACCAGATAATATCAAATTTGTCGTTTAGTGTGATATTATTTGCGTCTTCGACTTGGAATTTAGGCTTATTTTTTATTGATAACTCTGCTGCAGCTTTAGAAGCCATTTCTACTTGTATGGGACTGATTGTAATACCAGTAACGTCACAGCCGTACTTTCTTGCTAAATATATTGATGTACCGCCAATTCCGCAGCCCACATCAAGCACTTTGGAATTATGTTTTAACTCAGACTTTGTTATTAAAAGCTCAATTAAATTTTGAGCTGCCACTTCCTTGTTTTCTTTGCCCGTTAGCCAGTAGCCATGATGAATATGTTTGCCCCATAATTTTTCGTAGTAAGGGGATGCGAGATCATAATGCTCCTGGATTTTAGAAGTGACGTTGTATTTCATGTTTGTGTGTCTAATGATAAAAACAGTATACCACTTTTAGGTTCGACGTCCAGTTGGGTAAACAAAAATCACGCACATTCATGCGTGAATTTTGTTGGCTCCCTCTAGTGGACAAGTTCAGAACTGCAAATTGGTATAAAATTAATGCTGATTTAAGGTTTAGTGGCTTGTTTGGATTATTCAAAATAGAAGAACTTCAGAACTAATATAATTATCTTATTCCTATATGTTATCAGTAAAGTTTGATATTTGCTCTGATAAAATTTCAATGTCTCTTATACCTGTGTTAATTAAAACAGGAGTAATTTTAAATTTTTTGAATTTAATAAAACCATTTTCTTTATTAGTTTTAGTATCTACCCTAACAAACCCATCTTTATCTAAAGTATTCCATTTAGCGTGTGCAATCTTATTTCTAAGTATTGAAATCTTTTCTATTTTTTTTCTCATAATGTCTAAGCGTTTTAACTTTAATACTCGTCTTTTTGGTAAAGAATCAACTCTTGGGAAAGCTAGATTGTAATAAAGTTCAATTTTTTCAAACATTTCTAGGTCCTTTATTATGATATAACCTTCATCGTGAGAACGGTCGTTTATTAAATTAGCTAATGCAATCTCAAGAGAATGTTCAAGATGACTGAAAGCAATTAAAAACATACCAATACAAAAGGCATATTTTTCTTGCTTTTTAAATATAACTTCATCATTCCAACAAGTATCGTATTGCTCTAAGTCATCATACTTTACTTCAATACTTTTATCTTTAGACATAAATATATTGTAGTTTAATTGATTTACAATGTAAATTAAAGTAAAGTATTAGAATAATGAACCAAGAGCAAAAAGACATAATAACATATAAAGATGAGTCTTTTTATACAAGTTTTGATGTAATTAATAAAGACTTAGATTTACTCATTTTATTGATAGTTATTGAAGCATTCAAAAAAAACAAAGACAAGATATGTTTTGCTGATTTTTTAAAAGGTGATTATTGGAATATTGATAACATAAGAGAAGAAATTTTTGACACTAACGATTATATGTCGATTGAAGATATGGTTTTTGAACAGATTATCTTTTTAACTGAAGACCAAAGATTAGGTAATATAACAGGAATGAGTATTGATGACCCTACAAATGCCTTAGTAGATTTAATCTTTAACACAATTAAATCTAATAGTATTAAAAACAAAGATGAAACAGGACCCTTGATAAATGCAATAGAACAGATTACTTTTTTAAAAAATCAAAATGAGGAACAAAAAACAAAATTGATAGAAGAAAACCCAGACAAGATAACAGAAATTATTAAAGACAGGTCTGTATTCATTAAAAAAGAAAGGAATTATATTAGTGCATTGCAAGAAATATTAATTCAAGTTCCCGAACACGTAAATATTCATTTTATTTTTGATACTAAAGGAATTAATAGTTTTGAAAAAGAAATCAGTAATTATATAGCAAAATTCCAAAATGATGATTTCCAAGAAGATATACCCCCTTATGAAGAAAAAAGGTTATATTTTTCTCAACAAATAGAGAATTTCTTTAATTATATAAATAAATTAAACTCAATAAATAATGTTATTAACATTCCTTTTTCTATTTTATCAGAAAAAGGATTTGAAGCTGTTAAAATATTAAAATACTTAGAATTAAACAATATTATTGAATTTAGATGGTCCGATGAAATTTCTTGGAAAGTAAAATTTAATGAAATACCTATTAATCCGAATTCACTTTTAGGTATTAAAAACCAAAAGAAAACAGAAAGTCTGACAGAACTTAAGTTCAACTTAAGTTTCATTAAACATACTGGAATACTAATTTTAAAAAATAAAAATCAAGAATATAAAATAAAAATACAAGGACAAGTGCAAAAAGAAGTTCTAAGAGTTATCTTCACAAACCCTGAAAATATATATACAGAATGGAGTTTATACGATATTAGTAATATTTTAGGTCCTAATGATGTAGATGAAATAGCGGTCAAAAATGCAATCTATCAAATAAACAGAAAAGTAAAAATAGAAATTCCTCAAATAGATAAATTGTTTCTAGGAAATAAGCATTCTGTTGTTTTAAATGAAAAATATGTAAGTAAAAATTAAGCAAACTTAAACTCTACATAAACTATCCTTAAGATAATCCTTAGGGATTTTTTTATGGAGGATTTTAACAGCTCACAATCTAATAAAAAAGAGATACCAGATTTTGAAAATGTGGTCGGTCTTTTCAATCTGCTTTATAAGATTGATAAGCGAAATAATCCTCATCTTTATCAGAATAATAAAGAAGAAAACAATGATAGACACAATAGTGTTATTGGTGCCTAAAGACAAGGTGTGGCTCTTAGATAAACCCAATAGCTCTTTATGGGACCTACAATCAAAAACAGATTTATATGATAAGTATGTAATAAATCCTACAAAATTACAGAAAGAAAGTGGTTATTACTACCCTCGTATTACTGGTTATAAAAGAAAATGGAAAGAAGAAAGAAATATCAAAATTGAGTTTTCTATACCTAAGCTTATACATAATAATAACTTAGATGAAATAGAAGAAAATCAATTTAATGAAGTGGTTAATACTCTTAGAGAAAGATTAAAAGAAATGGGACTTGTTGCGTCAGAGAATGTTATAAAATACGCTCATATTAGTTCGGTCCATTATTCTAAAAACATAATCTTGAAAGATGGCTATAATGTAAATCAAGTTATTACAGAATTAAACAAAGCAGATGTAAGAAAATCTTTTGATATAGCTAAAACTCGTTTCTTGAATAATGGTCAAAGCTTATACTTTCATACCTCATCACACGAATTTGTTATTTATGACAAATTAGCTGATATGAAAAAAGACAAAAAAAGAGCAATAGACAAGGACCAAACAATGGTGCAAAGAAGCTTGTTTAATCAAATAGAAAAAGAAAAGGTATTAGAGGAGGTTTTAAGGTTTGAAGCAAGAATAGGTAAAAAATATAAGTTAGATAAATTATTGGAAAATATAGGATATGGCAAGAATTTAAACTTTTCAGAAGTGTTTAAGAAAGATATTAGTCAAAAGATATTAAAACATTATTGGCAAATACTTATAACAGACAAGAACTTAGGATTATTTACTATTCAGACCACGAACAAAGAAATATTAAGGAAGATATTTCAAGTAAAAGAAAACATAAAACCAAAACAAGCAATCTACCTTACAGGGTTAAGCGTATTAGCAAAAGAAGATAAAGGAATGACTGAGCTAAGGTCCATTATAGAAAAGAAAGGACATTATAAAACTTGGTCCCGTATAGCTAAAGATTTTAGAGATATATCAAAAGAACTATCCCCTAATCTTGTAAGAAATTGGGTAAAACAAATAGAAAAAGAATTAGAAAATTATAAGACATTAAGAATAAAAGATTATGAAAAATAACAAGCAATTAGAAAACGATATGGCAAATATGCTTAAAGATTATTACTCAAAAGCAATTTCAGACAACATTAAAAGAGCTTTTGAGAGAAAAAGAAGGTTGTCTACTACGAAAAATTGCAATGTAAAGCGTTGTAAAGTATAATTATTAGATAATATAAAAAATTATGATTAAAGAAAAAGAGTTTTACAAAGCTGAGGACCTAGCTGAATTATTAGAAGTAAATATTATGACTATTTACAGATATATTAAAGCTAATAAATTAAAAGCATATAAAATAGGTCGCGAATTTAGGATAGATAAGAATGAGTTTAATACTTTTCTAAAAAAAGTAAGCACAAATAACAAATAATTATGATTAAAAAAATTAAAAATGATAGCTTTGGAGAATTAGTTAATTTCAAAAAAAACCAAAATGAGATTATTCACAGATGGTTTAATATAAAAGAAGGATATTCAAAAGCATTAATATTTAAATTAATAGATGATTTAAAAATAAAACAAAATGATTTTATTGTAGATTTTTTTAATGGTTCTGGCACAACATCTCTTGCTGCTAAAGAAAGAGGTTTCCCATATTATGGATTTGAAGTAAATCCTTTTTTATTTTTGTTATCAAAAGTAAAAATTAATGATTACTCAAAAAGAGATATAGAAAATATAATAATATATAAAAAAGAATTAATTAAAGACTATAAGAAAGTTAAAAACATAAAAGAAGTAAAGCTATCAATAATTAAAAATGTATTTAAAGAAAACTTAATTGATATATTAAAAACAAGAACTTTAATTCTTGAAATCAAGGATATTAAAATAAGAAATTTCTTTTTAATAGCCCTAACAACAATTCTAGAAGATGTTGGCTATTCAAAGAAAGATGGAAATGGTTTGAAATACCCAAAAAACAAGAAAGCTTTAAACTTTGTAAATAAATTCTCAGAACAGATAGATTTAATGTTGTCAGACATAGAAAGTTTTAAATTTAAAAATATAAAAAATTCTCAAATAATTTTATCAGACAGTAGAAATATAGATAAAAAATATATTGATAATTTAAAAAACAAAACATCTTTAGTAGTATTTTCTCCTCCTTACGCAAATTGTTTTGATTATTCAGAAGTTTACAAGCTTGAACTTTGGATGAGTGGATATATTGATGAATACGAAAAATTAAACAAACTCAGAAATGAGAGCTTGTCGTCTCATTTAAATAAAAATTTAAATCATTATCAAGAGCATCCTTTATTAAAAGAAAGCTTATCTCAAATAAAAAATACTTGGAGTAAAAAAATACCCTTAATGATAAGTGGATATTTTTATGATATGGAAAAAATTATAGAAAATAGTTTTTCTATTTTAAAAAAAGGAGGCTATTGTGTAATAATTGTTGGTAATTCAGCATACTCTGGACACATAATTAAAACCGATGAAATCTTATCAAGAATAGCAATTGAAAAAGGTTTTTCAGAAATAGAAATACACATAGCTAGAAAATTAAGAGCAAGCTCGCAACAAGCAAAATTATTTAGTAATGAAAATTCTTTACGAGAAAGTGTAATAATTATGAAAAAATAAATGATGAAAAATAATAACTTAATTAATAAAATATTTTGTATAGATTGTTTAGAAGGATTAAAAAAACTTCCAGATAATTCTATAGACATAATAATAACTTCACCACCTTATAATCTTGGGAATAATCATCATACTGGAAAGAAAAAACACAAACCTTATGAAGATAATATGCCCGAAGCAGACTATCAAAAGTGGCAAATACTAGTTTTAAAAGAATGTTATAGAGTATTGAAAGATAATGGGTCAATGTTTTATAATCATAAAAATAGAATTAAAAATGGTATTCAAATTTCTCCTTATGAATGGATATTTAAAAGTCCTTTTTCAATTAAACAAGAAATTGTTTGGATAAACAGAAGTCAAAACTTTGATAAAATTAGATTTTATCCTTTCACAGAAAGAATATATTGGCTAACAAAAAACCCAAAAACTAAACTAGAGAACAATATAAAACATTCTGATGTTTTTACTTGGACAGAATGGAAACCTGTTGGGACAAAGAATAATCATACAAGAGCATTTCCTGAAAAAATGGTTGAGGACATATTATCTTGTTTTCCAAATTCAAAATTAGTGCTAGATCCGTTTACTGGAAGTGGAACCACCCTAATAGTTGCAAAGAAGATGGGTAAAAATTTTATTGGCTTTGATAATGATGAAGAATATTGCAAATTAACAATAAAAAAAATCTATGGCTAAGAAAAAAAATCAAATTAAATATTTTTATCAAATACTTAGTGATATTAAAAACAATATAGATACTTTGATTGAAGAATTATATAAAAATCAAAATAATCTTGAAGATTTTGCTTACTCAAAACCAGTTATATTAAAATCTAAGTATCCAGACTTAAAAAAACTAGGTATTTTGCAAAAAAAAGAGAATTGGGAAATTACAGAAATTGGCAAATTACTTTTGAAAGCTTATTCTGATAAAAACACAGAATTATATCAGAAAACGCTAGCAAATATTTTAGGTTCTTATGATTTTAATGGATTTAGACCTTATGCTGTTTTGTGCAAATTTTTATTTATTAAATTTAAAGAAAAAAAATCTTTTAATAGAAGTGAGATTGTAAGATTTTTATCTTTACCTATAAATGAAGCTATCTATTTTATAAATACAGAAAAAGAACCTAATTTTCAAAAAGTTGGAAATGACGAGTTGGTTGAAGCTCCTAGACCATATTCTTACTGGTTAAATTATTTAAAAAATGCTGGATTAGTTGAAGAAAATGAAGAAGGTGTATTTATAACAGAAAATATGAAAGAATTTATTGAGATATTTTTTGAAGACTTATCTAAAGCTCCAACAAGCAAAAAAGAAACAAAATATAAAGTAATAAGCAGAGGTTCAAATCAGCAAATCTTTAGACTAAATCTATTAAAAGCTTACAATGAAAAATGTGCTATTTCCAATAAATTCTTAAAATACAAACACATAAACATATTAGAAGCAGCACACATAATACCAGTATCACACGGAGGCTCATACAACACAGACAATGGAATTTTAATGACCCCAGATTTACATAAAGCTTTTGATGAAGGAGTTTTTAGTATTGATGAAAATTATAACTTAGTTATATATAAAGATGTAGAAGAATATGAATATATACCTAAAGAAAAAAAATTAATAAACTTCCCTAAAAATACTGAAGATTACCCTTCTTTAATATCACTAGATTATCATAAAAAATATATATTTGGTGTTGGAATATTAAATTCAAATAGATAATTTATGAAAGCAATAAGCATATCAAGAGTATCAACAGAAGAACAAAAAGAAAACTCCCCTGAAGCTCAAAATTTTAGAATTGAGAATTATTTTAATAACAGAAATTATGAAATAATAAAAAAATTCAATTTTGTAGAAAGTGCATATAAACTTAAAAGAGATACTTTTGATGAGATAATGGATTTTATTATTGAAGCATCTAAAAAAGAAAAAATAGCCGTTGGTTTTGATAAGGTAGACAGATTATCAAGAAATATATTTGATAAAAGAGTTGCTAAGCTATACGAACTTGCAATAGAAAATAAAATAGAATTGCATTTTGTTTCAGATGGACAAGTAATAGATGACAAAATGTCTGCTGGAGATAAATTTGCTTTTGGAATGAAGCTCGGTTTAGCTAAATATTATTCTGATGCTATTAGTGATAATGTTAAAAGAGTTTTTGAACAAAAAAGAAGAAATGGCGAATGGACTGGTCCAGTTAAGCTAGGTTATTTAAATGTGCCTCTTGATGAAGAAAACAGAACTAGAAAAGGAATTATCATAGACCCTGAAAGAGGTCATCTAGTAGCAGAAATGTTTATTCTCTATGCTACAGGGAATTATTCTCTTGAAACAATTAGAGAGGAAATGACTAAGAAAGGATTAAAAAGTAAGAAAGGTTTTAAAGTATCAAAAAGCACAATAGAGAACATTTTAAAAGATAGTTTTTATTGTGGTATAGCAATATCTAGAAAATATGGAAAGTATTCTCATATATATCCTAGATTGATTGATAAGGAAACTTTTGATAAATGCCAAGAAATAAGACAAGCAAGAAGGACCAAAATCAATAAAGAAAAATCAAAGGACTTTATTTTTAAGGGACTTTTGAAATGTGCTAATTGTGGCTGTAATATCACAGCAGAAGAAGTTAAAAAGAAAAATGGTAAAACCTATAACTACTATTCTTGCACAAATGGTAAGAATATCTGTAAGAGAGTATATGTCTCGGAAACCCTGCTTTTAAGCGAAATTTACGCGATTTTAGGGCGTTTAGAGAGTATTTCAATAGAAGCTCAAGAGAAGTTAGTTTTAAGATTAAGAGAGCTAAATGAAAGCGAGGTTGAATATCATCAAAAGCAAATTGAAAGAATACAATCAGAATATAAAAGATATGGAATAATGAAGGACAAACTTACAGATACTTACTTGGACCCAAACAATATGAGTATTACTAAGTTAGATTATGACAAAAAGATGCTTGAGTATAATGACAAAATGCAAGTTCTAGAAATAGAATTATCAGAACATACAAAAGCAGATTTTGATTATAAAACTACCATAACTACAGTATTTTCTCTATCAAGAAAAGCAAAAGAAATATTTGATAGTTCTGAAACAAATGAAAAACGAATGATTTTAAATTATCTACTTCAGAACTCTACTCTAAACGAAAAAACGCCTTGTTTTACAATGCGTTCTCCGTTTAATTTGATACTTGGACTAGCTACTAGTCCAGACTGGCTCTGCACTCGGGTTTAGATGCAATCTTACAAGGCGTTTCGGAACACTTATATATAATAGAGTGGGGCACTCGGGTCAAAGGTTTAAAGATCAAAATGGAACAGTTTGGGACACTATAAAAGAGAGTGTTTCGTGTTCCATTTTTAAATTATGAGACAAATGAGACGGTGTAAAAGGGAATGATGTCTAATTTTAAAACATTGACAAAACGTCTAATTTATGCTATAATTTAACAAATCAAAAATTATAGGTATTGCTGAAACCTAGCCTAATTCAGCACTAAAAATGGAGGAATTGTAATGAAAGCTATTAATAATGTTGTTTTTCAAGTTGTAAGTACGTTGATGTTTCTTGGCTGGCAGAAGTCCTTAATTCTTAAGCACAGTAATATTTCGGAAACGGAATACAATAAAGCATCGAAAAAGTATCGTACTGCAATGGGTGCTACAAAGCCGGACAATGATAATGTGTGGGAGCGATCCCTTGCATATTACTTGGGTTGTTACCTTGCACCAAAAGTTGAAGGCGAACCAACATCAATCCATGACGGAGTGCAAGAAGCTGTAAGAAAGTTTCTGAATTTAGATAGTCTTGCAGTCATCGCTGAACACATTTCGTTCACTCTCGACTCCCTCAACACTCCTGACTTAACCCACTTGCCTGATAATTATAGATTCCTAATTCGGAATTTGTTTAATTTCAGTAATCAAACGGCTCCTTGGATGACTGCTGCGCCGGGATCATATGGACAGGATATCGTCCATGAATTCCTACAGCATCTTATCGAAAGTAAGAAGTTGTATACGCGCTCAGATAACATAGCACAAGGGTTAGCAGAGTGGATGAACTATCATCACGCGCGAAGCATTTACGTTCGGGATATACCTTTCTTCGAAGGAACGAAATCGCTTCTTCATACGCTGCTCGAACGGTCAATTATGGAGCTTGAAAACGAAACGCAGCGGGAAGTGGTGAAGCTGTACTTCGGAGTATTGGGAGAAGAACGTATTATCTCTCGCTTCGATATCGCCAACAAACTTGGCATCAGTCCGGCTTACCGTGTGGAAACGATTAAAGGGCATGCCTTGAAAGCGATGCGTAATCGTAACACAGTGCTCGGAGAATATTGGTACAAGCATATGCGAGTCCAAATGGAAGAACTCTCCAAACAAAGTGCCTATGTTATCGTTGATAAGCGCGGGATTGTGTCTGACTCTCACATGAATCGCCCTCTTCCGCGATTCATGTCCAGAGAGGAGTTTGAGCAAGTCAACCTTGATGACCTCGACTTCTCAGTTCGGACGTTTAACTGTTTGCGAAATGCAGACATTCGGACCGGCAAAGATTTGTTGTCAAAATCCGCAAAGGATTTATTTACTACCAAGAACTTCGGTAGAAAATCTTTAGTAGAAATTAACAGCATCTTGCAGGAAAACAACTTGGCTTTACAACCTGATTAGTCTTTTGAAAAGTCTAAATCGAATCCGACTTATGAAAATAGGTCGGATTTTTTTATGCCTAACCTTGACAAATTTCATGAAAAGTGTTAATGTATGATGTTCAATCGAGACAGTCTCAATTGAACATTGGTTTTTTGTCAGGCGCAAGAAAATAAATGCGTAACATCGTTTATGACAAAAAATCAAAAAAATCCAGTGACCGATAACGTAGGAGCTGGTCTTCGTGAAATAGCAACAAACATAACTTCTATTCGCTTACTTGCCATGGAATCGTTCCAGGCAATTACAGGCGGAGATTGGCGTTATAAGCCATTTTACGATAGCAAAACGTGGTTTAACGAGTATAGGGAAAGCTGTTTAAATAAAAGGGGGCTGGTAATACCAAGTACCACCGATGTTAGTTTCATTCCTCTGGAAAAGGCATTAGCAGGTCAGTATCCACTGAATCCTGATTTCGCCACCTCTTTTTCAAAAAGATACAGAAAAAGAAACGAAACATCCGAGTGGAAAACTTGGTGTTTGATAGAAGATTTTGATGTAGTATCTAGAATCAAAGGTTACCCATACAAAGACCGGACGATATACATTCGACGTGCCAGACCATATCGGAGCATTAAAAAAGCTCTATTGGAAGGCAAGGCGGTGTATAAAATTTGTTCAATGTTTGATTATGCTGATGAGACTAGGTACTGGAACAATATGTATAGGATTACCATTACGGATGGTGTTATGGTGAACGGCATT
>CAYRJC010000001.1:0-44703 GCA_964424635.1 uncultured Candidatus Saccharibacteria bacterium | reverse complement strand
CACATTCATAATTCAAAATTTGATAGTATTATTTTCTCTGGTGGTAGCAGTCCTGTTTCCAAAACCTTACTTTATAGCGCATGGCGCGCAGAATATCCTGAAGAAAAAGTTCCGCGTAGTTTAACAATTTCTAGCGACGGTAATATGCTTTTTTATAAAAAAATTGAACCAAAAGAAGCAACAGAGCGACAAGCTTTGGCTGAAGAGTGGATTAACGACAACATGCCGGAGTTATGGAATTTGAAAGATAAAAAAGTCTGTTTAATAGACGAATTGGCTGTATCAGGAGAGAAAGTTCAAAAACTATCAGAACTATTTGAAAACTTAGGATTTAAAAATTTTGAAACTGCAATCTTTGCGGCAAGTCCAAATGCAGAGTTGAACGAAAAAACTTTCGTGGCTAGCCAAAATTACGAACTTTTAACTAGATTATGGTCTGCAACTAGTCGAATCCAAAAACAGCCATTTATAGATGACAGCGAGCTCCCAGAAGGTGAAGAAAAGGAAATTTACAGACGAGGTATTGAAGATCTACGCGGCATGGTTGGTGAAATCAGAAAATAAAAATTAAAGTTCTATAATGTGCGGGTATCGTATAATGGTTATTATCTCAGTTTTCCAAACTGATGATGGGGGTTCGATTCCCCCTACCCGCTCCAGCAAAACTCTCTCCGGAAGGAGAGTTTTTTGTTATTTAACTATTGAATAGTATTGATGAAAGTGCATCAATTTTCTTATTAAAAAAATAAAAGAGTATTTTATACTCTTTAAAATAAATCATTTAATAGTTACCCACCTAGGAAGCAGGTCACAGTTTATTAAATCTTTTAAGATTACTTTTTGAATTTCTAGATCATATATTTTTTCGTTAACTACCAATATTTTTACAGCTCTAGCATGCTTGTCCTGAATACTGTCACGACTATTAATACTTTTGAAGTAGTTACGACGTTTCTTTAACTTTTTATTCTTCCCAACAAAAGAACTTGCTACATCATAAACCACATAGCCTTTTTCAATTTTGCCTCCAGGATAATTTACTTCTAAACGAACTCGAAAGTCTTCTCCATGCTTATCCTTTGAAGAAAGGCGTGGAGCTTTTGGACATCTTGCTCTATAAATTAATTCCGGATACTTGGCTTCTAATTTTTGAATTAGATCACAAGCTAAAAGATAACCACGTAACTCATTTTCCTCACCTTTTAGATCAGTCTCCTCCGTGCCGTGCCATTTATCTTTATGGCGAAAGACTTCATCGTTTCTAAATTCATTAACTAAATCTTCTTCCATTTAACCCCCTATAAATGTAGCCAAATATTATTTTAATATAAATTATTAATTAGTTCAAAGTACAAAAAAACTTAAAGCTAAAAAAGAAGCGCGTCTCTGTAAGTGACGCGCAAATTTCTTAAAAACCAATACTGAGGAGAGAATCGGAAAAGAAAATTAATCGTATCCGCCGTTGATTTGCTTGACTTTGCTTCCAACCAAAGACTTAAAAGGTTTTCCTGCACCCAGTGCCAGAAGACCACCACCTATCAATCCAAGACCAAGCAAGGTTGCCAAGGTTGCAGCAGACCAAAGTAACGCCAACGCCGGTGAGAAAAACCAAATCCCAATAACTAATAAAATCACTCCAAAAATCTTCATCTAAAATACCTCCAAAAAATTTTACTAGAAAATCATTAAAAACAACTTTCGGCAGAATTATACAATTCTAATTAGTATTAGTCAAGTCATAAGTTTTTAGCCACTTATCAGATTATATATAACCAAAAACCATTCAGAGTTATATCTGAATGGTTTTAATTTATCTATACGTTAACAAAAATTAAAGTTATTCTTGAGGGACTGAGCCTTTACGGAGCTTAACTGCTTCTTTAAACGCCTCCCCGGCTTTGAATTTTGGAGTATTTAGCTCTGGAATCTGAATTTTTTGAGAAGGATTTCTAGGATTTACACCGATTCGAGGATCTCTATGAGATACACTAAACTGACCAAAGCCGCTAATATTAACTTTTTCTCCGCTTCTTAGGTTTTCATAAATTAAGCTAATCAAAGCATTCAACATTCGCTCTGCCTCTGTGTAGGTGATCGAAAGTCTAGCTGCCAAAACTTCAATTAAATCAGATTTATTTAAGCTCATAGTAAATTAAATTACTGGTCTTATCTATTATAGCACAAATCAAGCTAAATTAAGGAAGGATAATATTACCTATTGAATTGATAATAAAACCAATTCCAATTTCTATCCACTCCCAAATTCTTTTTATTATATTCATATTTTTAGTAATTGTATTTTACCACAACTCTTGAGTCTCAATAAAGATTAAAAAGGCAAACTCCCACCCATACCAAACCTATAAATTGCCAAACCTCCTGCTCCTAAGCTAGCAAATGCAATGGCAACTGTTCCGGTTGTGCTAGAGGATTTTTCTTTTTTATCAGATGGATTATCTTTTTCTGAGTTACCAGAAGGTGCTGACTTGGAATCATTTTTTGAACCACCAGACTTATTAGGAGAAGATGAGTCTACAGTTGATTTAGTTTTTTTAACAGTGGTCGGTTTTTTAATAGATGATTTTTTAACGACCTTTTTAACGGCCTTTTTAGTAACTTTTTTTACAGAAGTCTTTTTGATTACAGATTTTACAGCGGATTGAACAGATTTAATTAAAGGTTGAGATAACTTATTTTCTTGTCCGGGTGTAACTGATAGAGTCCACAAAAAATTATCCTCAAATTTAGAAAAAGATTGCCCCTTATCAGATTTTGAATATTCTACCTGAGACACTACTACCCCGTCTTTTTGTAGAATACTTACTATTTTCCCTTGATCATTTAGTTTTCCAGGTAAATCCTTACCTTTTAATACAATATAACTATGTCCATTAAGTAGAATATTTGGGAGACTAGCTTTTGTGGAGCCAATAGATATAATTGCTTTTGATAAATCTATGGCTATGTCGTTGGAATTATACAACTCCACAAACTCTGCTTCATTATTTTTTTGAGGACGAGGATAAACTTCAGTGATTATTAAGCCTTCTAAAGTTACAACGGGTTCGTCTAATAAATCTTGTAAACCTTGGTCCGAATCAACATCTTCTGAAAGAATACTTTCTTCTACTGTAAATGTATTAGCTTGTCCCAAAGTTAAAGAAGTCCACTTCCATTGATTATCATTAATTAAGCTATAACTTTTTGCGACTGGCGCTGATTCAGAATAAGTCACTGTATCGATTAACTTATCCTTATCATTGAATAGACTAATCACATCACCATTAGAATTATTAAGACTGAATTTTCCTTGCGGTATTGTTATAGCTAAATATTGATTGGGTGCAATATCAATATTAAATAGAACTAATGCATTACTACTCAAAGACTGATCACCATTTACATCATCCAAACTCCAGTCTAATAAATTCACAGGGCTATTTCCGTAATTAAACAGTTCAACAATTTCTTTACCTGTGTCAGAACCATCGGGATTGGGAAGAATTTCGGTAATCTTAACAGTGGTCAAGGCCTGAGGAGATGATTCATCGGTTGCTGTACCCGAGTCATCTATAGACACAGGATCTTGTGTTGGAGTCGGATTATTAACAGGCACATCTTGAGGTAAAGGAGTAGGCTCTACTTGCTGCTCTGGAGGTAATGGCTCTGATGGTAAAGGATTATCTGGATTAGTAGGTAAATTATCAGGGATTGGACTATCGGAAACAGGCACCTCACCGGAAGGTTCTGGATTAGTTGGTGGATTATCTACAACAGGTGGTAAAAATTGCGTAGTAGAATTACGAGGATTACTGATTACTATGCCATACCCTTGGAGTTCAAAAAGAGAACTCCTAGAAACACACTCTCCTGCATGAGGATTAGTTGTTACTACATTAGTAAATCCATTAGCAGTAGTTCCCCAAGCAAGACTATCAACCAGTTGCCCACTATCAATAGCACCGAACCTTAAAGCAACGCCGTTATTATCTGACAAAGTAGAAGAAGTAGTTACATCTGGGATAACCGAGATCGAAGTAAAACCAGAGTTAGCCCATAAATAAAAACTATGGGCAGGGATAAAAACATCAGCAGTCCAAGATTTTATCGAACTATCTGTTTGAGCATTACCAGTCCGTTTAACTAACCGATAACCATTCAAATTAACTGGCTCTGAATTAGGATTATATAACTCAACAAAATCCTCATTAGTTCTACCCACTCCTCCAGTAATTTGAACAGTAGAAATCACTAAAGACAAATTACTTGCTTGAGCGGGCTTAGAAAAAACAACTCCTGACACACTACCCATGGTTAAAGCCATTACCATAACCATAAACACAAACCTATATCGCATACATTTTTGTAATTAATTATCTTAATTACAGTATGGATTAGTAAGGGTAAAACTGATTTTAATTTTTTCTCAATTCTAGATAAATTCAATTCAAACAAAAAACCGCTAATCAGTTAGCGGCTTGCTTACTTTCATTATTTTTCTCAGAATCATTCAAACTTTCTGGAGGAAGATTTTTATACAGAGTACCTAAAACCCCATTTACAAATTTACCTGATGATTCTCCACCGAAACTTTTTCCCATTTCGACAGCTTCATTAATAACAACTTTTGCAGGAGTATCCTTTATAAACATCATTTCATAAATTCCCAAACGAAGGACGTTTCGATCTATAATAGTAATTTGAGACAAAGGCCATTCCGGAGCATTTTCTACTATAATCTTATTAATATCTGTAATATTCTTAACCACTCCTTCCATTAATTCTTTAGCAAATTCATTGTCTTGTTCACCCTTTGTAAATTCATTAACTACACGATCAAAAATTTCGGATATATCACCTTTTTGATCATGAAAATCCCATTCAAATAGACTTTGAAGAGCAATTGTGCGAAGTAAATGTCGATTAGCCATATATAATAGTTTAGCTCAAAACTTTGGAATAGGAAAATAAAAACAACGCCATATAGGCGTGTTTTTAAATTATATAAAACCTTTACAATTAAACTACTTTACGTCCTTTGTAGAATCCACAATTTGGACACGGTAAATGAGGCATAGTTGGATTGCCACAGTTAGAACATTTTGCTAAATTTGAAGCTTTAATTGCATCATGGCTACGACGTTGATCACGACCACTGCGGGTTTTATGCTTTTTAGGAACTCCCATAAATAGTAATTAGTTGAATAGTCAATGCGGTTATTCTACTAAATTCTTGGGATTTCGTCAATGCCTTGAGTCAGCATAATAATTTTAGACAAAATAAAAAGCCAATAAAAGCAAAAGCTTGAATTGGCTTATCCTAAATACGATCTGCCCAATTATCGTATTCAGAAAATTTAAATAAATGACTAATTAAGTAAATATGGAAGGCTTGTGCATTCCGAGACAAAGTTTGTCGGGATACTCGATCCAAAATGAACTTTAATGGCTTCATAAATTATCTCTACTTCATTTTGATACCACTTTTCCTTGACCAGCACGATAGTGCTGAGCTTAGACTGCGGTATTTTGGGATAGAATTGCATTTCTAACGGCTTAACCAATTTTACAAATACTTGCGCTAACTGCAAATCTCGCTGATTAGCAAAATTAGTTGTCCAGCGTTCATCCTTATCGGACTGTTGCAACACCCCAGAACTAATAGAAGCAACCGAGATATTAGCAGTATCGGGGCGAAAAGCCAATAATTGACCATCTTCATACTTCATGGATTGAGTGAATAAGTCCATCGTGTAAATAGTAACAACCAAATTAATACTTTCTTGTGTGCAACTAATAACAATAGTTGCTGTGCCAGGCTTGAGCCAAGAACGAACTAAAGGGTTTTTTATAGATTGAATTGTCTTAGGCTTGTTTAGCTGTCGACGTTTAGAATTACTTGCGCTAGCTGGACTGGTTTTAGTATTCTTCTTCTTAGTTGAATTTGAATTAACCCGTCCAGTAGTTTTTTTACTGCGTTTTTGTGCCGAAAGATCTTGGGGCAAGAAAAGTGCCGCCAATACCATTGTTAAAATTAAAACCATTGTCTTCTTCATTTTCTTACCTCCTTTGATATAAAAGTCTTTGACTACCTTATTATACGTGGCTAAAAATAATTAGCAACATTATTGAGTTTTAATGAAAAATTTGAAAACCCATAATTCTATATATAAACAAAGTCCCAGAAGTATAATTGTTAATATTAGAACAATCATGCTTCTGGGACTTTAATTAGCGCCCCCAATCCGAGTAACCGAAATCAGGAGCCTGTGACTCATACCATATTAAAATAATATAATAACTGAGTAATAATCCAGCCTCTCTTATAAGGCTCGACAGATAATACTACCTCATGTATAATATTTTGTCAAGAGTAATAAAGGAGGTTTATGAACAAAAAAATAGTGGTTATTCATTATGATCCAGAAGGATTTATAATGGATTCTGAGAAAAACATACCGCCCATATTCAAATCTGCTATATGCATGAGGTGCGACTTAAGAATAAACAGTGAAGTTACTAATTCTATAGCGTGGGTCATTGAGATTAAACCAGAATTAGTAGTTATTGGTGTTCCTGATGTATCCACCCAATCACAGCTTAATGCAAAAATATTTTATGAATGGTTACAAGTAGATAATATTCCAAGTATCTTTGTACTCCCCGAGGATGCACCCATAGAAGATGTAACAATTTTTGCAGTTACAAATGGAATTAGTCTAGTTACAAACGACAGCGGCGAAGATACTTTTTTACCTTATTTTGTAGAAGACTGTTTAAAAAATAATGAATATGAGGACGTGGTAGATATAGGCTTAATATCTTAAAAGATAAAAAAATAAACACTTGAAAAATCAAGTGTTTTTTATTTATGTAAAATTTTATTCAAAAAAATATTAAACAAAATAATACTGTATTAAACATGGCATGTAAAATTATTACTGTTGTCAAGGCTTTGAGGTAATTACTTTCATATCCCCCGCTCTTTAAAAATATAATACTACTAACTATCCCTCCAACCCCTTGAATCATTAATGACCACCATCCGTAATGTCCATAACCAAATAATACCGAACTTACAATGATTATTAACAGTAAAATATACGGGGAACGAGAAAATTCAACCCCTACCCACATTGGCAGAAAACGATACATCAGCTCCTCTGCAATTGGACCGACAAAACATGCCAATAAAAATAATTCCAAAGGTTTACTTCTCAGTAGCTGAGTAATCAATTCACTATCAGGGGGTTCTTGCACACCAATGCATTTATAAGCAGTTATTATAAAAATCCCGTAAAATAATTTCGCTATAACAATTGCCGGCACAAGCCAAACTAAAGTTTTAAATGACCATTGTTTAGATAACCAGCTTTCAAATAATTTCATGTCTTTTCCTCCTTATTTTGACTTCGTACTATAACATAAAACTATATAAATGTCAATATAAAACACCTCAACTAATAAGGTGTTTTATAATTATATTTACTTTTAGATAAGTTTTCTAAATTAGAAACCCATGCCGCCCATTCCACCCATACCTGCTGGCATTTCTGGAGCGTTAGATTTTGGTTCTGGCTTATCTACAATAATAGTTTCTGTAGTAACTAAGGTAGAAGCAATTGATACTGCATTCTCTAAAGCTAACCGAGTAACCTTTACTGGGTCCACAATACCGCTAGCAATCATGTCTTCTTTCTTTCCTGTTTCCCACTTCATTTCGTCATAGTTAGCAAAATCATAACCGGCCAAATCATTACTCGCTGTTTGAACATAAGTAATAATTCCTGATGGTTCTGCTCCAGCATTCTCCGCGATTTGACGAAGAGGAGCTTCAAGAGATTTACGCACAATCATTGCACCGCGCTTTTCATTTTCTTGGAAGTAATCAGAACTAGAAATAGCTTTTTCTAATACAGGTGCGATTCTAGCCAAGGATGAACCACCACCAGCCACAATACCTTCTTCTACCGCTGCTCGAGTTGCGTTCAAAGCGTCTTCGATTTTAAACTTCTTAGCTTTCATTTCTGTTTCTGTAAAGGCACCAACCTTAATAACACCAATACCGCCCGCCAAGCGTGCCATACGTTCCATTAATTTTTCTTTATCAAAGTCAGAGGATGATTCTTTTATAGCAGACTTAATCTGATTAACTCTGTTTTCAATTGCTGATTTATCACCGCTACCATCTACAATAGTTGTATATTCTTTTGTAGCAATTACCTTTCTACTACGCCCAAGTTGTTCTACTTCGGTTTTATCCAAAGCCAAACCTAGCTCTGAGGTAATAACTGTAGCACCAGTAAGCACTGCGATATCAGCCAACATTTCTTTACGGCGATCACCGAATCCAGGAGCTTTTACAGCTAAAACATTAAAGGTACCACGAAGCTTGTTAAGGACAAAAGTTGTTAAAGCCTCACCTTCCACATCATCGGCGATCAAAACTAATTCTTTTTTTCCAGTCTGAGCAATCTTCTCTAGTAATGGTAAAATCTCTTGAACACTAGAAACCTTTTTATCAGTAATTAAAATATAAGGATCTTCCCATACTGCTTCCATGCGTTCGCTATTAGTGACCATGTATGATGACACAAACCCTTTATCAAAACGCATACCCTGTACTACTTCTTTTTCAATTCCAATACTTTGACCTTCTTCTACGGTAATAACACCATCATTGCCAACTTCTTGCATTGCTTCTGCAATTAACTTTCCAACCTCTGGATCAAGAGAAGAAATAGTTGCAACCTGCTCGATACCTTCTCGGCTTGTAACTTCTTTTTTAACTTTATTAAGTTCTTCTACCACAAAGCGAACTGCTTTATCCATACCGCGCTTGAGGTCATTGGCTTTAAAGGTATTGCGCTCGAGTTCACTAAAAGCTTCCTCAATCATTTTTTGAGCTAAAACAGTTGCTGTAGTTGTTCCATCTCCTGCGTCTTCGTTTGTTTTATTAGCCACTTCTTGAATCAAGGACACGCCGATATTTTGGAACTTGTCATCAAGTTCAATATCTTTGGCTACAGTAACACCATCATCAGAAATCGTTGGGCTACCATAACCACGATCCAAAATTACCGCCTTACCAGTTGGTCCCAATGTAACCTTTATTGCATTAGCTGCGATATCAACACCTTCTTTGATTGAACGCTTGGCATCAAAGCCAGTCTTTATTAATTTACTCATTTTAATTTTCCTTTCTATGATTCTACTATTATAAATTTATTTATTACTAATTTATTCAATGACTGCTAATACATCGCCCTCATCTTTATGATGACCTACGTATAAAACTTTATACTCAACTTTTTGTCCATTTTCTTCTGTTTCAATTTCATCACCGGCGTACTTTCCAAAAACAACATTATCCCCTACCTTCAAATTTAACTTTACAATATCTTCTCCATTTCCAACCGCAACAATTGTGCCCTGAGTCTTTTTTTCTTTATCTGCAGAGGAAGGCAAAATAATTCCGCTAGCAGTAACTTCTTCGGTGGTCATTTGTTTAACCAAAATTCGGTTTCCAAGTGGTTTTACATTCATATATTTTTGTTAATTCTTCTTAATGGTTAATTAATTATATTGAAAATTTATGGTTTATAAAAGCCCTCGTCTATTTAAGTCTGGCGGGAGCCTTATATAACCATTAGCACTCTTATTGTAAGAGTGCTAATAAATTTTGTCAAGAAAAAAAGACCCGAGCTTAGGGTCTTAAAAACTTAAGTATTAGCTTTAAAGATAGAAGCCATAATATAAATACTTTGCAAATACTCAGCAAGGGACATAGTCTTATCTTCTTCCAATACCACTGAGGTCTCTTCAATAATTTTAAAATCTTTAAAACAAGATTTGGGTAACTGGAACAATTCTTGATACTTACAAACTAAATCCATAATAATTCTACAAGCCTTTTCCATGTCGAATTCTTGTCGTAAAAAAGTTCGAGTGGTAATAATTTTATATTCGCAATTTTCACTCAACTGAACTGTTTCATATTTATTAATACAAAAATCTGAGTTTATTAACTGAAAGCTATTTGCTTCAAAAAATTCTTCAATTACTTTAGCATTAAATTTTCTTATTTTATCGATATCATCAAAGCGATCATCCCAACCATTTGGGGTAGGGAGAGCTAATACTATCTGAGACTTTATCTGGGAACCTTGTTTTACCGGAACATAACTTATTTCAAGCTCTCGAATAAATAGCTTGTCATGATAATCCAACTTATCAGCCAAAAAACTACTAAGCAAAAATTTATTTCCTATATCCCAATAAAATCTAACTGTCTTTCTCAAATTCATAATTTTCCTCCAAATTTATATATAACCCAATATAACACATAAGATTTGGGTTGTAAAAATATATTAATTATATTGTAAAAATAAAAAAGGATAGCTCTAGTTTTCACTAAACCTATCCTTTATAGTCTGAAACGTATTACATAAACGAAGCTTCAGGATAAACACTCCTGACATCAGCTTCAAATTGTTCGGTGTTATTCCAATAAAAACTTACGCTTTGCAATAAAGGATTACTACTTACTCCTTGTTCACACAATAAGACAAGAGAACGACCATAAATTGTTTTTCCATTATCATCCTTTCGGGTATGGTCATAGGAAACCGGTCCTTTTCTTATATAGTCTCTAGACTGGTCTCGAAAAACCCGACGAAGTGTTTCTAATTTTATAAGCCCAGCTTCGACAGCCTCTTTCATTGTTAGAGATACGGAATGCTTGTAATAATGATCTTCATTAAAAACTTCCTCATACTCATAATCGGTATTTTTCATCAAGTATGTTATTGTCCAAGACCAATCATTAGTATCCAATCTTTCTGAACTACATCTTGGAAATTGAGCATATAAATCTTTTGCATAAAACTTATCGCCATCTTTTTCAAAACGGACAATTTCAAAAGTTGTTTTACCGTTCTGCTTTTTATAAGCTTCATTATTACCAACGTAGGTTTTATTATAAATACCGCCGACTTTGAATTTTGTAAAATTTACCAAGAAAGCCTGACCAAGCCGAACTGCTTTTTTTCGACGATACTGACCATAATAATAAGCCAATATATAGTTCAAAGCCATATAAAGACCTATAAACAAAACTATTAGCAAAAAATTTGTTAAATTAAAATAATCGTTATTCATAATTCCTCCTTAAAATTTGTAATTTTCGATATTATATCATAAAAATAGATTATTATCAATATAGTTAAATGATTAGTAATTCTTATCAAAATAATTCAAAATTTTAGATGATATAATAAATTTATGAGATTCAAAACATCCCGCGAATCATACGACAACAATGAAGGGGCGCAAAACTATTTGGACTTTTTAGAATCAGAAGACGGGCAATTCTTCCGAAAAGTTTTATTTGAAAGTTTTCAAAGTCGCTTAGGTCAAGATAAAAATCAAAAAATTTTGGATGCAGCTTGCGGACCAGGATGGTTATCAGCAAAGCTTTCCAAAGAATTTCCAAATATCGAAGGACTTGATGCTTCTGGTCCATTTTTGCAACACGCGCAAATAAAATATTCTCAATTAAAATTTACTGGAGGCGATCTTAACTCAACACTTCCCTACTCTGACAATGAATTTGATACCATAATTATGAGCATGGCTGCACATGATGTTGAGGATCAAGTAAAAACTTTTACCGAATTACGCCGCATACTAAAACCTGGTGGTAAATTTATGTTAACTTTCGTAAACCCTTATTACGCATTCCCAGTAGGTGTATGGAAGAGAGGTATTTGGGGCAGGCTCTTGTTTAAAAAACCAAAACTTAAACTTCGTCCTTATCATTGGTTTGCAAAAAAGGATCGTGGCTTCACTTTTAACAAAACCCTAGAATGTTACTTTTATAAATTATCTGAGCATCTTAACCATCTACGTGAAGCTGGATTCAACTTTGAACATATGAAGGATCTAGAAAGCTTACAAGATTGTAAAAACTATAATCTACAATATCGACTCCACCGCTTCCCTATTATTCTTTATGTAGAATTCTCAAAACCGTCCTAATAGGACGGTTTTTTAAGAATACAATTGACATCAAGCACCCAAAAGTGTATTATTTTCAGTCGAGTAATCGACTATAATAACAAAAATTTAGGAGGAATTATGAATAATACAATAATCAGTTATGCAGCCACATCTGCAAAAAACAATCCTAACCAAGACGCATATATTTGTGATCCAGGGTCGGGTTTGTTTGCAGTTTTTGATGGAGTCGGAGGATCTAATGAAGGAGCAGCAGCTTCTAATGCCATTAAGGAGATATTTGAAAAGCACAATGACGAAAGACAAAAGTTTGGAGAAAATTACCTCCAGCAAACCAAAGCATGGTTTACTGAAAAACTAGAAAGAGCACATATATTTATCAAACAAAACTTTGATGGATCCACCACTGCCTCCATTTTGGTAGTTTGTCCACGTTATCCCGGCTCTTCGAGGTTAGAAGCAATATTTACCAATGTTGGAGACAGTAGAATCTACGCTATTAATAAAAGCAGTCAACAATTAATTTTATTAACACGAGACGATACCAGTTTTCGTGACGTGCGGTTAGATAATATAGAGAACCGAGATGAAATAACTCAATCAATGGAAGTTTCATTCAAATTTAGAAATATGATAAGCAAAGCTGTGGGAGATGCCGGCACACCTAATTTGGAAATTATCGAAACCGAAGTATTGTCTTATGCGCTTGATAACTTTGATGGATTATTACTGACCACTGATGGGGTTCATGACAATCTGAGCCATAGAGAAATTCTCAACATACTCATGGATCCAATAGCTTCAAATAACCATACAATTGCAAATAAAATTGTAGAAGCTGCCAAAAACAGAGCTAAAGATTTGGGTCATGTCAGACACAAAGAAGACGACACCACTGCAGTTTATATTAAACTGCGCTAAACATCTAAACCGGATAAGTTCCGGTTTTTTTATTTAACACCATAAATCAAATGTGGTATAGTTTTGCTAAATTAGGAGGAATGATGAAGTCTGAAAAAATTATCGCAAATTCAAAAATATATTACGAAAAATTAGTTTCCAAAAATCCGCCGGAAAGAATTAATGACGAGTATATCTGGACTAGCCGAGCTGTGTGGCTGAAACATGCTTGCTGGTTAGCACAACATATACCCTCTCTTGTTATGCAAGGAAGAATTAGAAAAGCAGTGCGCTGGCAAAGCTGCATCCAAGGCATCCTACTTGCACAGGGCATTTACTCCGTGAAGTCTATGAAGGAGCATAATATGCCTGACAGCACTACTTATGACCGTAATGCATGACAAACTATTTTCAATACAAAACCACAATCTTACAAAATAGATTGTGGTTATTTTTATAATTTTATAGGTATCCAAGGAATACGGAGCTTGGCACATATAATGACATCTTCGTCCTTATCGTTAAATATCATATGGTCATAGGGCGGAGCGATGACTATAGACTGCCCAGCTCTAAGATAATAATTTTCGCAACCATAAAAAAATCTGGCCTCTCCTCTTAAAACAGAATATGATTCTTGAGTATAAAGATGAAAATAAAGTTCGGATTTTGTCCCTGGCTTAAGCCGGATCAAAACCAAATTCATCTTAGGAAAACACCAAACTTCTTCTCCTCCGGGATTAATCATATCAGGAGGGTACTGAATAGATAAATACTTACTTGATTGCATATCAAACTACCTCCTTAGTAATTTCTAACACCATTCTACCGGAAAAATCCTTTCAGCAAAACCTCGTGTTTGCTTTCGGGGTGAAAACTCAATTCATCATCTTTCACAAAAATATACTTACCTTGCTTAATTCTTTTTAGCTGAATCTTTCCTAATTGATTTTCTATCCACAAACCTAGCCTGTGATTTAATAAAAATTCCAAAAAATTCTGTGTTATAGAAAAATTCAGCCGTTCTTCCCCTACTTCAAAATTGACATTTGGGAAAAAAATTTTTATCCACCGCTCATTAGCCTTTTGAAACTCTCTTGTAACTTCTGGATAAACTATTGGTCTAAGTTTTGTGTACTCCATGGCTTTGTACAAATTACGCTCACTATCAACCTCTCTTGCATTAGCAATATAATGATTCAGGCAGAAGCGGTTAGTAATTTTGTTTCTATATCTACGCACTCCAAATATTTGAAAATAAATGGTAAGGAAAGTACGGGCTAACCACATAAAGTTAGAATCTGTAATTATTAACAGATCAATATCGCTAGTAGATCGTTGCAAACCCAAAGCTTGGGATCCTGCCAGGCTAATACTACGCACAAAAGGCAAATGTCTAGAAAAATATAAATACCGACGAATTAATTTTTCTCGTTTTAAGCCAAAACGATAATTCTGTAGTCTTTGGCTAATTAAGCTAGTACGACCAGGCAAACAATAAAACCCATCTTGTTCATGTAAACTACCATTTTTTGATAATATATCTAGCTCTGCTAATAATGTATCAAAATGCATAACCGAAGGCTTCGCCTCTGGCATATTAACTCCGAGTTCATAATTTTGATCAAGCTCTTTTTTTAAAAACTGGACATCAGATATTAAATACCGCCATACTTCAAAACTAGTTAGCGGATAATCTTGTAGATCAAAAAATTTTATAGTTGATAGTATTCGTTCTGGTAACATATTATAATCCTAACTCATCTGAGTTATCAGTATATTATTTTTGCTCCCTTGGGCAGTAACAAGTTGTACGGCCCCCTAATTTCTTACTTAAAATAATTGTACCACACACCAAACAAGCCTGATTTTTACGTCCATAAACAAAGTGGTGCTTACCCATAGTCCCCCATTTTCCATCAGTTCTAATAAAATCCCCCACGCTTGAACCTTTGTATTTTATACCGGTCAACAGCACCGGCTTAATCTGTTCGTAAACTGCTTTTAATTCTTTTGTCGTTAAAGTATCAACTGTTCTGTCTGGTCTAACCCGAGCGTGATACAAAATTTCATCACTATATATATTGCCGATTCCTACCACTACTTTAGTATCCATCAAAGCAAGTTTAATAGGAATCTTTTTGCGATTCCTCAAGTTAGAAGAGAAAATGTCAAATGTAAAAGATTTATCCAGTGGTTCCGGACCGTATTCCTTAAACTCTTTGACTTTATCAATATCTACATCCTTAACTATCCGCAAATAACCAAATTGACGCAGGTCGTTATAATATAAAGTTGATCCATCGGTAAAATAAAAAATAACATGAGTATGTTTGGTTGGTAACTTGACCAAAGGCGCAGTTAGTTTATTTAAAATTCGATACTTACTGCCAGTGCGTTTGGCAGATATCTTATCTTCAAAAATAAATTGCCCGGTCATTTTCAAATGAACCAACATTGAAAGCGGTCCATCACAATCAAAAATCAACATCTTACCGCGCCGAGTCACACTGGTAAATTTTCGCCCCTGGAGCAGACCAACAAACTCATTAACAGTTTTTTGAGAAGTATCTCTGATATTGCTAACAGTTTGGGGGCCAATGCTAATAATCTTTCCCATATTTACTACTACTCGCTTGATTTTACGACTTTTTAACTTTTTATTCAGCTCTGTAACCACAGTTTGAACTTCTGGCAATTCTGGCATAAATGGATAATTTAAATATTTGTATTATTCATAAATAATTTTGACACAAAATCTTTAAAATAGATACGGGTGAAATATCCAAAATTGACAATTAATTTTATCTAGTTGATAATAATTCTTGAGTTAAAATCAAAAATCAGGAGGATAACAATGTTATATAACAAACGAGATATTAAGGAAGAATATAAAAATTTGTTTTTAGAGGTGTTAAAAAATATAAATGAATATTTCGAACTGGATATCGAATCCATCAAAAAAACGTTAAATGAACAAAAATTTCCAAAAAATGATCAGTCAATAATGTTTTTGGCTGTTTCTGGAGAAAAAAGTAACAGCTACTTGCCTTTTCAACCAGTAATCTCAATAACTGGCGCACCTAATCATGTATCTCAAAAAACTTCTATACTGGAATTCAAAATATATGACACACGTAATTATAGTGGTAACATCGTGATGCGAGTAAGTCTATCAATTTTCCCTCAAGGAAGACAAATCTTGAAAGCTTATGGTTTGCAACTAGATACGCACGGTAAAAATAAATACCAACCATTTACAATGGTTACAGATAAAATAGAATTTAGCAGAATTAATGGTTTATTAGAATTAATGCGTTCTTTAATTGAAAAGTTTCCCATCACAAATGAAGAATCCATGAAATACCGCCGAGACTGTCTAACAGACTTAGATAAAAGCGTGCAAACCGGAGTAGGATAATATACTTCCAGAGCAATAATGCTCTGGTTTTTTATAACCCATTGACTAATCTAAAATTTCCCAGTAAAGTATAAAGTCAGGTATTTTAAAAAATTTTTGGAGGAAAAATGAAAGAAAAAGAAGAAAATAAAAATCTAATGCGGCAACTAAAAAACTATATGATGGAAATCACTCGTCAGGCAGGTCTGTTAGCAAAAGAACTATCCAATAACTATGGAAAAGTTATTATTAAATCACACAAGTTAGATCTTGTAACTGAAGCAGACAGAAAAGTAAATGAATTACTTTTAGAGTATATTCAAGCCAGCTTCCCTGAACACGGAATTATTTCTGAAGAACTAGGAGAGCATCAAACTGACGCAAAATACGTTTGGATAATTGACCCCATAGATGGAACTTTAAATTATTTCAAAAAGATTCCTTGTTACGGGGTGATCATTGCTCTGCAGATTGATTCAGAAATAGAAATGAGCTGCGTGTATGATCCTTCTAGTGGCGACATGTATTTTGCCCAAAGAGGAGAAGGCGCGTTCTTAAATGGATCACCAATTAAATGTTCTACCCACACAATGCTTGAGCACAGCGTTGGTCTGACTAATGATAGTGTAAATAGTGAGCGCATAGATTTTTTAAATCAAATAAACAATACAACAATTGACGGCAAAGCATGGGCTAGCTCTAATGGCTGCACAGCAGTCAGCTGCGGCTGGGTAGCAAGCGGAAGGAAAGACTGGTATTGCAATTCTGGAAATGGAAAAATCTGGGATTATGCAGGCACAGTGCTATTACTCAGAGAGTCTGGATGTTCGGTAGTAAACTTATCTGGTGAAGAATGGAAATATGGTGATGGTGCATTTATTGCTGCTAATCCAAGCATGACCGAAAAGTTATTAAAACTAACTCAGAAGAAACCAGAACAAGAATTCATTACAGTCAAGAAACCAATCAAATCTAAGTTTAAATCTACTACACCAAACCTCGCTTTACCTTCTCCATTCTAGAAGGAAATCAAGCAAGATAGTTATTAATCCTAAGAGCTATAATTAGCTCTTTTAATTTTATTAAGAAATAGCTATATTGAGCTGGAGTCAAATAAAGCTCTTATATCAGAAGTTATTGTTCATATACAAAAACTGTCTGACATAAGTAGTAAATACAATGACCCAGGAAATGAAATCGCCAGAACTATTCTCAGAGAGATAATCTCAATCGAAGGGGTTAGTGGTATATTTCTAAAACAGCACAGCATTTCGGTTCATATGGAAAATGATTTTTTCAGCCAAACTGAAATGATGAAAAAGGTGAAAGAAATCATTACTGACACCTACAATTCTGCAAATTGCAAAGTGAATTTTGTTTGAATTTTAACAAACCACTTTGAATTTATTTTAAGCCTACATTTTTGTAGGCTTTTTTCTTTTGCCTCAAAACCAGGGGCGCAGTATAATACCCTATATGCGCGAATTCTTTAACTCAATCCCCCATCAATTCAACCCTAAAGACAGTTCATTAATTGAACACGCTCTTGAATTTGCCCGCAAAGCTCATACTGGACAGAAGCGCAAAAGCGGTGAGGATTTTGTACATCACCCAATTTCCGCAGCCACTATCTTAGGACAAATTTTCCCTGATACGGCTACAATCACTGCCACAATTTTACACGATATTACCGAGGATACCGAAACTACTTTTGAAGATTTGAAAAATGAATTTGGCGAAGAAATCGCCGAGTTAGTTGATGGCGTTACTAAGCTAGGGAAAGTGCGGCTACTCAACAGCAAAGACGAATACTACATCGAAAACCTACGCAAAATGTTTATTGCTACTAGCAAAGACGTACGCGTAATGCTAATCAAACTTTCCGACCGCTTACACAACATGAGAACCTTAGAACATCTACCGGATGATAAGCGTCTAAAGATTGCTACCGAAACTATGGAAATGTACGCGCCAATTGCCGGCCGTCTTGGAATTGGATCATGGAAAGATGAACTAGAAGATTTATCTTTTAAAATTGTAAACCCTGAGCAGTATAAAAAAACTGAAGAACTTCTAAATAATGAGCTAGAAAAACGGGATAAAAATATCAAAGAAATGCAAAAGGAGTTATCAGGAATTCTAAAAATAGAAGGTATTAAATTTGAAGACCTGACGGGCCGTACAAAACGCATCTATTCACTTTGCAAAAAACTTAGTCGCTACGAAGAAGATATCACTAAAATTTATGATCTTCACGCTTTGCGAATTATCACCAAATCTACTTCGGATTGTTACGCAGTTTTAGGTGTGATTCATAAGCACTTCAATCCTGTTCCTGGTCGAGTCAAAGATTTTATCGCCACCCCAAAACCAAATGGCTATCAAAGTATTCACACTACAGTATTTGATAAAACTGGAGAAGTATTCGAGGTACAAATCCGTACTGATCTAATGGACGAAGCCGCAGAACGCGGGATTGCTGCTCACTGGTTTTACGAAGAACGCGGCAAACCAGAGCAATTAGAACGTGGCCAAAAGTGGTTTGCAGAACTTAGAGCTTGGCAAGAAGAAATGGAAGCTAATCCTGATGAGTTTTTGGAAGGTCTGAAAATTGATTTCTTTAAAGATAGAATCTTTGTCTTAACCCCCAAAGGAGATGTTAAAGATCTTCCAGTAGGAGCCGTTGTTATCGACTTTGCTTTTGCAGTTCATTCAGATTTAGGCTATCAAATGCTAGGAGCAAGAGTAAATGGAAAAATTGCCAGAATAACTGACGAACTACATCAAGGCGATGTAGTAGAAATTTTAAAATCCAAAAAAGCCGCTACCCCATCTCGAGACTGGTTAGCAGTAGCAAAAACTAGCCACGCTAGATCAATGATCCGCAAATACCTTCAAGAAAACGACAAAGGAATTTTTCAAAGAGTACGAGAAATCAAACTTCAAGATATTTCTTCTCGTATGCCAGGACTTCCTACCTTTTTTAGAAAAAAATAAATTAGACTGAAATCAATTTTCATAAGCTACTAATATAAGTTTTGATTCTCTTTTTATACAAATAAAAAGACCACCATTACAATTAAACGGTGGCTTGATGACTTAATAACTCGAAATGATTATTAAGTTTAGGGATCTCAAATCCTTTTTGCTCCAATTGCTCTCTTAAAAAAGGAAACATATTAACTATATAGAACAAGGTCTTTCTGCGGATATCTTTTGGAGTATCTGAATCTGTGACCCAAATGACTGGAATCGGATAATCTTCTGCTACAAACTGTCTAGCATGATCTATACCAGATTTTATCTGGATTCTGATTTTACGCTTACTCAGCTTCGTCAGCATTACGACATCCGTTTTTTGATACCGATCCTCATATCGGGTGGCTTTTCTGACACCTAAAATAAAATTTTTATAAGTCTCTGGATAATCGGGTGACCCCAACTTCCAAGCTTGTAAAAATTTTCTTTCAGCTGCCTTACCTTTAAGCCAGCCGTATATGGACCGAATTTGCTTTACTTTTTTCTTTTTTCCGATTTTTTCTCTTTAACATGTTTCATATATCGCCTCCTTATATTATTATTTAGAACTTGTTATTTTAAATCATTTTTCCAATTTTGTAAAGGGATAATAATAAAACCGCTTTGAGGCGGTTTTATTATCTTATTTATTCAATGTTTTTGATGTATATGTGGGATTATGACTAACTAATTCTGCTTCATCAAACCAAACTGAAATCTCTTGTTTAGCCTCTTCTACACTACTAGAAGCATGGACCAAATTATATAGCTTGGAATTATGCTTATCAGTATGACCAAAGGAAACATGAGAATAATCACCTCGGATGGTTCCTGGTAGAGCAGACTTTGGTTCTGTGCTACCTATCATCTTTCGCACTAATTCTACTGATTCCACACCTTCTAATACCATAGCGACAACCGGGCCAGATACCAACATGTCGATCATTAAATTTCTAACATGCTCGCCCCGGCGAATCGCTAAATCTTCGGTGTAATGATTGCTAGCGTGTTCTGCTGTTGGAAGAAGCATTTTCATTCCTGCTAATTTTAACCCGACGCGCTCAAAACGCTGCAAAATTTCTCCAATTAATCCCCGATCAATTACATCAGGTTTTAATAAAACTAAAGTTTGTTCGTATGTATCCATAAAAATTATTTATCTGAAACTACTGCTTTATTAATGACAATTTTATTTACAGGAGCGCCATCACTACCACCAAAAGGACCAGGTGTAATCGGAACTCCGCCAATTTTTTCAACAATATCCATACCTCCAACCACTTGACCAAAAACCGTATACTGACCATCAAGCATTGGTAATGCTTCTAAAGAAATATAAAACTGACTGCCAGATGATTCTCTGTTTGGATTAACTTCATCACCTTGCCTAGCCATAGCTATAGATCCCTTAGTATGCTTTAGTTTAATCTCTGCAGGAATAGTATAACCTGGACCACCGGTTCCATCTCCTTGCGGGTCACCGCCTTGAACTACAAATCCCTTAGCCACGCGATGGAAAGTAAGACAATCATAGAATCCTGACTTAGCTAATTTAAGAAAATTCTCAGAAGTCTTTGGGGCATCTGTACGATTAAGTTCGATTTTAATATCCCCATATCCTTCTACTTGGAGAGTTACGAATTTGTCAGTTGTATTTATAGTCACTTTATTTAAATCTGAATTATTAAATGTTCGATTACACGCTTGAGTATTAGATGAATTACTATTTTCTGTATTAGCACTACTAGCCTTATCCTGAGTAGTATTAGTATCAGACTTTTCTTCATTATTATTTTTACTATCAGAACCGCTCCAGAAATACGCTCCAATACCTACTAAAATGATTACAACAATAACTGCGTAAATAATATTTTTATTCATAAAAAACGTGATATTAAATGATTATTTTTATCATCTTACCAGAGTTATTTTTATTATTCAACTCATTTTTTTGACTTTTATAATGGTAAAACGCCTCGCGCAATAAAAATAAAATTATGTAGTACCCAATTAAAAATGAAAGAGAGGATTCTATAGAAAGAGAGCTGTATTTCCATTCCGCAAAAAACATAGTTATTTTGACTTGAAGCTGAACTATAAATTCTGTTATCGGTGCGCTGAAGATATAAATCCAGGGCAGCAATGTTAATCCTCCCAACAACATTACCAAAGGAACCAAAGGTAGAACTAATAAATTTGCAATCGGAGCAATCAAACTAAAAGTACCGAAATAAAAAGAAATAATTGGTGCGGTGAGTAATATAGCTCCCATTGTTGGCCATAATAGTTCTGTCAACATTCCATCTCGCTGCAAATACAACCTCAGTTTATTTGCTTCCAAAACCCCAATTGTTGCGCCAACGCTTAATTGAAATCCTATGTCATAAAATAATTGCAAAGGATTAATCCAAACCATAATAGTTACTGCCAATAATAAAGTGAAATAACTGGTAGGCATTCTACCAAAAATTCTTGCCAATAAAATTACACTAGCCATAATACCTGCACGAACCACACTCCCCGAACTTCCGGTTAAAACTACGAAGGCCCATATTATAGCTAGACTAACTACATCACCCCACCTTCTTCCAATGAGCCAAGCCAACACTCCAATACTACTAGCAATGACAGTTAAATTAAAACCAGAAGCAACCAGAATATGAGTCAGTCCTGTTTTCTGAAAAGCCACACCTAAATCCTTAGGTAAACTATCGCCATAACCAATCAACATACCCAGTACCATTCCAGAACTTGATTGAGTCAATCTATTCCCTGCTTTATTAATTATCCATTGCCTCAACGAATCCAGGGTTGATATTATCTGATGTTGAGAAATTTTTATAACAATAACTTTTGGTTTATCTAATTCTGCATATACATTATTCTTTTTTAAATAAGCAATGTAGTTGAATCGATTAAAGTTTTCCGGTTGCTTAATCTGACCTCGTATCCAAACTCTATCATTTGGATGAATTTTAATCGGTATTCGCAAACTAACACGAAGAGCTTGGTTAAACCCGTCTGGTAAAATCATCAAAGACTGGTTTCCAGAAGCTGTTAAATTTGGCCAACCAACTACCACACCTTCGGTATTAACTGCTTGCCCAGTTAATCTTTGAAATTGATTAACCTGCTCAGTATTGGTCCAAACTATAGCACCCAAAGAGAACCCCAAGCTTATACTAGAAATGCAATAAAAAAATAAACTTATAACCTCTGCTTTTTTTATAGAATGGGTTGCTGATCTATTACCACCAAGTAATACATGAATTGCAGAGCCACTTAGTGCAAACAATCCTAAAATTAAAATTACTAATACAATTATTAAGGACAGCTTAAAACTATGCCCAATAACAAGACCAGCCAAAAATGACCATAAAAAAATAGTAATATACTTTGAAAGCATATTACTATTATTAAGTATAACCGCTAAAGAAGAGGTTAATTTTTGATAAATTAAATCTAACTATCAAAATTACTAAAGACTATATTATTTAGTATCCATTTCATGGTTCAAAATAATACCCGAGACTTCCTTTTGATCAATTTCTATTTGTTCTTTAGTAGTTAAATTTTTTAATTTTACTTTTCCATTTTGAAGTTCTTCTTCACCCATAACCACAACCCAGGCAATATTCTTTCGTTCAGCGTATCTAAATTGCTTGTCGAGCTTTGATGATTCGTAATAAAGTTCGGTATTAATTCCCGCCTGGCGCAAAGTACTAGCTAAATTAATATAATTTGACTGCAAATTTTCAGCTAAATTTAAAATCAAAACCTGACTTCCTCCAGCGATAGGAATCAATCCTAGCTCTTCTAAAGCGCCATACAAGCGATCAATTCCAATACTAGCTCCTACACCAACCAAAGATTGATTAGAAAACTGGTCAACCAGATCATCATAACGACCGCCGCTACAAATACTGCCATACTCTGGTTTTTCTAGGAGTACAGTTTCGAAAACAGTTCCAGAATAATAATCCAAACCACGAGCAATTGTTGGATCAAACTCAATTTGACCCTTAAGTTGAAATTCTTTTAATCCGTTAATGATTTTTTGCAACCGCTCTGGGACTACTACTCTAGACTTTTCAACTAACATTTTGGCGGCATCAATTTCGGAGTCAGAAACCCCTCTATCTTTCATTTCTTTAACCATTTCTTCAACCCCGATTTTCTCTACCTTATCTAAGCTGCGAATTGCATTCTGACTTAAACTGCTTAACAAAGACCGGTCATTGATTCTAATTTTATAATTGCTCAAACCTAAAAGCTCCAAAGCTTTGGCAGCGCAAGCAATAACTTCGACATCAGATAACTCACTATTAGTACCAATTACATCAACGTCGCATTGATAAAACTCCCGTAATCGGCCTTTTTGGGGATTATCAGCTCTCCACACCGGAGCGATATGGTAACGCTTAAAAGGCAAAACCAAACTTCCTTGATTCTGAGCTACATATCGCGCCAACGGTACTGTCAAATCATAACGCATCGCAACATCTCGATCACCATTATCTTTAAAACTGTAAACTAATTTTTCGTCATCACCATACTTACCCATTAAAATATCCTTATACTCAAGTACTGGAGTAGATAAAGGTAAAAAACCAAACTGTTCAAAAACAGATTGAATCTTAGCAAACATGGCTTGCCTACTAGCTTGTTCGCTTAAGCCGTAGTCTCGAAAGCCTTTTAATAATCTTGGTTCGATTTTATCCATATGAACAATTATAACAGGCTCAAAAGAAAGTAAAAAGAGGAAAATAAAAAACCGCTGCGAAAGCGGTTTGAGTCTTAGTGAGCGCATTTACTTAATTGAGTGATGACCTGCATTCCAAAAATTTCATCATCCCAAATAGTTATTCTTTTTATAACCCCGAATCCCAAAGCAAAAAGTGAGTTAGCAAACCAATAGATACTATCTTGATTCATACCATCCATGTAAATAGTTGCTGTATCACAAGGGAGTTGGTCTGCGAAGTCAACCCAGAAAATTATAGTCGAACCAGGGCGTTTATAATCTGGGCCGATACAGTAAAAATCTGGATAGGATGGATCACCAAGAAATGTATTGGGGAACGTCTCAATACAATAAGCAGCAATAGAATCCATCACAACAAAGAAGACTTCTTCTTTTTGAGCTGCCGTAAAATTCGTTTCAAATTCAATATAATCTAAATCTAACAAATTATTTTCTGCGGCATTGTCCTCCTTACTCTTAAACTTCCACGCTATATGAATCTAGTATAACAAAATTAGAGCAAACAAAAAACCAATCTTACGATTGGCCTCTTCCGATGAGCTTCATGACCCATGCCCGAATTTCCGAATTCTTCTTAGTGTTTTCTAAATGTCCGCTTATATAATCACCCTTGATCTGATGCATTATAGTATCTACCTTATTATAGCGGCGGTAGCCATGAAATGAGAGCCATCCACCTACTGCTATAAACATCCAGCCTAACGCTTGAGTGTATTCACTATTAAAAAATTTGATAAGGGTAGCACCGGCAGCAATTAAAGTTAAAGAAGTGCGGATATAAGACATGTACGATGTCTCGTTAGTGAGAATAGTACGGTCAATGGCTAAATAATCACGCAAGATCATATTTTTATGATCTTGGATGTAAGATTTATAAGGTTTTTCTGACATGAACTTTTATTTTGGTTTCAAAAAACTTACTTGTATAGATATTATAGCATAGTTTGAAGTGTTTGTCTAACTAAAAGGTCTTTTAATATAAAAGCTACATAACTAATTGTTTAATAAGATTTATAACCCTGATAAAGATATAATTTTCTGACTAAATACTACAGCATCGAGACTTAACTATTCAAGTCTAGTATAATTAAATATATGAGAAAAAGATTTTTAGCCCCAGATGAAAAAATAAATAATTACTCTACTTGGCAGTTAATTAAAGATATAAAAAAACTGGTCTCCCCTTACAAGGGACGATTTATCTTAGGATCGGTACTCAGATTAGTTGCCGATATCTTCAATTTATATCCTGCTTATGCCTTAGCCTTAATAGTAACCATAATCAGCACTGGCGACCCTACTAAAAACGCCACTAAATTATGGACACTAGTCGCAACATGGATAGGATTAGCCTTAATTAGAAATGTCTTAATATATATTGCAAAAACTAAAATCTTCAATCTCTCTGACAAAATTCAAATTGACGTTGAACAGCAAGCAATTACTCATATGTTCAAGCTCGATATTGCTTGGCATGAACACGAGAATTCTGGTAATAAGCTTAAGCGAATCCAAAATGCCTCTAGTGGATTTAACCGGTTGCTTCATATTTGGATAAATAATCTTATAGAGATTACTATCAACTTTATTGGAGTTGTAATTGTGATTTACCATTTTGATAAACAGCTCGCTTTATTTACATCAATTTTTCTTGTCATCTATTATATCGTCACAAAACTTCTTCTCAAACGTGCTGCTGCTGCCAGTAACGAAGTCAATATAGCAAATGAAGAAATCGCTGGTCTTCAATATGAAGCTGTTCACAACATCCGGACAATAAAAATAATGTCCATGATCGATACCTTGCTTGAACGACTAAAGTTTTATTCGGAAAAACTTTACCAAAAAACTCAAATAAAAGTCTTTTGGTTAATGAATCGTAATAATGGAAGTTCGATGGTAGGGTTTTTGTTTAAAGGGGCGATGATGATATTTATAATTAATGGAATATTGAAAGGAGATTTTGAGGTCGGTCTATTAGTATTATTTAATGGTTACTTTAACCGTATCTGGGAATCTGTAGACGAACTTTCTGGGGTTAGTGAAGATATTTTGGTGTCTCGTTATTCAATCTCTCGATTAAAGCAAATTATGGATGAGCCAATTCGAATTGATGATGAAATGGACAAACACCCCTTCCCTGCCAAATGGAAAACCATCACTCTGGAAAACGTTTCTTTTTCTTATGGGAACAACCAAGTGCTAAAAGACATAAACTTTCAAATTAAACGCGGCGAAAAGATTGGGGTTATCGGTTTATCTGGAGCAGGCAAATCTACTCTTTTTAAATTACTTCTCAAAGAGTACGAAACTTTTGAAGGAAAAATTCTAATCGATGGAATACCAATTCAAGAAATTAGTAAACACGATTACTTTAAATATATTGCTGTAGTACTACAGGACACCGAAGTGTTTAATTTTTCTTTGCGAGAGAATATATACCTGGCCGGGCCAAGGACAATCAATAAAGAAGTTGAATTACAAAAGGCATTGAAGGTGGCACATGTTACAGACTTTTTACCAAAACTATCCGAAGGGGTGGATACAATTATTGGAGAAAAAGGAGTTCGACTCTCTGGCGGTGAAAAGCAGCGCTTAGGTATTGCTCGAGCAGTATTCAAACAGCCACAACTTCTACTTTTAGATGAAGCAACATCTCATTTAGACTTAGAATCAGAAGAAAAAATTCAAGATTCTTTGCATCAATTTTTCAATAACGTAACTGCAGTCGTGATTGCCCATCGATTAACTACCATTAAAGAAATGGACCAAATATTAGTTATTGAAGATGGAGAAATAATAGAATCAGGGAACTTCGCAGAATTAACCGCTAAACAAGGACGATTCTACGAACTTTGGGAAAAACAGAGATTATAAAATAAGAGAACTAAAAAACCAGAGGTTTTATTTTAAGCGTAACTCATCGCCCAGTAGCCATTCGCGAAGCGAATGAGCTACGTAGCGATTCTGGAGCGTAAATAAAACCTCTGGTTTTTAATATCTTCTCTTAATTACTTCATCTTTTTGCGTATAAACGCTGGTATATCAAGTTCATCACCAGAAGCCAAATCATCATCAGAAGCAATAGTACCAATTGGTTCTACTGGTTTTGGTTTGAACAAAGGTTTACGGACCTGAACCAAATCCGGTTCTGACTCAGACTCGTCTTCATTATTTATAATTCTAGGTTCTGGTCTTACATCCAAATCAGAATTCGTCATAGAGCGCATAGGAGATACCGGACGATTTGGAATTATAGGTTCGTCAGATCCCAAAGTAGCAAATGAGATTGGGGTAGGACGGCGGTTATTTTCGTCAAAACCTGTAGCAATGACAGTAATGCGAAGCTCATCGCCCATGGCTTCATCAATAACAGTACCAAACTTAACCTTAGCGTCAGAATCAACATTCTTAGTAATGACTTTTGCGGCTTCATCGATTTCAAACATACCCAAATCTGTACCACCAGTAATGTTGAACAATACACCTTGAGCCCCATCAATAGTCATATCTAACAATGGAGAATTAACAGCGGCTTTTGCAGCGAGCTCGGCACGATTTTCACCGCTTGCAGTTCCGATACCCATCATAGCGGTTCCTGCATCTTGCATAATTGTACGAACATCGGCAAAGTCAGCATTAACCAAACCATGAGTAGTAATTAAATCAGAAATACCGGCAATACCCTGACGAAGAACATCATCTACGGTTTTAAAAGCATCCACCAAAGAAGTCTTCTTATCAATAATTTGTAAAATGCGATCATTTTGAATTGTAATAATAGCATCTACTTTATCTTTGAGGTTGTCATATCCAGTCTCAGCAATTTCTCGACGCTTGCTTCCTTCAAAAGTAAAAGGCTTTGTCACAACTGCAATAGTCAAAATATCACGATTTTTTGCTAGCTCGGCAACAGTTGGAGCAGCGCCAGTACCGGTTCCCCCACCTAGACCACATGTAATAAAAATCATATCTGCGTTACTGATAGCGTCTTCGATTTCTTCCTGACTTTCTTCAGCTGCTTGACGGCCAAGCTCTGGATTCATACCAGAACCCAAACCTTTAGTAATACTCTTACCAATGTGGACTTTACGATCAGCTTGATTATTGTGCAAAGCTTGAGCATCAGTATTAATAGATACAAACTCCACACCCTTGATGCCAAGTTCGCTCATTCGATCTACCGCCGAAGTTCCGCTACCGCCGATACCAAGAACTTTAATGCGGGCAAATGTTTCAATTTTTGGTTTAACTTCCATAACTTTTTTCATAATTACAATAAATTTATACGATATTTTTGATTTAAGTCTTTAGATTAAAAATAAAACACAAAATAACAAGTGATACCGAAATTACTACCATACAAGGCACAGGGAGACACAGATTATACCGGCCTTATCAGTTTGATTTGTTATTTTGCGTTTTAGGTTTTGTTTTGTGGTGATTTGACTCAGATTTGCTCTGAATATTTTATGCCTATGGCATAAAAGACTTAAACCACTGTCTCAATTTTAGCACAATTGAATGATTCCACAACCCTTCGAAAGGACGAGTGAAATTGAAGCCAGAATATGACCCGGAATAGTGTCCGCCCCATAAAGCAAGCCCTACAACAGTAGCAAAAGAGGGGTCGATCACCTGATCAATTACAGTATCTACCTCTGTTGGATTGCCTATAGTTACAGGGAGACGGAAACGATGCTTGGCATATTCTACAACACCTGGAAGCAATGCTCCCCCACCAGTCAGAACAATCCCTGCCGGCAACTTACCATCTCGATCAATATGCTTCAGCTCCCGACTAACCATATCTAAAATTTCTTCCAAACGGGCTTCGATAATATCACCAACAACTGTTTGAGGAATTCTTTCAGTTTCTTCTGGATCAATTTTAGAAAGATCAACCTCGCTAAGCTTATCCATTAACTTACTAGAAGCTGCGCCATACATCAATTTAACTTTTTCTGCCGTATCAATTGTACAACGCAAACCAATAGCAATGTCATTAGTAATATGCTGAGAGCCAACAGGAACAATTGCCGTATGAAGCAAATTGCTTTCTTCGTAAACTGCTAAACTGGTGGTCCCTGCACCTAGATCTACCAAGGCAACTCCCAATTCTTTTTGTCTCTTAGACAAAACAGCTTGAGCGCTTGCTACTGGACTTAACACCAATTGATCCACTTCCAAACCTGCCTGCAAAATTGCTTTCTGTAAATTTTTTAAGAATGGTGTTGCTCCATGAATCAAGATTGTTTCGACTTCCAGCCTAATCCCTGTCATACCCAACGGGTCTTTAATTCCGGTTTGGCCGTCTAGGGTAAAAGTTTTTGGGATAACATGAATAACCTCTCGATTGGGAGGGATAGAAATAGCCTGGGAAGCATCAATGACGCGGACAACATCGTTTTCACTAATCTCTCCGTCTGCTCTAGACACTGCAATAACACCTTTAGAGTCAATACATGCTATATGATTACCGCCTACTGCGATATTGGCATTTTGAACAGGCACTCCGGTCATGCGCTCTACGCGCTCTAAAACTGCAGAAATCGAAGAAACCGCTTCATCTATATCTACAATGACCCCACGGCGAAGACCAATACTAGGGACACTGCTTGCTCCAATAATATTGATTTTACCCGAATCTTCTACTTTTCCTTGAACCACTCGGATAGTTTGAGTGCCGATATCTAAACCGACTATGTATTGTTCTCTGGCCATTTTTATTTTATGAAATCGCAAATTTTGCGATAACGAAATTTTTAATAAATTATTTTAACTTTTCTTTTAGGACTTTCGATACCACCGCTCCATCAGCAGAGCTACCAAATTGCTGCTTAAGTACACCCATTGCTTTACCAAAATCTGTAATTGTCCAATTTTCGGTAATTATTTTTTCATCGATTATCAAAGCAATTTGTTCTTCAGAAATTTGCTCAGGCAAAAACTGGGCTAGAATCTGAGCTTCTAGTAATTCTTTTTCCGCAGCCTCGGCGCGGCCACCAGCTGAAAAGCTTTCCGCAGCTTCTTTGCGGCGTTTGGATTCTGATTTTACTAAAGCCATTACCTCATCACTACTTAAATCGCTACCTTTAGCAATTTGATCATTAGTGATTCGAGTTTTCAAACCTCGTAAGGTATCAACAGCAAGCTGATCTTTGGCTTTTAGTTTTTCTTTTAAAATTTCTTCAATATAAGATAAAGATAAATCCATTAAGGTGATGTTAATATTAACGACCCTTTTTCACAGGCTTGATTGCTTTACCAGTACGCTTCATTTCTTCGCGGATTTCGCGAAGTTCGCCACGACGAATCGCGATACTGCGTTGTAAGTTACGGCTTTTTACCGGTTCAAAAAAACGGGTTTTGCGAGCACGCACCAAAACACCGCTTTGTTGAATTTTGCGGTTAAATCTTCGGAGCAAGCTATCGAAGGATTCATTTTCTTTACGTTTTACTTCTACCAATTGAACTCACCTCTTTCCTAAAGATAGTTCTGTGTTGCAAATATTGCTTAATCACATGAACTGAATAAATGCATCATAAATGACGCATTCGACCAATAATAGTTAAATTGTACGTTAAATTGCCGGTTTGGTCAAACGATAACCTTGTTAGAGAAAATCAAAAATCTAGCACCGCAGTACTAGATTTTAATTTAAATTATTTACTTCGATAATCTTATTAGACTACCCATCCAACTGTTTACCACCCAAAACATGGAGATGAATATGAGGAATAACTTGTCCGCCATCTTTGCCTACATTCCAAACCAATTTATAACCTGAATCAGAAATACCGAACCCCGAAGCTTGATCTTTGGCAGTCAAAATCATTTCTGCAACAAGCTGCCCGTCACCGTCTACCAAATCATTAACCGAAGGAATATGCTTTTTAGATATGACCAACAAATGAGTTGGAGCTTTTGGCATAATGTCCCTGATAACAATTACATTATCTGTTTCGAATAGTATATCTGAACCAATAGTTCTGGTAACTATATTACAAAATACACAATCATTCATATTATTACCTTCCTAGTCTTTTACTGACTTCTTCAATAATTTTTTCATATGGGAAAATTTCTTGCATCCCACTTTTTACATCACGTAAAATAACCATTTCATCCATAGCTTCTTTTTGTCCCATAATCAACGCAATTGGTGCTTTATAATCTTGAGCGGCTTTGAGCTGGTTCTTTACTCCTTCACTACCAAAATGGTCATGGACTTTTATATTACTAGAAATTAAATCTCGGAACAATCGCAAACTTTTTTTGGCTGCCAACTCGCCTAAAGGAACCAAAAAAACTTCACTGTTAAAATCTCGAGTAGTCTCTATTTCGGAAAGCTGCATAGCCTTAGCGATATTTGCTAGGTTACCGATAAATCCAAAAGCAGGCATAGGTTTTCCAGAAATTTGCTTTAATAGCAATTCATGGTGAGCCCCTTCTCCTATTACCAAGGTTTCCTTTTCTCCGACATACTTAACTATAAAATTAGTTCGAGAAGTAGAATGGGGGCCGGCATAATATTGATTCAATTGATAAGGAATACCTAACTCATCAAGAGCTTCTAATACATTTGTAAAATGCAATTTAGCTGGTTCATCCAAATAATCCAATACACTCGGAGCCTCTGCTACAACCAACTGACACGATAAGTTCTTACAACGCAAGACATTTAAAACTCGTCCGGAAAGATGCGTTATACAATCTTCACACAAATCAAAATCTTTAGCTTTGAAATAATCTTTTAATACGTTTTGATAGTTAGTCTGAGCGGTAATATCACCTAACATGTTGATTTCCATCTGGATCTTATCTTCCAAACCTAACTGCTTAAGGAATTCCCATACCACACTAATCACCTGAGCCTCAGATAAGTGATTAAAAACTCCCAAAACTTCAAACCCAAATTGATAACTAAAATGCGCTGCCTGACGTTCATCCTGCTCAACAATATTATTTATATAGAACCATTTAGATAAAGGCTGTTCTTCAAAAACTTTATTCTGAGTGTAGTAACGAAGCACAGAAGGCAATACACTAGAACGCAAAGCAACTGACTTGTTTCCTAATTGAGTATAAATTGTACGCTGAAGAACCAACGGCTGATCTCGAAAAATTTCGTTATAAGTTTTTTCTTCTTCTAAAATAGGTGTCTCGACAGACAAAAAACCATAGTTGCGACTAGTTTCATGCAGGCGTTCTAAAATTGTATTCCAATATGCTCCGCTTTGAGAAAAGATATCACGAAGACCATTAAGACTTCCGGGTTTTGTAGCTATAGGTACTTTTTTGGCGACTTTAGTCATGAAGGTTGTATAAAATATTAATCACGATTACTTAACTTTACGTATTGAACACTATTTAATCAAAAAAGTTATTTGGGAAAATATTATTCAACACTAATTTTTCTTAAACTGAGCGGCTGGGTAAGTTGGAAAACCGAAACTATTAAGTGGGAAGGCACGCAACCATGCGTGACCAATAATGTCATGCTTCGGCAAAATTCCCCATACTCGAGAATCACTAGAAGCAAGGCGATTATCACCCAAAACGAAATATTCATCACTACCTAGTGTTACAATATCATTTTTACCAAATGTATTTTCGTTATTAGGAAGATAAGTTTCGTCAATGTAAGAACCTTGAGGGTACTGAGAATTATAAACCTTTACTCTACCGTTATCTATCTGAACTTTTTCTCCAGGCAAACCAATTATACGTTTAATGAAATATTGAGAAGTATCTTTTGGGTAACGAAAAATTATTACATCACCTCTATTAGGTTCGTGGAAACGATAACTAATCTTATCAACTACTAAATATTCTCTGTTATGAAAATTTGGAACCATAGAAGAACCAGAAACTACAAACGGTTCGGCTATAAATACTCTTATTGCAAACATCAAAACAATTGCAATAACAATAACTCGAACTAGTTCCCACAAAAATGAATTTACTGTTGGCTTAACTTCGTTAGTTTCATCAACAGATTCGATTGTAATTTTTTGAGAGACTTTCTGCTCTCCGTTATCATCGGTGTTTTCTTTTGACATATTTTGGTTTCAAATTATTTTATAAACTTAAGTTTTTGACGAATAACATCTGAACTATAACACCACCAAAAAAGGTGTGCAAGGGTTTTTGAAGCAAAATTTGCCGAAAATTTTCTTTCTATCACCCCCTTAACTAAAACCTTTAAATTCGCTATAATACTCGAGTATTTCCCGCAAAATTAATCCTACCTTATTCATGCCATCTCGGCCTCCAAAACTTCAAATTAAAAATGTTGTAGAAGACAATGACAACTCAGATGATTTTTTAACTAAAAATATTTCTGATAAGTCTCTGAGTCAAGATATTACCCCAACAAAAGACCTAACCGTACCTCAAAAAAAATCCCGACGGACTTTAAAACTAATCTTAGGATTCATGGTTTTGATAATTTTAGGATTAGGAGGATTTATGGTGGTCAGAGCAACTAATGTGCTAGATAAAATTTTCGTTGGCAGCGATCATAATATATTAGGCCAAATTACCGATATAATTTCTAGCCAAACTGGAAATAAACTACTAGGAGAAAAAGATGGTCAGGTTAACGTACTGCTTTTAGGAATCGGTGGCGTAGGACATGACGGTCCTTATCTATCTGATACCATTATGGTCGCGCAAATTCGTCCAGGAGATAAAAAAGCTACCATGATTTCTATCCCCCGCGACTACCTAGTTAACACCAAAGAATTTGGCCAACGAAAAATTAACTCTGTATTCGCAGAAACTTTTAGCAAAACCAAAGATTGGGACAAGTCGGGCCAAGCAATCATAGAAGTAGTTGAAAAAATTTCAGGCTTAGATATACCCTACTTTGCCGTAGTTGATTTTGAAGGGTTTAAAAAGACTGTAGATCTACTTGGAGGCGTGGAAGTTACAGTGGACAGAACTTTCACTGATTACACTTTCCCTAATAATTCTGAAGGCTTTATTCCTCCTGTAACGTTCAAAGAAGGAGTAGAAGTTATGACTGGAGAAAGAGCTTTGATATTTGCCCGATCTCGTCATGCAGCCGGACCAGAAGGTACTGATTTTGCCCGCAGCATTAGACAGCAAAAAATCATTGCTGCAGCTAAGTCAAAACTAGTATCTTTAAACATAATTGCCGATGCTAAAAAAATTAACGAGCTGTTTACCATTGTAGGAGATCATTTCCATACCAACCTAAGCGCCGGAGAAATGATCCGACTTTATACCATTACGAAAGATTTTAATTCCGACCAAATAATCAGCTTGAGCCTTGACCCTACCAGCAATTTAATATGTCCGGAAATCTTAGAGACTAACGGAGCATATGTACTAACTGTTTGTGGCGGTAAAACTACAGAAGACATAATTAGCTATTTTAAAAATAGTTTCGAGACAGGACAGCTTACTTCGGAAAAAGCAACCATATGGCTAGCGGATAGCACCACGGCTGGAAAACTATATAAAAAAGCTGAGGCAGAATTAACAAGCAATGGCTTAACAGTTTTGAAAGTAATATATACAGGAAAACCACTCAGTCAAACAGTTGTATATCCGGTCAATCAAAAAGAAGCAACAATTAATCTAATAAAAGATAAACTCAAAGCAAGCGAAGTATCTCTTGCTCCTCCTGGAATTAAAATTGATCCAACAAAAGTTGATGTAATAATTATTTTAGGAGATTCTTCATCAGCCACTCAATAAAAAATATGAATAAACGTCTTCCAATCGTAGCAATCGTAGGTGAACCAAATGTTGGCAAATCTACTTTGCTTAATAAAATCGCTGGCACACGTCTTGCTGTAACTTCCGAAGTTGCAGGAACGACTCGTGACAGGCAGTATGTCGACTCCTCTTGGAATGGAGTTGATTTTACATTGGTAGATACTGCCGGGATCACATTTGGGTCCAAACAAGAACTAGAAGCTGAGCTGGTTCAGCAAATTGACTATGCATTTACAGAAGCTGACTTAATATTGTTTGTTGTTGATAGCAAGCTCGAACCAGACGCGATAGACAGAAAAGCGTTAATAAAGTTTCGCAAAAGTAAAAAACCTGTAGTATTAGCTGTGAATAAATTAGATTCTCCGGTTAAACTACGAGAATTTGGAAATGAGTTTGCTAAGTTAGGAATCAAAAATGTGTTTCCAGTCTCTAGCGTTACAGGAAGAGGCATGGGTGATCTTTTGGATCATATTACTGGCGAACTTAAAAAACTTAAAATGCCTCCCCTTCCTAAAACTATAGGCATCCCAGTAGCAATTGTTGGCAAGCCGAATGTTGGCAAGTCTAGCTTGATTAATAAAATTTTGGGAGAAGAACGAGTAATTGTATCAAATATTCCAGGGACTACCCGAACTGCAATTGATGTGTCAGTTAATTTCAAAGGAACTGATTTCACATTTATAGATACTGCGGGTTTAAAGAAAAAGTCTCATAAGCAAGCTCAGCCAGATGTCTATTCTGTGTTTCAAACTTTTAAATCTATCCGCAAAAGCGATGTAGTAATTATGGTCATAGACAGCACAGAAGAAATTACCAAACAAGATATGGCAATTGCCGGAGAAATCCTAGAACTTGGCAAGGGAGTAATTATTTTGGCTAACAAGATGGATAAATACGATGGTGACGAGCAAGCTTTGCAAGATTATGTTTCTATGCACTTCCCTTTTCTGTGGTTCGCACCTATATTTTTTGCTTCCGCCAAAACTGGCGATGGATTAGAGGACGCACTTAACTCAATAAAACCTATATATGAAACTAGAGGCAAAGAAATCCCTCAAGAAGATTTGGACCGTCTATTAGAATCAACGCTAAAAAAGAATCCACCGCGTCGCATGTTAGATCAAAAAGTGCCAAAAGTGCATGGCCTTAATCAAATCGGCACCTATGCACCGATGTTCGAGTTAATAGTCAATCACCCTGCAGCAATCTCAACCCAGTACAAACGCTTTTTGGAAAAAGAAATTATCAAAAAACTAGAATTCTGGGGTACGCCTATAAAAATCCATTTACGCAAAAAAGAATAGATAAAAATAATAACGCACAAAAATTGTGCGTTGTTTTATATTCTGAAGTTAAACCGCTAGATGTGTTTAAAACAGATTCGTCTGGTAGTATACCTGGATTAATTTGTGACTGTTCTTGCTCATGAACATTAGCAGATCCACCCTTTTTCCAATCAGGCCATATAGAAACTTCTGCCGCAGTTTTTTCTACATACTCCCAAAATTTCCGACTTTCTTCTGTATCTTTATTTTTCTTAAGACCGTTCATATTACCTCCATTTAATTCAAAAATCATTCTTAACAAGATAATACTGGCTTTGGATAAAGGTGTCAATTTGGTACAATAACTCTATGAAAATAATAGTTGGATTAGGAAATCCAGGAAAACAGTACGAATTAACTCGCCATAATGCTGGCTTTTTGGCAGTTGATTATTTTTTAAAAAATCACGAAGCGATAGCTTGTCAAAGTAAATTTAATGCTCAAATCTGCGAATATCATGAAAGTGGCGTGAAAATTTTCTTTGTAAAACCCCAGAGCTTTATGAACCTATCAGGACAAGTAGTAAGCGAAATTGCTAATTTTTACAAGATTGATAGCACTAGTGATTTACTAATCATTCACGACGATAAAGATTTAGAGTTTGGAAAACTGAAACAAACCGAAGGGTCAGGGAGCGCAGGACAAAATGGCGTCCAAAATATCATTGATCAATTAGGTACAAAAAACTTTCACCGTATTAGAATTGGGGTTGAATCTAGAGACAATGATTCCCCTCTTGGAACCGCAGATTTTGTTTTACAAAAATTTACTGAAGAAGAATTAAGCAAACTAGACAAAGAAGTTTTTCAGCAAACAAATAAAATGATTGAAGAGTTTATTCAATCCTAATTTTGGAAATAATTCTACAACCCTATTCAGGATTTATTTATACAAAATACTAAAAATAAAAAAGCAGTATAATTACTGCTTTTAACTTAACTGACTTCTGATCGAGCTTGATTTGTTCTCTTTATAAATTCAAAATCAAGATCCTTATATTTCATCGGGTCTGGACAATCAGGGTCTCCGTTATCCCACGCTACATCAATTACATCGTTAGTGCGACCTTTAACAAAACATTCATGCAAAGTAACAACTTCTCCCATCTCGCCTGCTTGAACAAATATCCGACCATTAGCCCTGACACGATCACCAACTCTTATCAAACTTTGAGTTGTGAGTTCAGTAGACTGGATAGCCAGTATCTTTCCACTTTAGTCTCTTTCAACAACATGATATGACATTATTTTCTCCTCCTAATTTTATTTGAAGCCGCGCATATAATTCATGTGCGGCTAGAAAAATTATTTCCGAGCAGTGAAATTAATATAACCAGTCCTTTCTCTTGAATTGTAAAAGCCGCTAAAATTATATTCACTACTAGAACCTTTTATTAAAAAATTATCTGCGGAACCATCCTCTAACCCTAACCATATTATGTTCAGGGCAACTTTAGCGAGTTTTATATTAATACTACGATTTGATTTTATAGTAAAAAATAAATTACCTCTCTTAGATACTTCAGTAAAAAAATTTGTAGACAAATCCCACTTACTGGGACCATTTGTAATATTATACTGCGGATCATTTGATGACATAACGTCACCTCCTGTTAAATTTTATCTGCGTACAGATACCTGGCATAACGCCAGGATTTTTGCGAAAATAAAACCGCACAACATTAATTTTTGTTTTGCGGTTTATTTATCTTCACTACCCCACCTACAAGTGAGAACTGCCGGACAAAAGTACAACAGCTCTACTTGACCGCTAGAAACATAGAATAGGAGGGATGATCTATGTATTCGCGACTTGCAAGCAGGGTATTAAAGATAAATTTTAAAAGCCCGTTCATCCCAAATTCAAGCTTTAATCTATTATACACTTCTTTAGAGATTTTGTCAAGTACTAAATTTGGAGTTTATAAATAACTTATTAAACATTGAACGTTTATTAAAACGGTCTTTATTTAGATTATGAGATAATTTTTATAAGATGAATGACCTTACTTTCCTACTATATATACTATCCAAATCCATAAGCTCTATTAAGCCAGCTTTAATAGAAGCCTTGCGAGATTGGCCAATACTAAATCCTAATTTAGATTTAAGTAATTTTGATTTATTAAAATTCTGCAAGGAGATAAAATTAAACCTTGGTCAAACTCAAAAATTTTTGTCCTATTTTAAAAATGAATCAAAAGAGAAATTCTTAGCATTACTAGAACACAACCAGATTAAAGCTATAAATATTTTTGATTCAGATTACCCAAGCCTTTTACTCCAAATCCCCGATCCGCCACTGATACTATATTACCGCGGTGAAAATATAAAACTACTTAATACCAAATCTTTGGCAATTGTTGGGAGCCGTAAAGCTTCTAGTTATGGTAAATTAGTTGTTGAAAAAATAATTTCTGAATTAAGGAGTTCGGAAATAACAATTATATCCGGCTTGGCAATTGGTATTGATACTACCAGCCATCAGGCAGCATTACAGAAAAGTTTAAAGACTATTGCCGTACTAGGAAGTGGAATTGACGACTTAAGCATATACCCTAAGACTAATTATAATTTAGCAATAGAAATCTTAAGAAAAGGTGGTTTGTTGATTTCAGAATACCCTCCTCAGACTACATCTTTAAAATATCAATTTGTCGCCCGAAACAGAATCATTGCGGGATTAAGTCAAGCTACTATAATCGCTGAGGCAGCAAACAAAAGCGGTGCTTTATTAACTGTTGACTTTGCTACAGAATACAATCGCTCAGTTTATGCAGTACCTGGTTCAATATTTTCTGAACAAAGTAGCGGAACCAATAACTTAATTTCTCATGGGGCGCAAATACTAAGTTCTACCGATTATTTACTAAGCGAGTTCGGAGTCAAAAATAAAATCAACAAGCAAGAACAAAAATTTACCAGCAATCAATTAGCTGTGATAAAATGTATGCGAAGCGGGGCTATAGAACTTGAAAAATTATTAGAACAAACCAAGCTTCCATTATCAGAACTATTATCGATTCTGTCTGAATTTGAAATGAATAAAATAATTTCCCAAATCAGCACTCAAGTTTATCAAAAGTTAATATGAAAAAACTACTCCCCTTTCTTATTATCACAGCAATCATTATTGGTGGGTTTTATTATTGGGATAATTATAAAACCACCTCAAAATCAATAGATTCTAATTTGTTATCAACCAAAAAAGACACACTACAAGATTATTACCAGACCGGACAAGACATGACTAAAAAACAAGATAACACAGAAATTACCTTCCTTGCAGTTGGTGATATTATGCTGTCCAGAAATGTCGCAGGTACGATGTTAAAAAATCAAAAAAACTCCTCTCTACCTTTCAATAAATTGGACACTCTTCTTAATTCCACAGATTTTAATTTTGGAAATCTAGAATCCCCTTTTTCCGGAAATGATGAATTTGAAAATAATGTAAATAGCTTTACTTTCAACGCCCCAACTTGGACTATAAATGGATTATCAAAATATAATTTCAAAATACTTAATTTAGCTAATAATCATATTCTTAATCAAGGCAAAAATGGAATAAATTTTACGAAAAGTTATTTGGAAGAAAACTCTATTAAAACAGTTGGTGTAGGTAGCGACAAAAGCAGCGCATGGCAAGGAGAGATTTACGAAAGTAAAGGAATCAAAATTGGTTTTATCGGAGCAAGCTATGCGCCAGTTAGTCCTTATGTTGCCAATATTGGCGATGTAGAAAAAATTAAAAGATCAATTACTCAACTAAAAAATAACAGCGACTTTGTAGTTGCAACAATGCATGCAGGAACAGAATATACTACAAAAACCAATCAAGACCAGATAGACTTTGCGCGAGCGGCTATCGATAACGGTGCTGATATAGTTATAGGTGCTCATCCTCACTGGATCCAACCTTTCGAAGTTTACAAAGGAAAATATATATTTTACTCCTTAGGAAATTTTGTGTTTGATCAAGAATGGAGTCAGGCTACTAAAGAAGGATTGACTTTGAAAATTACATTAAACAAATCTGGTAAATGCAACAATCAAGCAGGCAGTTCTGCTTGTGGTAATGATATCCAAGGAAGCCCTGTCCCAACAATCATTAAACAAATTGAGCTAATCCCAGTTATCATAGAAAACTATTCTACTCCAAGACTTGCTACAGAACAAGAAAAACAAAATATATTTAAAAAAATCGACGTAACCACAAATGTGATTACGCCTTAAACTATTTTCAACACAATGAGTAAGACAAAAATTTTAACCTGGAACGCTTTCAGAGTTTTCTTTCTTTTCTCTACAGTCAACTTCATCCCACATATGCTGAGGGAAATAGATTTTCATAGAATACTCATCATTTGTCACAGTATACCCTGCGTCCCGCAATTCAAGAACCAACTGATCCTCAACTTCCTTAGAAAACAAAGATTTATGCGGATGAATATCAGGTCTTTCATGTTCAACTGCTAACCTGATACAAGTCTTGATATAAGCTCTTGCTCCCTTCATACTCATTTTCTGCCCTCTCAAATTAATTGCATCCCTTGGTTTTATCATAATTTCCTCCTAATATTATTCTGGTTTCAAATCAATAGTCCAATACCACCTTCTGATAGAAGTAGCTTTTTTAAGTCGCCTTCTATAAACCTTTACCTGAAAACCTTTATCATTAAGAACATCCAAAACTTCAGAGTAAAAAGACTCTTCACCCTCATTATATAAAGCTTTAAACTTCAGCTGTTGATGACACAAAGCCAAAGCCGTTCGTATACGATTAATAACACAGTTAAGCAATACCTGAGCGGTTTGTTGTTCTAAAAATAAATCATAATTGCTTTTAGATTTTTCTTCTAACAAGCTTTCGAATGTCGGACATTCAATTCCCAATCTATTAGCCATATTTTTCCTCCAATAAATATTTTTTCAAGACTTACTATGGTAACATTATAGTAGAAATTTGACAATCCCCACCACTCTCGTATAGAATCACCATTGTACTTATAAAAGCTATTACGATTCTAATTAAAATAATTATGGCAAAGCAACTTATTATAGTAGAATCCCCTACTAAAGCAAAAACTATTTCTAAATTTTTAGGTTCCGATTATGAAGTCGAAGCAAGTTTTGGCCATGTCCGTGATTTACCAAAATCTAAAATTTCTATTGATGTTGATAATGACTTTGAACCAGTATACACAATCCCCCCTAAAGCCAAAGAAGTTGTCACCAAGCTTAAAAAAATGGCTAAAGCAGCCTCCTCTATTATATTGGCAACTGATGAAGACCGAGAAGGAGAAGCTATTTCTTGGCACTTAGTAGAAGCTTTAGGTATGAAATACAATGATTCCAAATTAAAACGCATTGTATTTCACGAAATTACCAAATCTGCTATCGAGCACGCTCTTGCCAATCCGCGAGCCATTGACCTTAATTTGGTTGATGCTCAACAAGCCCGTCGCGTTCTGGACCGTTTAGTAGGTTACGAACTTTCCCCTTTCTTATGGCGGAAAATCCGTTATGGACTATCAGCTGGTCGTGTACAAAGCGTGGCCGTGCGTTTAGTAGTAGAACGTGAAAGAGAAATTAAAGCTTTTATCGCAGAAGAGTATTGGAGCATCGAAGCATCTCTTTCTAAACAAAAAAGTGATATCAAATTTACTGCCAAACTAACCAAAATCGATGGTAAGACTGTTGGTAAAATGGGAATCAATAATGAGAACCAAGCTAAAAAAATCACCTCCGATTTAGAAGGCGGAGTTTATAGTGTTTCTGATATTACCAAAAAAGAAGTTAAGCGCAATCCTTCTCCTCCATTTACAACTTCTACTTTACAACAAGAAGCTGCTCGTAAGTTAGGATTTAGTGCTAAGCAAACTATGGCTGTTGCTCAAAATTTATATGAAAACGGTTTTATCACCTATATGCGTACCGACAGTTTAAACCTAGCTAAATCTGCCTTAGAGCAAGCGCAAGAAGTAATTAGCTCGGAATTTGGAAAACAGTACGGCCTAAACGAACCGCGTTACTTTTCTAATAAAAGTAAAGGAGCGCAAGAAGCCCACGAAGCGATTCGCCCTACAGACTTATCTTTACTACCAAGTAATATGACAACTAAAACCGAACGGAACGCTGTCAGATTATATGATTTAATTTGGAAAAGAACTTTAGCCTGCCAAATGCAGCAAGCAATTTTTGATCAGACCGCAGTAGATATTTCTGCAGGCAACAGCAGCGAAGCAAACAAATATACTTTCCGTGCAAACGGGCAAGTTGTAAAGTTTGATGGTTTTATTAGAGCTTACACAGAAGGTGTGGATGAAAAAAGCGAAGAAGATGAAATCGAAGGTATACTACCAGAACTTTCTGTCGAAGAAATTCTTCAGCTTCATCAACTTTCCCCTATTCAACATTTTACAGAACCACCAGCGAGATACTCTGATGCTACTCTTGTTAAAGCACTAGAAGCTGCTGGTGTGGGCCGTCCTTCCACATATGCTCCAACCTTAACTACGATTCAAGAACGCGGCTATGTGACCAAAGAAGATAAAAAATATTCTCCTACAGAAGAAGGTTTTTTGGTTACAGATATGTTAGTAGAAAACTTCCCTGAAATAGTTGATATTACTTTTACATCTAAAATCGAAGAAGACTTCGATCAAATTGCCGAAGGTAAACTCAAATGGGTACCGGTCTTAGAAGATTTTTACGGACCATTTAAAAAACATTTAATAGAAAAAGAAGCTTCGGTAGAAAAACAAATCGAGGTTTCTACAACTCCTTGCCCTCACTGCAGCCAACCAATGTTGATTAAGTATGGGCGTATGGGTAAATTTTTGGCTTGTCCAGAAGAAGGAAGTAAAGTGACTCAGCCAATGCCAGAAGAAGCGGCTCAAATCGCTGAACTAGAAGAAAAGACCAAAGATTACAAATGCCCAATTTGTGATAAACATATGAATGTTAAACGAGGAAGATTCGGCTTCTTCTTAGGCTGCAGTGATTATCCTACCTGTAAAGGAATTTCTAAAATTTGGAACAAGACTGGTTTTATTTGTCCAATGTGTTTGGAATCAGAGGATCGTAAAAATAAACCTGGTGACGTAGTAGAAAAAAAGAGCCGCGGCCGTGGTAAACCATTTTACGCTTGCACACGATGGCCAGATTGTACGCTCATACTAAACATCAAACCAGAATCCGAAGTTCAACTACAAGAATTATACAAAGAATCCAAAGAGAAGCCGGATAAGACTAAAGCTAAAAAGAAGGTAGCTAAAAAAGTTGCAAAGAAAAAAGTAGCTAAGAAAGTTACAAAAAAGGCTGCTATTAATACTACAGAAGATAATGATAAAGATAGTATTGGAAACAACGACACTACTTCTAAAGAATAAAATTATTATATCTCCAAAATCATTCACTTTAACCTCTTCTTAACCTCAAATTAAGTACTTGAAAAAAAAGCTTAAATGCGTTAGAATTGTTGAGTATTTATAAATTACTTACACAATCTCTAACCAGGGGTCGGTAGCTCAGCTGGTAGAGCAGTGGCCTTTTAAGCCATTTGTCGCGGGTTCGAACCCCGCCCGACCCACCAAAAAAAACAACACTCATTATAAGTGTTGTTTTTGATTATTAAAATATATTATATACAACAAAACCTAATTTACTACGGCTAAAATAAAACACCTTTCGGATTTGAAAGATGCTTTTAAGTTAGTATTAATTTTCACAGTTAGGGATTTCGGGAGCAACACCAGCAGCTCCAGATGTTCTATACATACAATCTACCCCATCATGCTCGTTGGCATAAGGAATCATTATTGCATAATCCTTACCATCATTCACCCAATAATATTGGTAATCCAAAAATACCACTCCCGGATCGTCTGATTCTTCTGTCGGTGAATTAGAGTCATAATAATCAGTCCATACATTATAAAATTTTGAATCTTGAAAATTATTCCAGATCTTACTATCTTTAAATTTATAAAAACTATCAACATCAGAAACCGCCTCTGCTGATGCCGCAAATTCTTTATATTGATCCCAGTCCTCTAAAGATTTCAGGCTCCCTGAATTATAAAACTCTGACCATATTTTATACTCCTGATCTCCAGAATCTTGAGCCAAAGCAGTTTTAGCAATTAAACTATTATCAAAATTACCAACAGCAAAAGAAGGATCAACTGGCATACCTGCCAAAAATTCTGGTACTAAAAAAGAAGATAAATCCTGAAAACTATATGCGGTATTTTCTGAAGCTAAATTATTACCATTTGGATAAGAGCCATATTTATCATAATAAAACTCCATAGCTTTAACCACAACGTTAAAATCTTCACCCCGTTTAGCGTTTCTAGCCTTTTCTCTGGCACTAACCAAAGAGAATAAAATCAAGGTGGCAAGAAAAGCAAAAATAGAAATCACAACAAGTAATTCTATTAAAGTAAACCCAGACTGTCTGTTATTTTCTTTATTTTTGGTTTTGTATTTCATACACTCTTTTACATCTATTGTATCAT